>DAOMFI010000256.1:0-1676 GCA_035429725.1 Burkholderiaceae bacterium | reverse complement strand
ACGTGCGGCATCGTGCTGTTGTCCCACGCGATCGGGATGCGCTTGTACTCGACGTCGGAGGGCAGCTTCTTTTTCCACGCCGCCAGGTACGGCTCGAACGAGGCACAGTGCGGGCAGGAGTACTGGAAGAACTCGAGCACCTCGATCTTGGCGCCTGACTCGACCGGCACCGGTGTCTTGAGCACCGTGTAGTCCTTCAACTCCTGCGGCGCGCGGGCGGCGGGCTGGGCGTGCGTCAGCAACGGAGCGGTGGCCGTCGCGACGGAAGCGATCAGCAGGCTGCGGCGGGATAACGGCATTTCGGGTTCTCCAGAAGTTCGGCCGGCGGGCCGGCTTGAAAGGACACTAACGAATCTGCGACCGCGGCCGCCGACAAGGGTTCACCCGTACCGACGAAATACCCGGCTGGCCGAGGGTCAACGCACCTTGATGAGTTGCACATCGATGCCGTTTTCCGCCATGGTCTTGCGCATGCGGTTGACGTCTTCGATGTTGCCGTAGGGCCCGAGGCGCACGCGATAAAGCGTCTGGCCGTCCTGCTCGCGCGGGAAGATCTTCGCGTCGAACCCCATCAGCGCCAGTCGCGCACGCATCGCATCGGCATCGTCGGGCGACTTGAAGGCGCCCGCCTGCAGCATGTAGCGCGAGCCATCGTCCGGAATGACGGCCGCCACGCCCTTCTCGGGCGGCGGCGGGGCCGCCTTGGGATCAGTCGCGGGGTCGACCGTCGGCACGGCGCCCGTCGTGCCGGAACGAGCCGGCATCGGCGGCTGCAACGGCTTGTTGGGGTCGGGCAACTGCCCGCCGGCGGCCGGATTCACGTTCTCGCTGGCAGGGCGCACCTTGTTCACGAAAGGCACCGGGGCGTTCGTGATGTACAGCGCCACCGCGACGGCGATACCGAGGCCCAGAACCAGCCCAAGGATGAATCCGAGCACCGTGCCGCCGCGCTGCCGGCGTGGAGTTGAATGAGTCATGCGCGAAGTTTACTTGGGGTCGCGCACGTGGCCGTCCGACGCCCGAGCCCATCGCAGGATCGAGCCCGAAGCCCTTGCGAGCGGCCTGCCGGTCGCGGGCGACCCCCTGCGCTACATCTTTTCCGGGGCCGAGACGCCGAGTATCGCGAGCCCGTTGCGCAGCACCTGGCGCGTCGCGAGCAGCAGTGCCAGCCGGGCGTTGCGCACGCCCTCATCGTCGACCAGCACACGCTCCGCGTTGTAGTAGCCGTGGAAGTCGGCCGCGAGGTCCTTCAGGTAGTAAGCGAGCTGGTGCGGCGCAAGTTCGTCGGCGGCTTCCGCGAGCAGGTCGGGGAACTGGGCCAGCCGGCTGAGCAGCGTCTGCTCGCGCGCGCTCGCAAGCGGCGTGAGGTCGGTGTTGAGCGCGGTGGTGGTGTCCGGCGCGGCGTAACCCTTCTCTGTTGCCTGCTGCAGCACCGAGCAGATGCGCGCGTGGGCGTACTGCACGTAGTACACCGGGTTGTCCTCGGACTGCGACAGCGCCAGATCGACGTCGAAGGTGAACTCGGCGTCGGCCTTGCGTGCGACCAGAAAGTAGCGCGTCGCATCGCGGCCGACCCATTCGAGCAGGTCGCGCAGCGTCACGTAGGTGCCGGCGCGCTTGCTCATCTTCACTTCCTCGCCGCCCTTCGTCACCCGCAGCATCTTGTGCAGCAGGTA
>DAOMFI010000255.1:0-1793 GCA_035429725.1 Burkholderiaceae bacterium | reverse complement strand
GTTCGCCGATACGGGCAATACCTCGAGCGCCAGCATTCCGCTGCTGCTCGATCAGTTGGTTCGCTCGGGGCTCGCCGAGCGCGGCCAGACCGCCCTGATGGTGGGCTTTGGCGCAAGCTTTTCGATCGGATCGGCGGTGGTCGAATTCGACCAGTTGCCCGCTTCATAGCGTGGTGCGATCGCACGCATGCGTTGCGACCAGCGCGCCGTAGCACGCTGAACCGGACACTCACGCGATGGCCGAAGTGTCGCATCGCAGGCGCGTGACCGTCCATTGACCACTGGGCGCATTCGGATCGAAGCCGCGGACCCGCAAGGACCCGCCGCGCTGACCCTGCTGCGCGCAGCGGCCGAAGAAGTGCGGGCGCTTTATCCGGACCTGCAGCAAGCCGCTGCCACCTGGCCCACCAATCCGCCAACACCGGCGCGCGGGATCTACCTCGTTGCGCATGTCGACACGTTGGCGGTGGGCATGGGCGCACTGCGGCCGCTCGATGAGCACAGCGCCGAAGTCAGGCGGCTCTATGTGGTGCCGTCGCACCGGCGTCTCGGCGTCGCACGGCTCATCCTCGCCGAACTGGAGACGCACGCGCAGCGCCTCGGATACCGAGTACTGCGGCTCGAGACCGGCAATCGACAGCAGGCAGCGCTGCGGCTGTACAAAGCCTGCGGCTATCGCCGGATCGCGACCTTCGCCCCGTACACCAGTGATCCGACCAGCGTCTGTTTCGAGAAGCCGCTGGCCGGCTGAGCACATTCCTGCAGCACGCTGCTTCAGTGTGGCGCGCCGTGCGGAACGTGAGTGTGGTGTGTTTCGAACTCCGCGCGCGGGCGAAAGCGCTTCAGCAGCAGGGCGTTGCTGACGACCGAAACGCTCGACAACGCCATCGCCGCGCCGGCAAAGACGGGAGTCAGCACGCCGAACGCCGCCAGCGGAATGCCGACGCAGTTGTAGACAAAGGCCCAGAACAGGTTCTGCCGGATCTTGCGTACCGTCGCGCGCGAGATCTCGATCGCCGTGACCACGAGGCGTGGGTCCGGCCGCAGCAAGGTGACGCCGGCCGCGTGCATCGCGACATCGGTGCCGGAGCCCATCGCAATGCCGACGTCGGCGGCCGCGAGCGCCGGTGCATCGTTGATGCCGTCGCCCACCATGGCGACCACGCGCCCGCCTGCACGCAGCGCCTCAACGCGCTTGGCCTTGTCGCGCGGCAGGACGTTGGCTTCGTAGTGCGCGAGCCCGAGGGTCTTCGCGACGTGGCGCGCCGCGCCTTCGTTGTCGCCCGAGATCATCGTGGTGTCGATGCCCAACTGGGCGAGCGCGGTGATCGCCGCGCGGGCGTGAACCTTGGGCTGGTCACCGAAGGCGACGATGCCGATCATCTGCGACCCGGCCGGCGTGCGCTGTGCGAGCCACGACACGGTCCGCCCTTCGGTCTCGAAGTGCGCAGCACGCGCGGCGAGCGCAGCGATGTCCACCTTCCACTCCGACATCAGGCGCTGATTGCCGAACGCGAGTTCGATCGCGCCTCCGGGGTGGGCCTCGTCTGTCAGGCGCGAGCTGATGCCGCGGCCCGGCAGAACGCGATGATCCAGCGCCTTGCGGTGGAGCATTTCGGGGTGCCGCCCGGCCTCGCGTTCAAAAGCTTCGCGCAGAGCCCCGGCGAGAGGGTGATTGCTGCCGGCGCTTGCCGCCTCGGCCAACGCGAGGGCTGTCTTAGGATCGAACAGCTGATCGGCCTCGACCGCCACGACGCGCGGCTTGCCTGCCGTCAGCGTGCCGGTCTTGTCGA
>DAOMFI010000254.1:0-1809 GCA_035429725.1 Burkholderiaceae bacterium | reverse complement strand
GCGCTGCCGGCCTGGTGGCCCGGGTAGATCTCGAGCTCGGCCGGCAAGGTCAGCAGTCGGTGCTGCAGCGTCTCGTGCAACAGCGCTGCCATCTCCCGTTCGCGTCCGGCCAGATCCGGCCGCCCGACGGCGCCGACGAAGAGCGTGTCGCCGGTGATGACGAACCAGGGCTCGTCGCCGCGCCTCAGGTCGCGCACCAGCAGGCAGATGCTGTCCGGCGTGTGGCCCGGCGTGTGCAGCACGTCGACGACGACGTTGCCGGCATCGAGCCGTTGGCCGTCGGCCAGCGGCATGAAGTCGAAGGCCAGGCGCCCGCGGTTGCTCTCGTGCACCGCGTAGGGCGCGCCGCCGCGGCGGGCGAGTTCGGGCCCGCCGGAGTAGTGGTCCGCATGCACGTGGGTGTCGATTACGTACGAGATCGGCACGCCCACCTTGGCGGCTTCGGCGATGAACCAGTCCTCGTCGCCGGCGACGACGTCGACGGCGACCGACTTGCCGATGCCGGTGCAGCCGAAGAAGTAGGACAGGGTGGCGTTGGCCGCGGGTCGTTGGCGGAAGAACATGGTCGGCTCCGGGTTCAGAACACCAGCACCTTGTCGGCCCAGGTGGTCCATTGGGTCAGTTCGTCCAGGCTGCTGCGGTGTGAGCCTTCGACGAGGTCCTCGGCGGCGATGCCGCGCGCATCCATGCAGCTGCCGCACACGCCGATGACGCCCCGATGCCGCACGACGGCACCGAGCATGAGCTCGAGGTTGTAGAAGCCGGCCGGCACCTTCTGCTTCGCGTGCGCGGCCGCCGCCGCGTCACCGATCAGGAAGACGCGCACTTCGGCTTCCGGCTGCCTGGCCAGGGAGCCGGCCAGGCGCGCGCCGTTGTAGGTGCGCTCGCTGCCGTAGCGGGCATCGTTGAGGATCAACAGCGTCTTCACGGCGTCAGCCTTCGATCGGCAGGCCGCGGGCGCGCCACTCGGCGACGCCGTCGCTGAGGTGCATCGCGCGGTAGCCCTTCTTGCGCAGCAACTCCACCGCATCCCGGGCCATCAGACAGAACGGGCCGCGGCAATAGGCGACCACGGGGGCGTCCTTGGGCAACTCGGCCAGGCGCTTCTTCAGTTCGCTCAACGGCAGCGAGCGTGCATGCGGCAGGTGCGCCACCGCGAACTCCTCGGACGGCCGCACGTCGAGCACCAGGATTTCCCCGGCGGCGGCCTTCTTCAGGATCGACTTGCGGTCCAGGCCTTCGAGGTCGTCGCCACGCACGACGAGCTCGGCGACGGCGACCTGCAGCTCGACGAGGCGTTCCTCCGCTGCCGAGCGCAGCTCGACCCACAGGTCGGCGACGCTCGTGCCGGCCAAGCGGTAGAGCACGTACTTGCCTTCCTTGCGCGTCTCGACCAGGCGCGCGACGCGCAATTCCTTCAGGTGGGCGCTGGCCAGCTTGACGCCGATGTCGGCCTGCAAGGCCAACGCCTCGACGGTCTTCTCGCCTTGGCACAGCAGCTCGATCAGTTCCAGCCGCTTCGGGCTGGCGACCGCCTTGCCGATGCGCGCCACCTGCTCGTACAGAAAGTTCTTGGCCTCTCTCATAGATTCATTCTAACGATCATTGGATCGTAGTGTCCAGCATGTCCACCATGGTGAACGGCGCGGTCGAGGCATGCGCTCCGAGCGCCCGACCCCACGCCACGCGGCGGTTGTGAACTCGCCTCCCGCACTACGACCAAGTGAACTGCTGTGATCTCACCTCTGGCTCGACGACGTGCACAGAATCGACAGTTGTCTGTTCACGCACTTCCGTATAGCCGCCCCT
>DAOMFI010000253.1:0-1829 GCA_035429725.1 Burkholderiaceae bacterium | reverse complement strand
CCTCTTCATGGATCCCGTGCCCGACGCCATGGAGCACGCGGCGGCGCTGGGTGCGAACCGCATCGAGCTCTACACGGAACCGTACGCTCAGGCCTTCGGAACAAAGGCGCAGGGTGAGGTGCTCGATCGCTATGTGGCCGCCGCCAGCGCGGCGCGGCGCGCCGGACTCGGTGTCAACGCCGGGCACGACCTCAACCGCGACAACCTCGCGCCGTTCCTGCGTGCCGTGCGCGCCGACGAGGTCTCGATCGGCCATGCCCTGATCGCAGATGCGCTCGAGTTTGGCCTGGAAACGACCGTGCGCCTGTATCTCGCCGAAATCCGCAAGGCAGGGGCCTGATCGTGATCTACGGCGTCGGCACCGACCTGATCGAAATCGCACGTGTCCGCGCCGCGTACCTGCGTTTTGGCGAACGCTTCGCCCGCAGGATCCTGGGTCCGCGCGAACTCGAGCGCTACCACGCGCGGCGCGCGCGTTCGGACGAACGCGGCCTGACGTTTCTCGCCACCCGCTTTGCCGCCAAGGAAGCCATCTCCAAGGCGCTGGGGCTCGGCATGCGCAGCCCAATGTCCTGGCGCGCTGTCGAGATCGTCAATGAACCCTCAGGCCGGCCCATTGTGTTCCTCAGCAGTGCCGAACTGAGGCAGTACGCGCAGGGACGGAAGCTGAAGCTGCACGTTTCCATCACCGACGAGCGCCTGTTTGCGATGGCCTACGCCATCGCAGAAGCCGAGGAGGGCGCATGACGCTCGGACCCGTGGTCGTCGGCATCGACGGGCTGGAGCTCTCAGCGGAAGAGCGCGATCGGCTGAAACATCCGCTGGTCGGCATGGTGATTCTGTTCGCGCGCAACTTCGAGTCTCCGGAGCAGCTGTGCCGGCTGACTTCGGCGATCCACGCGCTGCGCGATCCGCCGCTCGTGATCGCGGTCGATCACGAAGGCGGGCGCGTGCAGCGGTTTCGCAATGGTTTCACGCGCCTGCCGGCGATGCGACGCCTGGGTGAACTCTGGGACCGGGACGTGCTGCTGGCCTGCCGCGTTGCCGCCTCGTTCGGCTATGTCCTTGCGTCGGAGCTTCGTGCCCATGGCGTCGACCTCAGCTTCACACCGGTGCTAGATCTCGACTGGGGGCGCAGCGGCGTCATCGGCGATCGGGCGCTTCACTCGGATCCGCGGGTCGTCGCCATGCTGGCGTCACACCTGTGCCACGGGCTGGCGATGGCCGGCATGGCGAATTGCGGCAAGCACTTTCCCGGCCACGGCTGGGCGGAAGCCGATTCGCATGTCGCCATACCGCACGACGAGCGCGGCAAGGCCGAGATCCTGGCGCGCGACGCCGCGCCGTATCGCTGGCTGGGGCCACAGCTCGCTGGCGTCATGCCTGCGCACGTCATCTACGACCAGGTAGACACGGCGCCGGCGGGGTTCTCATCGCGCTGGCTGAAGATCCTGCGGAGTGAGTTCGGCTTCACCGGTGCAGCGTTCACGGACGACTTGCTGATGGAAGGCGCCAGCACCCAGGGCACCGTCGTCGAGCGCGCCAGGGCTGGTCTACGTGCTGGCTGCGACCTGGTCCTGGTATGCAGTGACACCGCGGCGATGGATGCCGTGTTGGGCGGCCTGCGGTGGCAGCGGCCCGGGACTTTTGAGGAACGCTACGCGCGACTTCGTCCGCGGGGCGTCGCGCCAGGGATGGACATGCTCCGCAGGAGCGAGCTTTATCGCCAGGCTCGAGTGGATCTGGAAGTCTTGGACGTTGCCGCTTGAGTACGCATAATGTGTATTATGTCAAATTAAATATCTGCGTTAACTGCCGCCGGTAACCCC
>DAOMFI010000252.1:0-1881 GCA_035429725.1 Burkholderiaceae bacterium | reverse complement strand
TGACGCCGCTCGCGCCGACCACGCCGCTGCCCGGAGGCCGGCAGGTCGCGCTGCCGGCCCAGCTCGCGCCGCTCGCGACACTTTTCGACGCGGGGCAGTGCGCCGTCGTCGCCAACGTCGGCCCTCTGGTCGTGCCGACCGACCGCACCAGCTTCAACAGCCGCTCGGTGCCGCTGCCGCCGAAACTCTTCTCGCACAACGACCAGCAGTCGGTGTGGCAGGCCTCCGTGCCGGAGGGCGCCAAGTTCGGCTGGGGCGGCCGCATCGGCGACCTGCTCGCAAGCCAGAACACGGCGCAGATCTTCACCTGCAACTCGCTGACCGGCAGCGCGGTGTTCCTCTCCGGCCAGACGGTGCAGCCGTTCCAGATCGATCCGACGCAGGGCTCGATCGCCTTCGGGGCGTTGAATGCCAACTCCCTGTACGGTTCGGCTGCGGGCGCCACGGCACTGCGCAGCACCCTGACGCGTTCGCGCACGCACCTGTTCGAGAACGACCTGCGCAACGTCAACCAGCGCTCGATCGACTCGAACACCGCGCTCGCCGCGGCGCTCGCCGCGGCACCGGCGCTCACCACGAGCTTCCCGGCCAACAACGCGCTGGCGACGCAGCTGGCGATGGTGGCGAAGATCATCAGCGTCAGCGCCGAACTCGGCGCGAAGCGCCAGGTCTTCATGGTCTCGCTCGGCGGATTCGACACGCACTCGGGCCAGGACACGACGCACCCCGCGCTGCTGACGCAACTCGCGGGCGCGATCGACGCCTTCCAGAAGGCGATGATCGAACTGAACGCGGCGCAGAAGGTGACGCTCTTCACCGCGTCGGACTTCGGCCGCACGCTGACCGTCAACGGCGACGGCACCGACCACGGTTGGGGTGGTCATCACTTCGTCGTCGGCGGCGCGGTCAAGGGCAAGCAGATCGTCGGCAGCTACCCCGACCTGACCGCGAACGGGCCGACCGACGCCGGCAACGGCCGGCTGATCCCGACCACGGCAGTCGAGCAGTACGCGGCGACGCTGGCGCGCTGGATGGGCGTGACCGCGACCGACATTCCGCTGATTCTGCCGAACGTGGTCAACTTTCCGTCGCCCGACCTCGGCTTCATGACCTGAGCGCGGCGACGGGCAATCACGGTTCGGCGGGCAGGCCGGCCTGCTGCGCGGACGCAGCAGCGCGCAGGTGCTGCTACGAATTCCGCGCTCCGCCCTCAGGCAAGGTCGCGCCGTGGCGCGCAGCGCGGACTCTCCTTTAGCCGGGCGGCCCGATCGCCGCTATGCTGCGCGCTCCCTTCCCTCCGGAGCCGCCGATGAGCACACCTGCGCCGCTCGCAACACCCAACGAATCTCTGGTCACGACGACGCACATCGTCTATGCGCTGCACACGCTCGGCCTGGTGATCGGCGCCTTCGGCACCGCCACCGTGATCGGCACGTTTCTATTCGGCTGGCCGTCGATCGTCGCGGTGATCATCAACTACGTGAAGCGCAGCGAGGTGCGCGGCACCTGGCTCGATTCGCACTTCTCGTGGCAGATCCGCACGTTCTGGTGGGCGCTGGCCATCGCGGTGCTGGTGGCGCTGGTCGGCCTCGTGTTGCTCCCTGCGCTGGGGCTTGGACTCGTCGTCTGGTGGATCGGCTTCTTCGCGCTCGGCATCTGGGCGATCTATCGCATCGCCCGCGGTTGGATGCGGCTGAAGGACCGGCAGCCGATGCCGGCGCCCTGATCACCAGATCATGATCTGCTCGGCCGCCGGCCGCATCATCGGCGCATCGGCCGGGCAGCTGAACGCGGCCGCGAATGCCGGAAAGTTGGCCAGCGGCCCGAGGACGCGATAGCGGTTGGGCGAATGCTGGCCGGTGCGCAGCTGGTCGAGCAGCG
>DAOMFI010000251.1:0-1886 GCA_035429725.1 Burkholderiaceae bacterium | reverse complement strand
TGCGGGCCGCGTGGCGGTTCAGGTACCAGCGCAATGCACGGTCGCCCAGCCCCGTGCCCTTGCCGGCCGCATCGGCGTACCACTGCCGGATCATGGCCTCGTCGTACAGCAGGTCAACGGCGCATTCGATGAAGGTCGGACCCGGCACGCCTTCGGCGGCGATGCGCAGCGCCTCGTCCATTGCCGGACCGAGGTCGCGCACGCGCCGGACCTGCGCGATGTGCTTGACGTGCGGTGCTATCAACGATCGCTGGTCGATATCCTGCAGCGCACCGCGCCCCTGCAGCGCCGTAGGTGCGCCACCGCCGATCAGAACGACGGGGCTTTGCGCGAGCTGGGCATTCTTCAGCGGCGTGATCGTGTTGGTGAGGCCAGGACCGGCCGTCACGGCCGCCACACCGGGCCGGCCGGTCAGGCGCGCCACCGCATCGGCGGCGAACACGGCGGTGGCTTCGTTGCGCGTGTCGATGATCCGGATGCCGCGCGCCTTGGCGCCGACGAGGATCGGCGAAATGTGGCCGCCGACCAGCGTGAACACGAACGGCACGCGATGCGCGTGCAGCACTTCGGCGACGCGGTCCCCGCCGTTGCGCACCGCCTCAGCAGCGCCCGTGATGGCGGCGCTCACAGCCAGTGCACGCGGCGGCCGGTCGCGTACCAGGACTCGACGTGCGGCGCCACCGCCGCCTCGATGCGCGCGCGGCGCACCTTCATCGTCGGCGTGAGGAACCCGTTCTCGATCGACCAGGGTTCGCGCGTGATGACGAGCATCTGCAACTGTTCATAGTCGGCCACCGAGCGGTTGACGTCCTTCAGCAGCGTGGAGAACTCCGACTCGACCTGTTTCCGGAATTCACCGTCAGCCACGCGCGGGCGCACGTGCTCGGCGAGAACAACCAGTGCATAGGCCGCCGGCTGGCCCACGCCCGACACGAGCGACATCTCGACCATCGGATGGATGTTGATCCGGTTCTCGATCGGCGCCGGCGCCACGTACTTGCCCTTCGCCGTCTTGAAGAGCTCCTTCGCCCGGCCGGTGATTTTCAGCATGCCATTGGGTCGCTGCTCGCCGAGGTCGCCGGTGCGGAAGAAGCCGTCCTCCGTGAAGGAAGCCGCGGTCAGCTCCGGCTGCTTGTAGTAGCCGCTGAACTGCCCCGGCGACTTGATCAGGATCTCGCCCTCGGGACTGATGCGCGCCTCGACACCGGGCATCGGTACGCCGACATAACCCGGCTCGTTGAAACTCTCGTTGGAAGAGTGCGAATACGAGTTGTCTTCCGACATTGCATAGCCCTCGTACAGCCGCAGGCCGAGCCGCCGGTACCAGGTGATCAGGTCGGGCGGGATCGGTGCCGATCCGCTGCCGGCGAGCACCACCTGGTCGAGCCCGAGCCCCTTCAGCACCTTGCGCGCGACGATGCGGCCGAGAATCGGAATGCCGAGCAGCCGGTCGAGCTTGGCCGGCGGCATCTTTGCAAAGACGCCCTGCTGGAACTTGAGCCACAGGCGCGGCACGGAGATGAAGAGTGTCGGGCGGGCACGCTGCAGGTCCTGCACGAAGGTTTCGAGCGTCTCGGCAAAGTAAACGCGCGTGTGGCCATCGACCAGCGACATCGACTCGACCCACGTGCGCTCGAAGCTGTGAGCCAGCGGCAGGTACGACAGCACCCGCCCCTCGCCGTTGTGGCCCAGTTGCCGTCGCACCTCGCCCGTCACGCCTTCGCCGACACGCGTGATCGCGTTGAAGCTCACCATGACGCCCTTTGGCGTGCCGGTCGAGCCGGAGGTGTAGATCAGCATGGCGAGCTCATCGCCGTTCCGCGCGGGGCGGCCCGCCAGCGGCGGAGTGCGCGCGACAATGGCGTCCCACGTTTCGAAGTCGGTCT
>DAOMFI010000250.1:0-1909 GCA_035429725.1 Burkholderiaceae bacterium | reverse complement strand
TCCGATGTTATCGCCTTCGTGACACGCGACGAGGCCATGCGCAAGGAGCAGTACGTGCGTGACAACGTCTCGGCGATGACGCGGAAGCTGGGTGAAGTCCAGGCGCAGCTCCTCAGGCTCGACGTGCTGGGCGAGCGCGTTGCCAAGGCAGCCGGCATTCGGCCGGAAGAGTTTCGCTTCCGGGAACTTCCTGCCCGCGGCGGGCCGCTCGGCAGCGTGATGAGCCTCAGTGACCTCGACGGTGAGCTGCAGCAGCTGACGCGCAGTGTCGAGCAGCGTTCCGACTATCTCTCCGTTGTGGAAGCTGAACTGCAGGCCAAGAAAGTCCGCAGCGCACTGCTGCCGGGCAGCCAGCCCGTGTCGGACGGCTTCGTCGGTTCCGGCTTCGGCTGGCGCACCGATCCGTTTACTGGAGAGATGACCCGCCACGAAGGCATTGACTTTGCAGCGCCGCACGGCACTCCGGTTCATGCCGCGGCGGGCGGCGTCGTCGTGCTCGCCGAGAGTCACCCGATCTGGGGCAATTTTGTAGAAATCGACCACGGCAACCAGATGTTGACGCGCTATGCCCACGCCAGCCGGCTGGTCGTGGCGCCGGGAGACCTGGTCAAGCGCGGCCAGAAGATTGCCGAGGTTGGAAGCACCGGCCGCTCCACAGGGCCGCATCTGCACTTCGAAGTGCACCACCGGGGCGTCGCCCAGAACCCCTCCAGGTTCCTGTTCGCCGAGGGCGGACCCCTGCAGCAGCCCGCCACCGGAGCCGGCAGAGTCGACCTGAAGGCCCTTGCAGCGGCCGCCGCCGCCCGCAATTAAGGTCTTTAGCGGTATCCGGCGGGGCTCGACCCCTGTGACATAATTTTCGCTTTGCGCAACGCGGATCGGCCCCGAGCCTTCGCGAGCGATCACTTCTGGGCGGCGTCGCACGACCGCGACCCGTGTCTCGCATGATTTCCGGTTTTCTGACGAAGATTTTCGGCAGCCGCAACGAACGGCTGCTCAAGACCTACCAGCGCAACGTCGAGCGCATCAATGCCCTCGAGGCGCAGGTGTCCCCGCTCAGCGACGACGCGTTGCGGGCCAAGACTGACGAGTTCCGCGGTCGCGTGGCATCGGGCGAGGCACTCGATGCTCTGCTGCCCGAGGCTTTCGCGGTCGTCCGCGAAGCGGCCAAGCGGACGCTCGGCATGCGCCACTTCGACGTGCAGCTGGTCGGCGGCATGGTGCTGCATTCCGGCAAGATCGCCGAGATGCGAACCGGCGAGGGCAAAACGCTGGTGGCCACTTTGCCCGCGTACCTCAACGCGCTGGCGGGCAAAGGCGTGCACATCGTGACGGTCAACGACTACCTGGCCAGTCGCGATGCCGAGTGGATGGGCAAGGTCTACAAGTTCCTCGGCATGACGGTCGGCGTCATCCTGACCCAGCAGGCGAACGAAGACAAACGCGCGGCCTACGCGGCCGACATCACCTACGGCACGAACAACGAGTTCGGCTTCGACTACCTGCGCGACAACATGGAGTACTCGGTTTCGGACCGGCGCCAGCGCGGGCTGAACTACGCGATCGTCGATGAAGTCGACTCGATCCTGATCGACGAGGCGCGCACGCCGCTCATCATTTCCGGCCCCGCGGAGGACCACACCGAAACCTACGTGCGCATCAACGAGGTGCCCAAGCTGCTGACGCGGCAGCCGGACGAAAAGGGTGACGGCGATTTCTGGGTCGACGAGAAGGCGCATCAGGTGCACATCTCGGAGGCTGGACACGAAAAGCTCGAAGGCATATTGAGCCGGATGGGCCTGCTGGGCGAGGGCGAAAGCCTGTATGCCCCGGGCAACATCATCCTGATGCACCACCTGAACGCGGCGCTGCGCGCGCATACGCTGTTCCATCGCGACCAGCAGTACGT
>DAOMFI010000249.1:0-1967 GCA_035429725.1 Burkholderiaceae bacterium | reverse complement strand
AGTTCTCGAAGATCTGCGAGGGCAGCTCGACGAAGTCGCGCAGCACCTGCGTGCCCGACAGGCTCTCGAACGTCACCTGCGACAGCAGCCCGTGCAGGCCGTGGCCGAACTCGTGGAACAGTGTCAGCGCATCGTCGAGCGACAGCAGCGTTGGCTCGCCCGGCGCGCCCTTCGCGAAGTTGTTGTTATTGACGATGATCGGCAGCACGTCGCCGGCAATGCGCGACTGCAGCCGGTACGAACTCATCCAGGCGCCGCCGCGCTTGGTCGGACGCGCGAAATTGTCGTGCAGGAACACGCCGACCTGGCGACCATCGCGCCCGCGCACCTCGTAGACCTTCACGTCCGGGTGGTACGCGGTGATCTCGGGACACGGCATGAAGCGCAGCCCAAACAGGCGTTCGGCGCAGTCGAAGGCGGCTGCCACGACACGCTCGAGCGCGAAGTAGGGCTTCACCGCCGCATCGTCGACGGCGTAGCGCACCTGCCGGACCTTTTCGGCGTAGTAGCGCCAGTCCCAGGGCTCGATCGTGATGGTTTCACCGCGCGAGGCGGCCAGCGCGGCCAGCGCGTCGCGCTCCTCGGCCGCACGCTTCTTAGCCGGCGTCCAGACCTGCTCGAGCAATCGCGCGACGGCGGCCGGTGTGCCCGCCATTCGATCGACCAGCGCGTACTCGGCGTAGCTTGCGTATCCCATCAGCCTGGCCTGCTCGTGACGCAGTGCCAGGATTTCGCGCGCGACCGGACGGTTATCGTGTTCGCCCGCATGCTCGCCGCGCTGCGTCCAGGCCTTGAACGCGTGTTCGCGCAGGTCGCGCCGATCGGAGTACGTCAGGAACGGTGCGACCAGCGACCGGCTCAGCGTGATCGCCCATGCGTCGGACCGTCCACGCTGCTCCGCAGCCTCGCGCGCCGCCGCGCGCACGAAGGTCGGCAGCCCGGCGAGGTCACGTTCATCGGCGAGCCACAGCACCCAGGTCGACTCGTCGTGCAGCACGTTCTGCGAAAACGTCGTCTGCAGTTCGGCAAGACGCTCGGAAACTGCCGCGAAACGCAACTTGGCGCGCTCGTCGAGGCGCGCACCCGCCAGCACGAAGTCGAGATGCACACGCTCCAGCAGCCGACGCGCCTCGGGAGCAAGTCCGAGACCGTCGCGACAAGCGTGCAGCGAATCGATGCGGGCGAACAGTGCGGCGTTCAGGTAGATCGCGTTCTGATGCGCCGCCAGGCGTGGCGCCATCGTGCGCTCCACGGCCTGCAGCGCAGGTGATGTCTCCGAACTGCACAGGTTGTGAAACAGGTGACTGATGCGGGCCAGCAGACGGCCGCTGGCATCGAATGCGGCGACCGTGTTGTCGAAGGTCGCCGCTTCCGGGTTCGCCGCGATCTGCTCGACCTCGGTGATGTGCCGTTGCAGCGCGACCTCGAATGCCGGAATGAAATGTTCGGCACGGACCGCCGCGAACGGCGGCAGTCCATAGGGAGTTTTCCACTCGGATAGCAGGGGATTTTCGGTCGTCATCGGAGCGCTTTCGGAGGACCCGCAACGATACCGAAGGTCGGCGCTTGCGGCGATTGCGGACCACCCCGCGATTTCGGCATCGAGTCGCCGGTCTTGAGCGCCGTCCGACCGAATCGCGGCGCGGGCGATCGACGGAGCCCGGCGCTGTTACGCCGCGTTTCCGTTTGTAAAGTTGCTTGGGGCCAGGCGCGCGGTCGCGTTCAGATGCGGCCATCGGATTTGAGGAGACACCGATGGACCAACGCCTGACCCGCTCCGCCCGCAGCGCACTCCTGGCGTGTTCGCTGGCCGCCGGACTTGCTGCCTGCGGCGGTGGGGGCTCATCGTCGAGCACACCGCCGGCCCCGGCGCCGGCACCGGCCCCTGTGCCAACACCCGCGCCGCCGGCCGTACCGCCGACCGCCGATGAAGCCGCGCGCTTCCTGATGCAGGCGAGCTTCGGTCC
>DAOMFI010000248.1:0-2091 GCA_035429725.1 Burkholderiaceae bacterium | reverse complement strand
CTTCGATGAGGTCGGTCATGTGCACATCCACGGCGCCGAAGCCAGCGCGGTGGAAGGCGTAGGCCATTTCCGTCTGGCTGTTGACGCCCTGCTCGCGCAGGATCGCCACGCGCGGCCTGGCGCCGGTCGCGATATAGGGCGCAGCGATGTCCTCAGCCGCATCGAAGCTGAGCGCCAGCGAGAGCCCGCGGTCGTCGGCTTCATCGGCGCGCGCGTACTCGGCATCGGCACACGCCGGGTTGTCGCGCAGCCGCGCAATGCGCCACGAAGTCTCGGTCCAGAGCTTCTGCAGTTCGCCACGGCGGCGCGAGAACACCGGCTTCGCGTCGCACCAGAACTCGACCACATCGCGGGTGTTGGGCTTGCCGATGATCTGACTGAGGGCGCCGAGGCCGGCCGCGCGTAGCGTATCCATGACTGCGGTCTTGTCGGCAGCCCTGACCTGCAGCACAGCGCCGAGCTCTTCCGCGAACAAGGCTTGCAGCATCAGCTCGTTGCGTCTCACGCTGACCTGCTCAGGACGGATCTTGAAGTCGCCCCAGTCAGCCGCAACCGGATCGATCGCCAGTACATCGAGGTTGACCGTCACGCCGCAGTGCCCGGCGAAGGCCATTTCGGCCAGCGTGGCAAAGAGCCCGCCATCCGAGCGGTCGTGATAGGCGAGGATGCGCCCGTCGCGCCGCAGGGCTCCGATGGCACTGACGAAAGCGGCAAGGCGGGCCGCATCGTCGATGTCGGGCACCTCGTTACCGATCTGCTGCGTGACCTGTGCGAGGATCGAGCCGCCGAGGCGATTGCGCCCGGCGCCGAGGTCGACGAGCACGAGCACTGTGTCGGCATCGGCTGCCAGTTGCGGTGTCAGCGAGCGCCGCACGTCGTCGACCGGTGCGGCCGCGCTGATGATCAGCGACACCGGCGCGGACACGGTCTTGTCCCGGGTGCCGTCGCGCCACGCCGTCTTCATCGACAGGGAATCCTTGCCGACAGGGACGCTGATGCCAAGTTGCTGGCAGAGCTCGGACGCCGCCTGCACCGCACGGAACAGATTTGCATCCTCGCCGGGCTGGCCGCAGGCCGCCATCCAGTTGGCCGAGAGCTTGATGCTTCGCAGTTCAACATCCGCTGCCGCGATGTTCGTGACCGCCTCGCCGATCGCGATGCGCGAGGCGGCGGCCGCGTCGATGACCGCCAGCGGCGTGCGCTCGCCCATCGCCATCGCCTCGCCGGCATAACCCTCGAAGCTCATCAGCGTAACCGCGCAATCCGCCACCGGCACCTGCCACGGCCCCACCATCGGGTCGCGCGAGTTCATGCCACCGACGCTGCGGTCGCCGATCGTGACGAGAAAGGACTTGCTGGCCACGGTGGGATGACGCAGGACGTCCAGCGCACACCGCTCGATCGACAACCCTGCGGTCTCGAACGCCGGGAAATCGACGCTGACGCTGCGTACGTCGCGGTGCATGCGTGGCGGCTTGCCGAGCAGCACGTTCATCGGCATGTCGACGGCCGGCGCGGCGCCGGGCCGCCCGACAACGAGATTGCCGTCCGCAGCGACCTGACCAACGACGGCATACGGCGCGCGCTCGCGCCGGCAGATCCAGTCGAAGGCGGCGAGCCGATCGGGCGCCACCGCAAGCGCATAGCGTTCCTGCGACTCGTTGCACCAGATCTCGAGCGGACTCATGCCGCTCTCCTCGACCGGAATCTTCGCCAGATCGATGTGCGCGCCGCGATGCGACTGGTCGGCGAGTTCCGGCAGCGCATTGGACAGTCCGCCAGCACCCACGTCGTGGATCGAGAGCACGGGATTGCCCTCGCCCAGCGACCAGCAGCGGTCGATGACTTCCTGCGCCCGGCGCTGGATCTCCGGATTGCCGCGCTGGACGGAGTCGAAGTCGAGCGCTTCGGTGTTGGTGCCGGCGCCCATGCTGGAGGCCGCGCCACCGCCCAGGCCGATGCGCATGCCCGGACCGCCGAGCTGCACCAGCAGCGTGCCGGGCGGCAGGTCGAGCTTGCGCACCTGATCGTCGCGAATGCTGCCGATACCGCCGGCGATCATGATCGGCTTGTGATAGCCGTAGCGCTTGC
>DAOMFI010000247.1:0-2201 GCA_035429725.1 Burkholderiaceae bacterium | reverse complement strand
CCTCCTCCTGCAGGTGGCCGCTGTCGGGCAGCAGGATGCGACACAGCTCGTAGGTGGCTTCCGTGCAGTAGACCTTGCCCTTGAAACCCTGCCGTGCCAGCAGCGGCACGTAGCCGCTGTGATCGATGTGGGCGTGCGTCAGCACGATCGCGTCGATGCCGGCGGCCGGCACCGGCAGCGGCGCCCAGTTGCGCAGCCGCAGTTGCTTGTAGCCCTGGAACAGGCCGCAGTCGACGAGCAGCGTGGCACCCTCGTGGCGCAGCAGGTACTTCGAGCCGGTGACGGTGCCGGTGGCGCCGAGGAATTGCAGTTGCATGGAGTCCTCTGTTCGTGCGGGTGATCAGATCAGCAGCGGCGCGTCGGGCAGTTCGTTGCGATCGCCTGATGTCACCGGGAAGTGGCGTGTGACCAGTTGCGTGACGGCCTCGATGGCTTCGACGGCACCGCGGCCGAAGTCGCCGGCGGCGAAGTGGTTCTCCATGCTGCGGCAGATCACGGACCAGGCTTCGCCGCCGGCCCTGGCATCGATGCCCCGATCGGCAATGATCTCGACACGCCGGTCGGCGAGCAGCACATAGATCAACACGCCGGTGTTGTGTTCGGTGTCCCAGACGTGCAGCTGCGCGAAGACTTCGATGGCGCGCTCGCGTGCGGTCTGGCCGCGCAGCAGCGGCAGGCCGTCAAGCGCGCCTTCGACGACGAACCGGATCTCTCCCGTGTGGGTGGCCTCGCTCGCGACGACAGCCTGCTCGATCGCGCGCAGCGCAGACGCGGGGAAGGCGCGGCGCACATGCGCCGCAGTGGTCGCGAGGTGGCGCAGGATTCGTGGCAGATCCATGGTCACCACCTGCCGGTCGAACCGCCCCCGCCAAAGCCGCCGCCGCCGCCCCTGAACCCGCCACCCCCGCCGAAGCCGCCGCCTCGGTGTCCGCCGTGCCGGTGCATGCCGCCATGACCGCCCATGCCGATGCCCAGCAACGTGACGAAGAAGCCCGTCAGTCCCGCCGTGGCGGCGACGGCCAGCGTGCCGAGCGCGAACCAGGCCACCGCGCCCAGCACGCCGCCGACCACCAGAGCCCCGGGCAACCGGCCCATCGCCTGCCGCAGCACGCCGCCGAGCACCAGCGCGACGATGAACAGCACCGGCCAGCTCTGCCCCAGGCCGTTGTCGGCGCTGGCCGCGCCGCGTCGCGTCGGCGCCGGCAGCGCTTCGCCATCGAGGACGCGCACGATGCGGTCGAGCCCCGCGGTGAGCCCGCCGTAGAAGTCGCCCTGCCGGAACCGGGGCGTGATGACCTCGGCGATGATGCGCGCCGCCGTCGCATCGTTGAGTGCGCCTTCGATCCCGTAGCCGACCTCGAGCCGCACGGCTCGGTCGTCCTTCGCGACCAGCAGCAGTGCACCGTCGTCGACCTTGCGCCGCCCCAGCTTCCACTGCTCGACCACACGCAGCGCGTAGGGCTCGATCGCCTCGGGCCGCGTCGTGGGCACGATCAGCACCGCGATCTGCGTGCCCTTGCGCTCCTCGAAGGCGCGCAGCGATTGCTCGAGCGCCGCGCTCTGCTCGGCCGTCAGCGTGCCGGTCAGGTCGCTCACCCGACCCTGCAGCGGCGGCACGGGAACCAGTTCCTGGGCCGATGCGCCAAGCGCGGCAAAGCACAGCAGCCAGCAGGCCGCGAGGCGGTGCAGCCAGCGTCCGACCGGCATTCGGCTCGTTGTCACTTCTTGGTGCCCGAGGCGCCGATGCCGCCGAGATCGACCTTCGGCGGAACCGCGAGCGCGGCTTCGTCGGCAACGCTGAAGTTGGCCTTGACGCCGTAGCCGAACACCATCGCCGTCAGGTTGCTCGGGAAGCTGCGGACCGCGACGTTGTAGTCCTGCACCGCCTTCACGTAGCGGCCGCGCGCCACGGCGATGCGGTTCTCGGTGGCTTCGAGCTGCGAGCGCAGCTCCTGGAAGCCCTGGTTGGCCTTCAGGTTCGGGTAGTTCTCCGACACCACCAGCAGGCGCGACAGCGCGCTCGACAACTCGCCCTGCGCGGCCTGGAACTTGTTGAACGCTTCGGGGTTGTTGACCAGCTCGGGCGTGGCCTGGATCGAGGTGGCCCTGGCGCGCGCCTCGACCACCTTGGTCAGCGTCTCCTGCTCGAAGTTGGCCTCGCCCTTCACCGTCGCGACGATGTTGGGGATCAGGTCGGCGCG
>DAOMFI010000246.1:0-2239 GCA_035429725.1 Burkholderiaceae bacterium | reverse complement strand
CCTTGGAGAAAAGCGCGGAATGCACGCGGTGAGGATTCAGCGGCACGAGTCTTTACCGTCACCCACGCGTTCCATCCGTTGCGAGGGCAGAAGTTCGAAGCTCTTGCGGTGCTGAACAACTGGGGCGGCGACCGGGTCTCGTACGCGGGACCGGAAGGCCGCGTGCGGTCGATGCCCGTGGAGTGGACGGACGTCGTCGCGCCCGACTTGGTGGTCACGCTCGGCGCCGGGCGAGCCCTGTTCCGTGCCGATCGATTGCGCCAGTTGCGTGCGCTGCTTGACGCCCGGTCTGGGCGAGAGGGGGTGGATGGATGTTAGTCAAATTATGTTCCTCATGTCTCTGTAATTGTGTTCTAGCGAACCGGGCGCGAAGGCCTTGCATCAACAGCCTTCCCACTCGACTGGCTGGCAGTTTGATGCGATTCACACGATGTCTCTTGACATGCTTGATAGATAAGTACATATTTACGGAGACACGCGACATTGCACTTCAGCTGACAAGTTGGCATGACCTCGAGCGCCTCACGCCGTCGCACGCCGCGCCTGAAGGCGCTGCAGGCCGTCGGTGCGACCCACCCCCATGCGCACGCGGTCACCGACGCGTTGTTCCTGGACAGCGCCTTCTTCGATCCGAACGACCTGGTGCAGGTCAAGTACGAGATGCTGCGCAGCGTGCAGGCTGGCACGCACCGGGTCGTGCAGGCGGCCCAGGCCTTCGGCCTGTCGCGTCCTGCCTTCTACGTCGCCCAGGCCGCGTTCGTCCGGGAGGGCTTGCCGGGGTTGTTGCCGCACAAGCGCGGACCGAAGGGGCCGCACAAGCTGACCGACGAAGTGCTGGCCGCGCTCGCCGCCGCGGTCGAGGAGGTCGGCTGCGTTGCGGACGGCCAGGAACTCGCCCGGCTGCTGGCCCAGCGCTGCGGGATCGACGCGCACCCGCGCACCGTCGTGCGCAGCCTCAGGGCGTATCTGCGAAGGCCGGAAAAAAAACTGCCGTGACGACCGCCGTGGACGTCGTCGACGTGACGCGGTATGCGCAGGAGTACGAACGGCTGCGCTCACAGGTGAGCGCTGCCTCGCCCGAGCGCCAGCCCGCGGCGGTGCCCCAGTCGTTGCGCGGCATCGGCTTGGCGCTGCTGCTGCGCGATGGCTTGCCGGCCTGGATACGCGGCGTACGGCAGGTCTTGAGTCAGGCCGCAAGCGCCGCCGGCAAAGACGGCGCGGCGCCATCGCACCCGCCGCGGGCGTTTGCCGCGATCCCGTTGCCCAAAGCCGATGGGCATGGCAGCGCCGACTCGATGTCCCCGAGCCCGCTGCTCGAGCCCGCACGCCAGCGCGACCTCATCACCTTGTTGGCGAGCCTGGTCCTGTCGGCCAGGCGTGCACCCCATCCCGCGTCGATGAAGGAGCCCAGTCCATGTCATTGAACAGCCAATCTCCTCAGAAGATCACCGCAGCGCACCTGTCGCGCAGCGCGTTCCTGTACGTACGCCAGTCGTCGCTGCGCCAGGTGCTGGAGAACACCGAGAGCACGCACCGGCAGTACGCCCTTCGCGATCGCGCCGTCGCGATGGGCTGGCCGATCGAGCGCGTGGTCGTCATCGACAGCGACCTCGGGCAATCGGGTGCAAGCGCCGCCGACCGCGAAGGCTTCCAGCGCCTGGTGACCGAGGTCAGCCTGGGCCGCGCGGGGATCGTGCTTGGGCTGGAGGTATCGCGCCTGGCGCGCAACTCGACCGACTGGCACCGCCTGCTCGAGCTGTGCGCGATGGCCGACACGCTCATCCTCGACGAGGACGGTCTGTACGATCCGGCGCAGTTCAACGATCGGCTGCTGCTGGGTCTGAAGGGAACGATGAGCGAGGCCGAACTGCACGTGATCAAGGCGCGCCTTCGCGGCGGCATCCTCAGCCGCGCCCGCCGCGGCGAGCTCAAGCAGATGCTGCCGGTGGGGCTCGTCCACGACGCCCACGACCGCGTCATCCTCGACCCCGATACCCAGGTGCAGCAGGCGGTGCGGCTGTTCTTCGATGCCTTCGAGCGGTCCGGCTCGTGTATGGCCGTGGTCAAGGAATTCCATGATCAGCAGCTGCTGTTCCCGCGCCGGCTGCGCAGCGGCGTGCACAAGGGCGAGCTCGTATGGTGCGAGCTGCTGCACTGCCGGGCCCGCAGCATCATCCACAGTCCGCGCTACGCCGGCGCCTTCGCCTTCGGCCGTACCAAGCAGCGTCGCCTGCCTAAC
>DAOMFI010000245.1:0-2240 GCA_035429725.1 Burkholderiaceae bacterium | reverse complement strand
CTATTTTGCCCGACGCACGCGCAGGAGTTCGTCGAGGATCAGGAGTCCGGCGCCGGCAACGATCGCCGAGTCGGCTACGTTGAAGGCAGGCCAGTGCCAACCCCGCCAGTGGAAGTCGAGAAAGTCGATGACATGCCCGTAGGCGATGCGGTCGATGACGTTGCCGACCGCGCCGCCGAGTATCAGCGCCAGGGCGCAGGCGAAGAGCTTCTGGTGTCCGTGCCGGGCAAGCAGGTAAAGGATGAACACCGACGCCGCGATCCCGACGATGGTCAGAAACTCGTCCTGCCAGCCGGAGGCGGAGGCGAGGAACGAAAACGCCGCCCCCTTGTTGTAGGTGAGCACCAGGTTGAAGAAGCCGGTCACCGGATGCACGTCACCGAAGCTGAACGTGCGCTCGATGACGATCTTGGTCAGCTGGTCGACGAAAATCACCAGCAGTGCGAGTGCCAGCCACGGCAGCATGCGCTGCCACCAGGAGGCGCGGGAAAACGCCATCAGGCGTGCACGCGCGGCTCGCCGCTGCCAAAGAGGTTCGACACGCAGCGCCCGCACAGCGTTGGGTGCTCGGCATTGCTGGCGACGTCGGCCCGCCAGTGCCAGCACCGTCCGCACTTCGCATGAGGTGAAGGTGTCACGAGGATGGCTTCGTCATTCTCGCCCGCAACGGGCGAAACACGCGCCTGCGATGTGATCAGCACGAAACGCAGGTCGTCGCCAAGCGACTCCAGCAGACGGGCCTTCGTACCGCTCGCGCGGATCTCGACTTCGGCCTGCAGCGACGATCCGATTTCGCCTTTCTCGCGCAGTTCCTCGAGCCGCTTCTGCACCTCGGCGCGAATGCCACGCAATGCGGTCCACCGTTCGACAAGTGACTCCTCGTCGGCCACGGCCGGCAGCTGCGCATACGTTTCGGTGAAGATCGTACCGGCGCTTGTCGCGCGGAACACCTTCCACGCTTCTTCGGCGGTGAACGACAGCAGCGGTGCCATCAGCTTCAGCACAGCGTCAGTGATGACGTAAAGCGCCGACTGCGCTGAACGCCGCGCCTTCGAGTCCGGCGGCGTCGTGTACAGCCTGTCCTTGAGGATGTCGAGGTAGAACGCGCCGAGATCCTCGGAGGCGAAGGTCTGCAGCCGCGCGACGATCGGGTGGTACTCGTAGCGCTCGTAGTCGGCCAGCGTGCGCGCGCTGAGGTCGCGCGTCAGCGCCAGCGCGTAACGGTCGATCTCGAGCCACTCGCCGACGGGCAGCATGTCGTTCGCAGGATCGAAGTCGCTGACGTTGGCCAGCAGGAAGCGCAGCGTGTTGCGCAGCCGCCGGTAGCTCTCGACGACGCGCTTGAGGATCTCGTCGGACAGGGACAGTTCGCCCGAGTAGTCCGTGCTCGTGACCCACAGACGGATGATTTCGGCGCCCAGCGTGTCGGCGACCTTCTGCGGCGCGATGACGTTGCCGAGCGACTTGCTCATCTTGCGGCCCTGGCCGTCGACGACGAAGCCGTGCGTCAGCAGTGCCTTGTACGGCGGCACGCCGTTGATCATGCAGGAGGTCAGAAGCGACGAGTGGAACCAGCCGCGGTGCTGGTCTGAACCTTCAAGATACATCTCGGCCGGGAAGTGCGATTCCTCGGCGTGCGAGCCGCGCAGCACGGTTTCGTGTGTCGTGCCGGAGTCGAACCAGACGTCGATCGTGTCCTTGTTCTTCACATAGTGCTCGGCATCGTCGCCGAGCAGTTCACGCGGATCGAGATCCTGCCAGGCTTCGATGCCCGCCTTCTCGACGCGCTGCGCCACCTGCTCAAGCAGCTCGACCGTGCGCGGGTGCAGCTCGCCCGTGACCTTGTGCACGAAGAAGGCCATCGGTGTGCCCCATTGCCGCTGGCGCGAGAGTGTCCAGTCCGGCCGGTTGGCGATCATGCCCTGCAGCCGGGCCTTGCCCCAGGCGGGATAGAACTGCGTCGCCTCGATGCCGGCGAGCGCCAGTTCGCGCAGCGTCTTTTCCCCATTTTTCGGCAGCGTGTCCATCCCGGCGAACCACTGCGATGTCGCGCGGTAAATGACCGGCGTGCGGTGGCGCCAGCAGTGCATGTAGCTGTGCGGGAACTTCTCGACCTTCAGCAGGGCGCCACGCTCGCGCATGACATCGACGACCTTCGGGTTCGCATCCCAGATCTTCATGCCACCGAAGAGCGGCAGCGACTCCGCGTAGACGCCGTCTCCCTGCACCGGGTTGAGGAT
>DAOMFI010000244.1:0-2292 GCA_035429725.1 Burkholderiaceae bacterium | reverse complement strand
GCCTTGGCGAAGGTCTTGGCGCCCTCGACCCCGGTCTTGCTCAGTAGCTTCATCAGCACCGGCATCGCGGCGGTTTCCTCGAACACGCCGTTCGGCTCCTTGCTGCCACTGCGCCGCTGGATGACCCCGCCCTGCGGATCGGGCGTCTCGGCGGTCATGCCGGTCACTTCGAGCGCCTTGGAGTTCACCGCCACCATGTGGCCCGACTGGTGCCACAGCAGGATCGGGATGTCCTTCGAGATCTGGTCGAGGTCGTCGCGGTTGGGATGCCGGTGCTCGGCGAGCGAGGCGTTGTCGTAGCCGAAGCCGATGACCAGGCCGACCTTCTTCACCGCCGCATCGTTGGCCGCCATCCACTCGCGCACCACCTTCTGCAGCGACGCGATGTCCTTGACGTCGCCGTCAGGCGGCGCCAGCAGGTTGGCGGACAGCGCCTGCACGCCGCCGACGAACATGTGGCCGTGTGCATCGACGAAACCTGGCAGCAGCGCCCGGCCCTTGAGGTCGATCACCTGTGTCTTCGGGCCCTTGAGCTTCATTACGTTGGCCTTCGGGCCGACAGCGACGATCTTGCCGCCGCGCTCGGCCACCGCCTCGGCGCGCATCGCCTTGTCGTTCATCGTGAGGATCGGGCCGCCGGACCAGATCCGGTCGGCGAACTCCTGCGCAGCGGTGGAACCGGCCAGCGCGAGCAGTATGGCCGCGACGACATACGACTGGAAATTCGGTTTCATCTGCGACTCCTGGTGTTTGTCAGTGTTCGTGCTTGTGCTGCAGCAGCGATGCCAGGCTGGCGACCACCGCACGGTCGACGTCCCCGCCGTCGTGTAACGCCGCCTTCAACGGCACCTTGCCCTTCACTGCCGGCGCGGCCCGCGGCAGCTTGCCGCTCGCCGGCTGCACGCGGCCTTCGAGCATCGTCCCCCACACGGCAACGTCCTTCAGCTTCTCGGGCGCAACGTCGTAGGGGCTTTGCATCAGCACGGTCAGGTTCGCGTCCTTGCCGACCTCGATCGAGCCGACCCGCTTCTCCATCTGGATCGAGTACGCGGCGTCGATCGTGACCGCCTTGAGGGCGACGTCGAGCGAAACCCGGTGCTGCGGCCCCGCGACCGGCCCCTCCGCGGTGAAGCGGTTGACGGCCGCCCAGACGAGTTGCATCGGCTTGGCCGGGGCCATCGGCATGTCGGAGTGGAACGAGAGCGAGCCGCCGGCCTTCACCACGTCGCCGTGCGGCACCATGTTGGCCGCGCGCTCCGGTCCGATGCCGAGCTTTGCGTAGCGGCCGGCGAGCGCGGTCACGTAGTAGGGATTCGAACTGACGATGCCGCCGAGCTTGACCCACTTGGCGACTTGATCGGGTTGCGCGAAGCCGAAGTGCACGAGCACCGTGCGGTGGTCGGTACGCGGCTTGCGCGCCATCGCCTTCTCGAACGAGGCGAGCAGCACGTCCAGACCGGCGTCGCCGTTGTTGTGGACGTGGATCTGGTAGCCCGCGTCCCAGTACGTCTGGAACATGAAATCGAAGGCCGCCGGTTCGACGATCCACGCGCCGTGGTGGCCGTCCGTGTAGCCGTCCTTCATCTGCATCAGCTGGCTGTAGATCGCGCCGTCGGTGAAGAGCTTCACCTGGTTGGGCAGGTACCAGGTGCGCCCCTTGCCCCAGCCCTCGACCTTCCGGGTCTCGGCCAGCAGGCTCGCGGCGTCGTTGGGCTTGAGCGCGTAGAAGCTCTTGCCGTCGCCGATGAAGCAGTGGTTGAACGGCGTGGCGTCGTCCGAATACACCGCGTTGATCGCGTCCTGCATCGGCTTGCTGAGGAAGCCGCCCGGCTCGCAGGCGAGTGTGATGCCGTTGCGGTGGTAGTAGCTCTTGCTGAAGTCGAGGCCCTTGCGGAACTGTTCGGGGGAGGCCATGTAGGGCGCGACCTTGGGCAGGAGCGCGAGCATCCCCTGCTCGAAGAAGTGGCCCTTGGGCAGGCTCGACTGCTCCTGCGCCGACTTGGGCAGACCTTTGATCACGGCCTCGTCGATGCCGGTGAGCCTGAGCGCCGCGTCGTTGAGAAAGAGCTCGTGCGCGGAGCGGTGCCAGACGATGACCGGGAAATCCGGCGCGAGCTTGTTCAGCTTCGCGCGCGACATCTCGCCGTGAAAGTAGTGGTGGTAGCCCCAGGTCACGAAGGGCACTTTCTTGTCCCTGTGCCCCGCCAGCGCCTTCTTCAGGCGCTCGGTGTAGCCCTTCTCGTCGCGCACCGCCGGAGAAAACCCGTCGATCGCGTCCCAGTCCTCGATCGA
>DAOMFI010000243.1:0-2366 GCA_035429725.1 Burkholderiaceae bacterium | reverse complement strand
AACTCGTTGATCTGACGGTAGTACGGGACCGTCGACTCCCAGCTCATGCCGCCGATCAGGCCGATGGTCTTCACCGCGCGCGCTCGAACCGTGGTCAACCGCGAGTTTGCTGGGATCGGCACAGAGCCATGGGTGGCCGCACGGGAGCTCTTTCGGGCAGCCACGCCATGGAGCACCTTACTTCAACAGGCTGCGTAGCATCCACGCCGTCTTCTCGTGGATCTGCAGGCGCTGGGTCAGCAGATCCGCGGTCGACTCGTCACCGGCCTTGTCGACGGCCGGAAAGACCTTGCGCGCCGTGCGCGCCACGGCCTCGTGTCCGCTGACGAGTAGCCGCACCATCTCCATCGCCTCGGGCACGCCGGGCGTCTCGTCGATCGACGTCAGTCGCGCGAACTCGCTGTTGGTTCCGGGCGCCGGGTAGCCCAGCGAGCGGATGCGCTCGGCGATGGCATCGAGTGCGTTCCACAGTTCCGTGTACTGGTCCATGAACATCAGGTGCAGCGTGTTGAACATCGGACCTTCGACGTTCCAGTGAAAGTTGTGCGTCTTCAGGTACAGCGAGTAGGTGTCGGCCAGCACGCGCGACAGGCCATCGGCGATCTTCGCGCGGTCCTTGTCGGCAATGCCGATATCAATGGTGGGCGCCCCGTTCGCGCCTACCGCTGCTTTTCCCTTCTTGGCCATAGCAACCTCCATTTGTGACTGCAGACATCGTAGCGACCGATGACGCTGCTGGCCAATCGGTTATTCCTAGGGCGCCGATAGTCCGGGCCTCACCAGGTCTCGACCTGCGCCTCCGGCAGCTTGGTCACGCCTTGCAGCGGGCACTTCAGGACCGCCTGCCGCAATGTCTCGATCGCCGGCGTGCGCGTGAACGACTTGCGCCAAGCCAGCACCACGCGCCGATCGGGCGCCGGCGCCTTGAACGGAACGTATTCGAGCAGGGAATCGCGCCCGGGTTTCTCCGGCACCGATGTGCTAGGCAGCACCGTCACGCCCAGGCCCGAGCCGACCATGTGGCGGATCGTGTCGAGCGAAGAGCCTTCGAAGGTCTTCTGGATGCCCTCTGCCGAAGAGGAAAAGCGCGAGAGCTCCGGACAAACCTCGAGTACGTGGTCGCGGAAACAGTGCCCGGTGCCAAGCAGCAGCATGGTTTCCTTCTTCAGATCTTCGCTCGTTATGTTCTTGCGCTTGGCCCATGCATGATGACGCGGCACCGCCACGACAAACGGCTCGTCGTACACCGCCTGCATCATCAATCCCGTCTCCGGCAGCGGCAGCGCCATGATGGCGACGTCGATCTCGCCATTTTTCAGCAGTTCCAGCAGCTTGACCGTGAAGTTCTCGGTCAGCAGCAGCGGCATCTCCGGCGCGTCCTTCAGCAGCTGCCGCACCAGGCCCGGCAGCAGGTACGGGCCGATGGTGTAGATGACGCCGAGCCGCAGCGGCCCCACGAGCGGGTCCTTGCCCTGGCGCGCAATTTCCTTGATGCGCCCCGCCTCATCGAGCACCTTCTGCGCCTGCCCAACGATGCGCTCACCCGCCGGCGTCGTCGTGACTTCATTGGTGCGGCGCTCGAAGATCTGCGTGCCCAGTTCTTCCTCGAGCTTCTTGATCGCGACCGACAGCGTCGGCTGGCTGACGAAGCAGGCCTCGGCTGCACGTCCGAAATGGCGTTCGCGCGCCACGGCCACGATGTACTTGAGTTCAGTGAGAGTCATGCCTGCGAATCGTAATTGCGCTTCATGCCGCAAGAAAGTCGTACCGTCCTTCGTACCAGCGCCGCGCGTGTTCGCGGGCGGCCTTCTCATCTTGCGCGAGCAGCGCCTCGGCGGTCTCACGGGCCTGCTCGACGAGTCCCGCGTCGCGCCCGAGGTCCGCGAAGCGCAACAGCGGTACGCCGGACTGGCGTGCGCCGAGGAACTCGCCCGGTCCGCGCATCATAAGGTCGCGCCGCGCCACCTCGAAACCATCGCTGGTCTCGTGTATGACCTTCAGGCGCTCGCGCGCGGCCTCGGACAGCGGCTCTTCGAAGAGCAGGATGCAGTAGCTCTGCTGCGCACCGCGTCCGATGCGGCCCCGCAGCTGATGGAGCTGTGCGAGGCCGAAGCGCTCTGCATGCTCAATGACCATCAGGGTCGCGTTGGGAACGTCGACCCCGACCTCGATCACCGTCGTGGCCACCAGCACGTCGATCTTCCCGGCAACAAAATCTTGCATCACGCCGGATTTCTCCGGAGCTGCGAGCTGGCCGTGCAGCAGCCCGATACGCAGCCCGGGCAGCAGTTCGACGATGCGGGCGTGCGTCTCGGTCGCCGCGGCGGCCTCGACCGCATCGCTTGCCTCGATCAGTGGACACACCC
>DAOMFI010000242.1:0-2404 GCA_035429725.1 Burkholderiaceae bacterium | reverse complement strand
TGCCGCGCGTGGCCGAGCTGTTCGAGGCGCGCTCGCCGAAGGACGCCGGCATGCTGGCCGAGGTCACCGGAACCGTCACGTTCGGCAAGGAGACCAAAGGCAAGCAGCGCCTGATCATCACGGACCTCGACGGCAAGGAACACGAGTTCCTGATCACCAAGGACAAGCACCTGCTGGTGCACGACGGGCAGGTCGTCAATCGTGGCGAGTCGATCGTCGACGGCCCGGCCGATCCGCACGACATCCTGCGGCTGCTCGGCGTCGAAGCGCTCGCGCGCTACATCGTCGATGAAGTCCAGGACGTCTACCGCCTGCAGGGCGTGAAGATCAACGACAAGCACATCGAAGTGATCGTGCGGCAGATGCTGCGCCGGGTTCAGATCACCGATCCGGGCGACGCGCCGTTCATCACCGGAGAGCAGGTCGAGCGTTCGGAGCTTTTCGACGAGAACGACAAGGCGGTCGCCGAGGGCAAGCGCCCGGCGCTTTACGACAACATCCTGCTCGGTATCACCAAGGCGTCGCTGTCGACCGACTCGTTCATCTCGGCGGCGTCGTTCCAGGAGACCACGCGCGTCCTCACCGAGGCGGCGATCATGGGCAAGAAGGACGACCTGCGGGGCCTGAAGGAGAACGTCATCGTCGGACGTCTGATTCCGGCAGGCACCGGCCTGGCCTACCACCGCGCCCGCAAGGACAAGGAGGCGGCGGACGCGCTGGAGCAGCAGCAGCTGGCCGCGATGGAGGCGCTGGCGGCCGAGGGTGCCAGCGAGGAGCCCGGCGCCGACGAGTCGACCGAAGTGGCCGAGTAACGGCCGCAGCGGTTGGTTGGTTTCGCAGACGGCCCGCCTCGGCGGGCCGTCTTGCTTGGTGGTGTGACAACGAATTAGTAGCGTGACCCAGGCAGGTCCGGGGCGTTGCCTTGACACCCCGACCCTCGGCTAGCGATAATGGCGAGCTTTTCGGCGCCCGCCCGGGCGTTGCGTTCTTTGCCCCGTCCCCTTCGCGTGCAGTGCTGGCGCGACGTTTCCCGGTCAGCCGGGCAGCGCGCTGTTCAGCGAAAGGGTCGAGTCCAAGGCGCACCCCACCGCGCCGCCGAAACAAGCAGCAGTTCCCGGTCAGTTGCAGTCGGTCTTTGCGCGCAGTTCAAATCTGCGCGCCTTTGATATTCGAACACGGACGAATTTCCAGGCGAAACTTCATGCCAACCATCAATCAGCTCGTGCGCAAGCCGCGCGAATCGACCCGCATCAAGAGCAAGAGCCCGGCGCTGAAGAACAGCCCGCAGAAGCGCGGCGTCTGCACTCGCGTGTACACGACCACGCCCAAGAAGCCGAACTCGGCGCTGCGCAAGGTCGCCAAGGTGCGTCTTGTGAATGGCTACGAGGTGATCTCCTACATCGGCGGCGAGGGCCACAACCTGCAGGAGCACTCGGTGGTGCTGATCCGCGGCGGCCGGGTGAAGGATCTCCCGGGCGTGCGCTATCACATCGTGCGCGGTTCGCTCGATACGCAGGGCGTGAAGGACCGCAAGCAATCCCGCTCGAAGTACGGCGCCAAGCGTCCGAAGGCAGCCTGATTTTCAACCCGGCTGCCTGCCCTGGCGGGCGGCCGAGTAAGTCGCGGCTCGTTTCGATGGAGTCGCATCCGCGCAGGCGCCGTCGGCGTCTGCGCACAACGACTGAAGCCAGCAAAGAGGTGAGAAATGCCCCGTCGTCGTGAAGTACCCAAGCGCGAAATCCTGCCGGATCCCAAGTTCGGGTCCCCGGATGTCACCAAGTTCGTCAACGTGATCATGCTGGACGGCAAGAAGGCCGTCGCCGAGCGCATCGTCTACGGTGCGCTGGCGCAGATCGAGACCAAGGCCGGCAAGAACGCCCTCGAGGTGTTTTCGGCGGCGCTGTCCAATGTGAAGCCGATGGTTGAAGTCAAGAGCCGTCGCGTCGGCGGCGCCAACTACCAGGTCCCGGTGGAAGTGCGTCCGGTGCGCCGCATGGCGCTGGCCATGCGCTGGCTGCGCGAGGCCGCCAAGAAGCGCAGCGAGAAGTCGATGCCGCTTCGCCTCGCGGGCGAGCTGATGGAGGCGGCCGAAGGTCGCGGCGGCGCGATGAAGAAGCGCGAGGAAGTGCATCGCATGGCGGAGGCGAACAAGGCGTTCGCGCATTTCCGCTTCTAATGAAAATTCTGGGCGGACCGACCACGAGCCGGTCCGCAGCGAGGTTGACTAGGTGAGCCTTATGGCACGCAAGACCCCCATCGAGCGGTACCGCAACATCGGAATCTCGGCGCACATCGACGCCGGCAAGACGACGACGACGGAACGCATCCTGTTCTACACCGGCGTCAATCACAAGCTCGGCGAGGTGCATGAAGGCGCCGCGACGATGGACTGGATGGAGCAGGA
>DAOMFI010000241.1:0-2416 GCA_035429725.1 Burkholderiaceae bacterium | reverse complement strand
TGCGAGCCCTTGACGGCCCACACGCGCCACTCCCGGCTCGACGCCGCGAACACCAGCCCCGGATGCGGCACCGCCTCGCCGCGTTCGGCACCGCCGAGCAGCGCAGCATCGCGCTCCGATACGCGGAAGCTGACGTGGCGCAGGCCCGGCGGCAGCCACCACAGGATCAGGTCGCCGGTCAGGAACAGCACGTTGGCTGGCACGAAGCCGCCGTCCGCGGCGCGCTTGAGCAGCGCGCGGGCCAGCGACAGCGCGCTGCGCGGCGTCATCGCGCGGCCGGCACCGATCACCGGCTCGCCGTCGACGTGTTCGACCTCGTGCAGCGTGGCCAGCGCGCCGCCGGACGCGCCCCGGTAGATCAGCACGGCCTGGTCGAGCTTCAGCACGCCATCGGTCGGCACGTGGATCGAGAAGTCGGCTTGGTTCATCGGGACAGTCTCAGCTCGAAAGCCTGCCGATCAAGCGGTCGATCAGCGCGATGGCCTTGAAGCGCGGACGCATCGCCCGTTGCCACTGCGTCATCGCCGCGGGCGCGCTCAGCGCCATCCGCTGCTCGCCCATGCAGTCGCAGCATTCGCCCTCCTGCGCGTGCTGCATCAGGTCATCGAACACGCGCGTCGTCAGGTCGCCCTCCGTCCAGGACAGCACGGCGCCGAAGCCGACGAACTCGCCGTCGCAGTCGCAGCGGAAGTCATCGGCGATGTGCAGCCGCGCGAGCGCGATCGCGTCGCCGACGATGGCGCGTTGCCGGGAATCGGCCAGTTGCGTCGCTGCGCGCCGCAGGTCGATGGTGGCCCAGGGCTGCGGCGGGCTGTTCTTCATGCGGCGCCCGGGCCATGTCCTGGCCCACGCAGGGAAGGCATCGTCCAGCACATCGCGGCTCACCATCTCCGCTCGGGCCGCTTCGCGCGCATCCTCGTCGTCGCCGCATTGCATGTCCAGCGCCGTCTCCTCATCCTCCTCGCCGTACCAGTAGACCCACGACGCCATGTCGCACGCCACGGTGGGCGTGAACAGCGGATAGGCTCGGAGGGCTTGCCTATGCAGGACATGCAGCACCGTGGCGCCGACGCCGGGACATGCCACCTCGAGTTCTTCCAGTCGGCGACCGACCGGCCATTCCTGCACGCCGCCCTCGGACCAGGAAACCTCGACCGCGGCATAGGGTGGCAGTTCGCGGTCGCTGCCCTGCAGGCAGCGGTCGATGGTGTGGCCGAAGCTGTCCAGCACCTGCATGCGGAAGGCCGGGCGCAGGCAACGCAAGGGACCCATCTGACGCGCGATCCAGTTGGCGAGCGCCCGTTCGCAGGCTCGCATCGAGTCGTCGCAGGCCTCGGGCAGGTCGCTGTCGCGAAACGCCTTGGCGTCGAGCAGGAAGCGGGTGATCGCCGCGTTCGCGGCGCCGAGCCGGCCCGGCACGATCTTGCGCGGCACCGATGCGCCGAGCCTGGGCAGCGAGAGCGCACCGGGCATTCGAGCGGCCGCGAAGCTGGTGCCGGCCAGGGCTGAAGTCACGGCAGCGGCGCCAGCAACGCGCTCGGCAGATGCACTCGGTCGGCGGCCGGTTCGTGCGGAGCGCCGCGCAGGTTCTGGTCAACGAAATCGCTCAGGGCACGGGCGCACTCCCTCGCGCGCCGGCTCTCCAGCCATCGGCCCAGGGTCGGGTCCGTGCCGCCGAGGCCCTGCGCTTCGGCGAGGGCGCGGCGACGCACCGCCGCAACGCGGGAGCCGGTCCGCGTCGCAGCGCCCTTGGTTCCGACCGCCTTGCGCAAGACGAACTCCTGCGTGCCATCGCGCACCTCGCCGGCCTCGACCTCGGCGCTGACCAGTTCCGGGTACTGCGCGCTGTAGAGGTCGCGGACTTCGCGCGGCTCCAGGCCGGGCACGTCCGGCAGCGCGATGCCGTTGTAGCGGAAGACGCGCTTGATTTCCTGGACATCGATCGACATGGTGGAGGGCCTTTCGTGGGTTGCGGGCCGTGGCGGATGCGCCGGCCCTGTGCTGGTCAGTCTCGCGTGCGCGCCTTCGGATTCAAGGCACTGCGCGGCTCGTCATCCGAAGAGGTCTGCGACCTCGCCGACGCCCTGCGGCTGGACGCGCGGCACGTTCGGGGACGGTTCGTCCTCGTCGATGTCCGTGCCGCTTGCGGGGCCGGGCGCCGGCGCAGAGGACACAGCGGGCTTCTGCGTCGGCACGGGCTTGTCGGCACGAGCCTTGGTGTTCGCATCGGTGGCCTTCCTGACCGACGCCAGCTTCGCTGCTTCGAGCACTTCCCGGGTGGCCTCGACCTGGTCGGCGAGACTCTGCCGCGCTTCACGGTAGCCTTGCAGCGCGGCGACGAAGCCCTCGTCGAACTCCTGTGGCGTGGCGGTCAGGCTCAGTGCCTTGGCGAGCGCCGGCTCGTCGCCATCCTTGT
>DAOMFI010000240.1:0-2461 GCA_035429725.1 Burkholderiaceae bacterium | reverse complement strand
CGGTCACGCGCGTGATGACCTCGGCCGACATCACGGGATCGGTTCCGACGACCGCTGCGAGGCGACCGCCGATCTTCAGCTGGCTGCGCAGCGCCGCCGGGACCATCGGCAACGAGCCGGTGACGACAATCGCGTCGTAGGGCGCCCGCGACAGCCAGCCATGGCTGGCATCGCCGCTTTCGAGCCTGATGTTGTGAACTCCGGCGCGCGCCAGATTCGCCGCGCCGAATGCCGCGAGACGAGGATCGATTTCAACCGAGACGACGTGATAGGCCTTGTGCGCCAGCAGCGCCGTCAGGTGGCCCGAGCCGGTGCCGATCTCCAGCACCGTCTCGTGCGGCTTCACTGCGAGTTCCTGCAGGATCCGCGCCTCCAGCTTGGGCGCCCACATGCACTCCCCGGTGTCGACGCCATCGAGGCGGAGCGGGATCTCCATGTCGGAAAATGCCAGCGCCCGATACGCAGGCGGCACGAAGTCCTCGCGCTTGACGACGAACAGCAGGTCGAGCACGGACTGGTCGAGCACGTCCCATGGCCGAACCTGCTGCTCGACCATGTTGAAACGCGCTTTCTCGAAGTCCATCGGCTGCATGGCTGTCCTGTCAACTGTGGCTGCGCCGTGATTCGGCCAGCGCTGTGTTACGGCCAATGCCGTGATACGGCCAATGGCGCGCGAAAGTCTATCAGTGCGTCTTCGCGCTTCTACTGCAGTTCGACCCGCGATTCATGCGTTCCGTCGCACGCTCCGCAGGTTCAGGCCGGCCGCAGAGCTGACAGCACGATGTCCAGATGCGTGGCGAGGTACTCCTTGGCGTCGAGCGGCTGCTGGCTGCAGGCGCCGAATGAGTGCTTCCACAGCGACAGCATGACAAGCGGCCCCGTCACGACGCGAGCGAACATGTCGGGCGTGACGGTTCGGAACTCCCCGCGCTCGATGCCGCGCTTGATGACGGCCGCCAGGACGCGGTGCCACGGTTCGATGACTTCTTCGAGGAAGAAGCGCGCGATCTCCGGGAAGTTGCCGCTCTCGGCCATCATCAGCTTGCCGATGCCGCCGGCGGTGCTGCTGCCGTACTCTTCCCACCAGGTGGTCATGAGGCGGCGCACGAGTTCAGAGCTCGACCCGTCAAAGTGAAGGACTTCGTCGGCGCTCCGGCTGATTCGTGCCACGATGTTCTCGCGCACGACCGCCTTGAAGAGGTCCTCTTTGTTTTCGAAGTAGAGATACAGCGTGCCCTTGGACACGCCCGCGCGGGCGGCCACATCGTCCAGCCGCGTGCCCGCGTAGCCCTTTTCGACAAAGAGCTGGAGCGCGGCAGAAACGAGCTCTGCCGGCCGCGCTTCCTTGCGGCGCTCCCAGCGTGGCTTGGCGATGGTGGTTTCGGAGGGCGTGCTCATCGGAGTTATCCAGTTCCAGGAGCGGGATGCCTTGGGGAGGGGCGGGCACCTCCCGCTCCTGTACCGGAATCGGAGCGGCTTAAATGACTGACTGGTCAGTAATATACGGGCGCGCTTCCCAGCGTGTCAAGCTTGGGCATCGAACGTGAACTCATCGAATCGCAGCATGACCCGTCGCTCAATACCCAACATCCTGAGTATTGCGGGTGTCGACCCGTCGGGCGGTGCCGGCGTCCTGGCGGATGTCAAGGCGATCAGCGCGCTCGGCGGGTTCGCTTGCGCGGTTGTGACGGCCCTGACGGCGCAGAACACGCGGGCTGTTACGGGCGTGTTGCCAACAACACCGGAGTTCGTCGGTGAACAGCTCGACACGCTACTGGGCGATGTGCGTATTGCTGCCACGAAGATCGGCATGGTTGGCCGAGCCGCGGTCATCGCGAAGGTTGCGGAAAGGCTCGCGCAGTGGAGTCTGGCGCCGATCGTGCTCGACCCGGTGATGGTGGCGAAGAGCGGCGATGCTCTGCTGGACCGCTCGGCCACCGGCGCCTTGCGTGAAGCGCTGTTGCCGCTGGCGACGATCCTTACTCCCAATCTGCCTGAGGCCGGAGTGCTGCTCGAGGCGCGGCCGGTCGAGACGGTGAGGGAGATGTACCGAGCTGCGGAGCGGCTGCGGTCATTGATGCGCGACGATGGCGTGCGCTGGGTCTATCTCAAGGGCGGCCATCTTCCGGGTGATGAGGCCACCGACCTGCTGCACGACGGCGACCGCATGATCGAACTCAAGTCTGCACGCGTGGCGACGCGCAACACACATGGCACGGGCTGCACGCTTTCGGCCGCGCTGGCGGCGCTGCTGCCGCAAAGTTCCGATGTGCCTGCGGCGGCCCGCCGCGCCAAGGATTACCTGACGCAGGCCTTGCAGCACGCCGATGAACTCTCGGTCGGTGAGGGGCACGGACCGGTGCACCACTTCCACGCCCTATGGAAAGGTGCACGCTGAAGCCAGTCATTTGACCCCGACCCTGCGAACCGCAGATAATTCGCGCCCGCGGCGGATTAGCTC
>DAOMFI010000239.1:0-2499 GCA_035429725.1 Burkholderiaceae bacterium | reverse complement strand
GCGATCGAACGCATCGGCGACCATTCCAAGAACATCGCCGAGCACGTGATTTTCATTTCGCAAGGGGTCGACGCGCGCCACCTGTCGCCGGATGAACTGGAGCGTGCGATCGCGCGCGGCTGATCCTGGATGTCCACCAACATACTGATCGTCGAAGACGAGCCCGCGATCCAGGAGCTGGTCGCCTATACCTGCAGCAGCAACGGCTACGCCGTGCGCCGCGCCGAGTCGGTCCGCGCCGCGCGCGAAGCGATCGGGCAGCAGCTGCCGGATCTCGTCCTGCTCGACTGGATGCTGCCGGATCGGCCCGGCATTGATCTTCTGAAGGACCTCCGCACCGAGGATCGGACGCGAACGGTGCCGGTGATCATGCTGACGGCGCGGGGCAGCGAGGCCGATCGCGTCGTCGGTCTGGATACCGGGGCTGACGACTACGTCGTGAAGCCGTTTTCGCCGCGTGAGCTGGTGTCACGTATCCGCGCGGTCTTCCGCCGCCGCGCACCGCAGCACAGCGGCGAGGCGGTCAGCTACGGTCCGCTGACCATCGATCCGGCGCGCCACGAGGTGCTGGTCGACGGCAGCCCGGTGACTATGGGTCTGGCGGAGTTCAAGCTGCTGAGCTTCCTCGTCAATCATCCCGACCGCGTGTTTTCGCGCGCGCAACTGCTCGACAGTGTCTGGGGTGATCACGTCTTCATCGAAGAGCGTACCGTCGACGTGCATGTCCTCCGGTTGCGCAAGGCCCTGACACCGGCACGGGTGCAAGGCCTGGTGCAGACCGTGCGCGGACTAGGCTACAAGCTCTCAACCCGACCCGAGCATTGAGCCACGCCATGCCGGATGACGCCCGGCAGCCTGCCTTGACGTTGATTTTGACTAGGGTCGGTTCCGGTGCCAGGGCCCGGACTAGACTGCCGCCATGCACGAACCGCTGAAGCCGCGCATTGCGATGCTGCTCCCGCCGCTGCTGCGGCTGGCGATACTTGCGGCGATCGGCGGTGTCATCGGTTTCTTCTTCGGCCCGGTGCCGGCACTGTGGGTTGTGGTGATCGGGCTCAGCGCCTTGCTCGCGATCCACATGACCTACGCCGCGCGTCTGGCGGCCTGGCTGGAGAAGCCGAAGCTCGATGAGATGCCCAACGGCTGGGGCCTGTGGAGCGACGTGTTTACGCGCCTCTACCGGCAGCGCCGCAAGACCGAGGCCAACGAGCGGCGGCTCGTCGAAAACGAGGAACGCTTCCGACGCACCATCAGCGCTCTGCCCGAGGGCATCGTGCTGATCGATGCGGCGTTGCAGATCGACTGGTGCAACCCGGTGGCCGAGCAGCATCTGGGTGTGCGACTGTCGGCCGACCAGGGGCTGCGCCTGACGAACCTGGTCCGCGATCCAGACTTCATCAACTACATGACTTCCGGCCACTTTGAAGCGCCGCTCGTCTTCCGGCCGCTTGCTCAGGCCGGGCTTGCGCTGGAAGTGCGTGTCGTCGACTTCGAGCCGGCGCGTTCGATCATTATCACGCGCGACATCACCCAGCGCGAACGGGTGGACGCCGTGCGGCGTGACTTCATCGCCAATGTATCGCACGAACTGCGCACGCCCTTGACGGTTGTGAGCGGCTTCCTGGAGACGCTGCTCGACGCGCGGCCTGGCGACGAGGCAACGCGCCGGCGGCACCTGGAACTGATGCATGAACAGGCGCAGCGCATGTCACGGCTGGTCGAGGACCTCCTGACGCTCTCGCGCCTCGAGTCGCGCGAGAGCGCGGTGCAGGAGGAAGTCGTCGATGTCAGTCGGTTGGTGCGGGAAGTCGGCGACGAGGCGCGCGCCCTGTCGAACGGCCGGCATCGGATCGAGGTCGAGGCGCCACCCGCATTCGTGCGCGGCAGCCGGGACGAGCTGCGCAGCGCTTTCGGCAATCTTGTATCGAATGCGATCCGCTACACGCCCGAGGGCGGGCACATCACCGTGCGCTGGCGGCAGCACGATGGAGAAGGGCGCTTCGAAGTCGAGGACAGCGGTATCGGCATCGCCCCCGAGCACCTGTCACGGCTGACCGAGCGCTTCTATCGCGTCGACAAGAGCCGCTCGCGCGAAACCGGCGGCACGGGGCTCGGCCTGGCCATCGTCAAGCACGTTCTGCTTCGGCATGGAGGCCGCCTCGACGTCGTCTCCGACATCGGCAAGGGGAGCACGTTCAGTGCCGTACTGCCGGCTGAGCGCCTGATCACGGTCGTGGATCACGGACTCGCCCAGGCAGCATGAACCCGGGGTCTTCGCGCAAGGTGCGGTATCATCCTGCCGCCCTCGGGGTGTAGCGCAGTCTGGTAGCGCGCCTGCTTTGGGAGCAGGATGTCGGGAGTTCGAATCTCTCCACCCCGACCAAGCGCCCCCCAGGGCGCACCCGGCGAGTTTCGATCTGCCCGTAGCTCAGTCGGATAGAGCATCAGCCTTCTAAGCTGAGGGTCACAGGTTCGATTCCTGTCGGGCAGGCCAGTTTC
>DAOMFI010000238.1:0-2568 GCA_035429725.1 Burkholderiaceae bacterium | reverse complement strand
TCCGCCCTCATCCTGGCCGGCGCCGGCAGCGGCAAGACACGCGTGCTGACTACGCGCATCGCGTGGCTGATCCAGACGGGCCAGATCTCGCCGCAGGGCGTGCTGGCGGTAACCTTCACCAACAAGGCGTCGAAGGAAATGCTGACGCGCCTTGGGGCGATGCTGCCGATCAACGTGCGCGGCATGTGGATCGGCACCTTTCACGGCCTTTGCAATCGCATGCTGCGCGCGCATCACCGCGACGCCGGGCTGCCTGCCACATTCCAGATACTCGACTCGGCCGATCAGCTGGGCGCAATCAAGCGCCTGCTGAAGGCCAACGGCATCGATGACGAACGCTATCCGCCAAGGAATGTCCAGCTCTTCATCAACAGCTCGAAGGAGTCTGGCCTGCGCGCGAAGGACGTCGAGGTCAACGACGACTACAACCGCAAGTTCGTCGAGCTCTATTCGTTGTACGACGCACAGTGCAACCGCGAAGGCGTCTGTGACTTCGCGGAGCTGCTGCTGCGCTGTTACGAATTGCTGCAGCGGAACGAGATCCTGCGGCAGCATTACCAGGGCCGCTTCCGCCACATCCTGGTCGACGAGTTCCAGGACACCAACAAGCTGCAGTACGCATGGCTGAAGCAGCTCGCGGGAACGGACAACGCCGTTTTCGCGGTCGGCGACGACGATCAGTCGATCTACGCGTTCCGCGGCGCTAATGTCGGCAACATGGCCGACTTCGAGCGCGAGTTCCGGGTGCGCAACCTGATCAAGCTCGAGCAGAACTACCGCTCGGTCGGCCATATTCTGAATGCCGCGAACGCGCTGATCGCCAACAATGCGCGCCGCCTCGGCAAGGAGCTGTGGACCGACGCCGGCGAGGGCGAGCCGGTCCGCATCCATGAGGCGCAGACCGACGGCTACGAAGCGGCCTGGCTGGTCGAAGAGGTCAAGGGGCTCATCGCCGAGGGCCATCTGCGCTCGGAGATCGCGGTGCTGTACCGCTCGAACGCGCAGTCGCGGGTTCTCGAACATGCGCTCTTCAACGCAGCGATCCCTTACCGCGTCTATGGGGGGCTCCGCTTCTTCGAGCGTGCCGAGATCAAGCACGCGCTGGCCTACCTCCGCCTGATCGAGAACCCGGCCGATGACACGGCGTTTCTGCGGGTCGTCAACTTCCCGCCGCGTGGCATCGGCGCGCGCACGCTGGAACAGCTCGCCGATGCGGCACGTCCCGGCAACCTGAGCCTGTACGCCGCCGTCGGCGGCATGAGCGGCAAGGGCGGCACAAACCTGGCAGCCTTCGTGAAGCTGATCGAGACCCTCCGATTCGAGACGTCACAGCTGCCGCTGGCGGAAATCGTCGACGCGGTGATCCAGCGCAGTGGTCTGATCCCGCATTACCAGAACGAGAAGGAAGGCCAGGAGCGCATTGAAAACCTGAACGAGCTGGTGAATGCGGCGGCGGCCTTCATCGCCGAAGAAGGCTACACGCAGGACGCGCCGGCCACGCAGGCGAACGCAGAGGACAGCGCCACGCAGATCCCGTCGCCGCTCGCCGCCTTCCTCTCGCATGCCTCGCTCGAGGCCGGGGACAACCAGGCCGAAGCGGGGCAGGACGCGCTGCAGCTGATGACCGTGCACGCGGCCAAGGGGCTCGAATTCCACGCCGTGTTCATCACCGGCCTGGAGGAGGGGCTCTTTCCCCACGAGAACAGCCTCACCGAGCAGGACGGACTCGAGGAAGAGCGACGCCTGATGTACGTCGCCATCACGCGCGCGCGCCAGCGGCTGTATGTCAGCTTCGCGCAGAGCCGTCTGCTGCACGGACAGACGCGCTACGGCCTGAAGTCGCGCTTTCTCGACGAGTTGCCCGAGGCGGCGGTCAAGTGGCTGACTCCCCGCGCTCAGGCAGGCGCTGGCGGGCGCTTCGGTCAGTGGCACGATGCCAGTGTGCGGCCATCGACGCCAACGGTGCCGCCGCCACGCGCGGCCTCATCGCACGGCGTGCGGGTCGGCCAGTCGGTACGCCACGCGCGCTTCGGCGAAGGCGTCGTCATCAACCTCGAGGGCAGCGGCGACGACGCACGGGCGCAGGTCAACTTCGGGCCGCAGGGCGTGAAGTGGCTGGCGCTTGCTGTGGCGAAGCTGATGCCGGCATAACACGGCGCCTCGGGTGTACGCGATCGGCTTTGCCGATCGCACGTGCACCCTCGTCGGAAAAGCAGGTTAGTCGGCTGCGCTCCGGAGCGGCCGAGCGCTCCGCCGAAGGCCAACCCCACGCACTCCACCCCGCGGCACACCTGGCAGTGCCAGAATTTTGTGCAGGGTGGAGTGCCCTATTTCATCTCGCTTGGCGAGAGGGCCAGGGTGAGTGCAGTGCCGTTGCGAATCGGCGGAGCGCGCGGCCGCTCCGGAGCGCAGCCGACTGTCTAGTCTTGAGCGGTTCGCGCAACGCGCGAACCGTGCCGCCGAGCATGCACGTGCGCGCCGCAGGCGCGCGTACATGCGAGGCGCTAAAGTGAGGGCGGCTCCAGCACTGCCCGGTAGATCGGGTATTGCGTCGAGTAGGCGACGCTC
>DAOMFI010000237.1:0-2690 GCA_035429725.1 Burkholderiaceae bacterium | reverse complement strand
CCGATGTTGACGATGACCGTGTCGTCGCGCTGCGGCGTGGTGAAGGCCGGACGGACGGGATTGGGAATCTTCATGTCCATTTCAGTGTCCGCCCACCCGGTCAGCGATATCGAACCCCTCGCGGTAAGGCACGAGCGGCTGCTCGCCCAGCTTCGGATAGTCCTTGCGCAGCGGATAGCCCACGAAACCCTCGTACAGCAGCAGCGGCCTCAGATCGGCATTGCCGTTGAAACGGATGCCGTACATCTCGTGGCACTCACGCTCCATGAAAGCCGCCGACCCGTAATGCCGAGTCAGCGACTCGACCACCGGCTCGCTCTCGGGCACCTGTGTCTTGACGCGCACCCGCACGCGATGCTTCGTCGAGTAGAAGTGCCAGACGACGTCGAAGCGCGGCTGCCGGCTGGGCCAGTCGATCGCCGTGACGTCGAGCAGCATGTCGAACTGGCACGCCGACTTCAGCGTGTGCACCACAGCGGAGAGCGAGGACGGCGTGATCTCGACAACCAGCGTGCCGTGCGATACGGCGCAGGCGGTCGCGAGGCTTCCGAGCTGCGTCTGAATCGAATCGAAGATGGGCGCAGTCATCAGAAGTCCTTCGTCAGGATCACGTGCTTCTGGCGCGCGATCTTGTCCTGGAGCTGCATGATTCCGTCGATGACGGTCTCCGGCCGTGGCGGGCAACCCGGGATGTACACATCGACCGGAATGACCCGGTCGATGCCGGCAAGTGCCGCGTAGTTCTGATAAAAGCCGCCGCTGGTCGCGCACACCCCGAAGGCCATCACCCACTTCGGTTCGCACATCTGCTCGTAGACCTTCAATAGGATCGGCGCCTGCTTGTGCGTCACTGTGCCGACGACCATCAGCAGGTCAGACTGGCGCGGCGAAAAGCGCGGCAGCGCCGCGCCGAAGCGGTCGGTGTCGTAGGGCGTGGAACTCACCGACATGAACTCCATCGCGCAGCAGGCAGTGACGAACGGGTACGGGAACAGCGAGAACTTGCGTGCCCAGCCGCAAAGTTCGTCCTTTTTCGTCGTCAGGTACTCGAACGCGGCGCTCTTGCCGCCGCCGGCTGCTGCGATCGGGATCGGGGTGCGGTTCGTGCTCATTCAGTGACGCTCTCCAGCAGCCGCGCGCGGTAGACGTAGAGCAGGATCAGCACCAGCAGCGCCATGAATACGATGAAGGTGACCAGCATCGTCCCTGTGACCGGCTGGGCACCCAGCGCCCAGATGAAGAGAAACACGGTCTCGAGATCGAACAGGATGAACACGATCGCGACGGCGTAGTACTTCGCCGGAACCGCTTTCACGTTGCGCGGGTCAACCGGTTCGACCCCGCACTCGAACGGTTCGAGCTTCACCGCGCTGTCGACTGTCTTGGGACCCAGGAACCGGTTGAGCACCAGCATCAACGCCACGAGACCCAGGATCGCGATCATGTAGATCAGGAAGACGACATAGGGGTTCATCGCGGATGGCCTCCTGGCTGACAGCGAGATGTCATGCCACGTAGCTCGGGTAATCGGGCTGGTACATCTGGGACCGGATGAACTCGGCAAGATCGCCCGGGCGATCGACACCCGCGAGTCCATCCCGGAAGGCCACTTCGGCTACGGCCACCGCGACGCACAGCGACGCCGAGCGGATCGCCTGCAACGGGGGATAGAGACTTCCCTGGTCCAGGTCGGCCGTCGTGACCGTCTCCGCCAGCGCCCGCGCGGCCGCCATGAACATGTCGTCGGTCACGCGAGTCGCGCCGATTGCGATCGCGCCCAGGCCTACGCCGGGGAAGATGTAGGAGTTGTTGCCCTGCCGCGGCACATAGCGCCGCCCGTTGTAGTTGACGGGATCGAACGGACTGCCGGACGCGAAGAGCGCCTTGCCGCCCGACCACTCGTAGGCCTGCTCCGCGGTGCACTCGGCGCGCGACGTCGGGTTCGAAAGCGCGAACACGATCGGGCGCTCGTTCAGCTGGGTCATCGTCTCGATGACTTCGCGCGTGAAAGTGTTCGGCGTCGCGCCGACGCCGATGATCGCCGTCGGCTTCAGCGCCTTGACCGCGCCGAGGAAGTCGCCGACGGGTGCGTGCGCGTGGGCATAGGGCTTCTTGTGCTCGGCCAGTTCCTTGCGCTCGGCCACGACCAGACCCTTGGAGTCGACCAGCCAGCACCGGCCACGGGCCGCGCTCTCGCTCAGCCCATCGGCCCGCATCGCCGCCACGAGGAGATCGGAAATTCCGGTCGCCGCCTCGCCCGCGCCCAGGCACAGGAAGGTCTGCTCGCTCATCTTCTTCTTCGTGACGCGCAGCGCCGAGAAGATGCCGGCCACCGTCACGCTGGCCGTGCCCTGGATGTCGTCGTTGAACGAACAGATGCGGTCGCGGTACTTCTGCAGCAGCCGGAACGCATTGTGGTTGGCGAAATCCTCGAACTGCACGAGCACGCCCGGGAACACCGCCTGCGTCGCCTCGATGAACTCCTCGACCAGCTCGTCGAACTCGGCGCCGGCCAGCCGCTTGCGCCGGGTGCCGATGTAGAGCGGATCGGTGCGCAGCGTCTCGTTGTTCGTGCCGACATCGAGCATGACTGGCAGGCAGCGGCGCGGATGCACGCCGGCGCACGCCGTGTAAAGCGCCAGCTTGCCGATCGGGATGCCCATGCCGTTGGCGCCGAGGTCACCCAGCCC
>DAOMFI010000236.1:0-2747 GCA_035429725.1 Burkholderiaceae bacterium | reverse complement strand
ACCTCGGCCGGTCCTTCGAGAAGCTGTGCCGCAAGGCCAAGGGCACCTACATCGAGTTTCGCCCAGACGTCGACATCTGCCTGAACCCGTTCACCCACGTCGTCGACATCCAGGACGACATCGACATGCTGGTGCCGGCGATCTCGAAGATGGCGTCGATGTCGCGGCCGCTGGACGAGGTCCAGTACAAGGCGATCTCCGCGATGGTACTGAAGCTCTACCGCGGGCACGGCAGGGATCTGACCATCACGGCGCTGCGCGACGCCTTCAAGACCGGAACCATCGAGGAGCTGGGCGTGCGCGAGGACCCGCGCATCCGCGACCTGGCCGTCATGCTGAACCCCTATGCGAAGGGCGGCCAGTACGAGCGCTTCTTCGAGGGACGCAGCAACGTCGACTTCTCGAACGACTTCATCGTCATCGAGAACGAGGAGCTGAAGCGGCGTCCCGACCTGCATGCGGTCGTCAACATCCTGCTGCTGCACCAGATCACCGCGGAGATGTACCTGACGCGAGATCGGCGCAAGGTGCTGTTCATCGACGAACTGAAACAGCAGCTCGGCGACATCGGCGCCGACGATCCGGTCAAGGCGGCCGTGGTCGAGGAAGCCGCCCGCCGCGCCCGCAAGTACGGCGGATCGCTCGGCACCGCGACCCAGAGCGCCGACGACTACTACGGCTCGGCGCAGATGGAAGCCGCCTTCAACTGCAGCGACTGGGTGTTCCTGCTGCGGCAGAAGCCGGAATCGATCGAGATGCTGGACCGCAAGGGCCGCCTGGCGATGGACGAACCGAAGAAGCGGCTGCTGAACTCGCTGCGTACCGAGCCCGGGGTGTTCTCCGAGCTGTACATCTCGTCGCCCGTCGGCGAGGGCGTGGCGCGCAACATTCTCGATCCCGCCACGCATCTGCTGTTCTCGAACAAGCTGGAGGACAACGCGCCGATCGACGAGCTGCGGGCCCAGGGCTGCAGCATCGACGAGGCGATCGCCGAACTGCTGCGCCGGCGGGGACACGCCGTATGAAGGCGCTGCTGCTACATCTGCTGTGGCCGTTGCTGACGGTCGCCGCCGGCATCGCCGCCTACGACCGCTGGATCGTCCGGCCCGCGCTGCGCGTGGGCGTGGTCGACGTCGGCGAGGTGTACCGGCAGAAGGAAGCCGAGTTCACGCTGATCCTCACGAAGGCGGTCAGCGACGACGATCGGCAGAAGGCCATGCTCCTGGCGCGGCGCTTCTCGCAGCGTCTGCCGGCCGCGCTCGACGAGCTGCCGCGCGAATGCGGCTGCCTGGTCGTGCTCAAGAGCGCCGTCGCCGGCGACGCGCTGCGCACGGTCGATCTGACCGCGCACCTCAAGCAGAAGGTGGAGCAGCCATGAACGCGGCGGGTTCTCGGCTGCTGTCGACGGTCCGCGCCCAGCTCGCGCACATGCGCAGGCGCTGGTACCTGTACCTGCCGGTATTCGCCATCTGGGCATTCGCTTATGTCAGGCTCTTCGCCGACCCCACCCCGCACGTGCCGGTGCTGTTCAACTGGACCGGCAGCCTGCCCTGCCATGTCGCATGGCTGCGGTCCGGGACACACCCGCTCGCGCGCGGCGACTACGTGGTGTTCGCCTTCGACGGCGAGGCCCAGCAGAGCTACCCGGGCCTGCGCGGACAACCCTTCTTCAAGATCGTTCGCGGCCTGCCCGGCGACAAGGTGACGGTGAACGCGCGCATGGTGTCGGTGAACGGCGAACCGGTCGGCCTCGCGAAGACGCACAGCTTCGACCGCAGGCTGCTCGATCCGATCGTCGAAGGCGTGATTCCGGCCGGCCACTACTACGTCCAGGGGACCAGTCCGGACTCCTTCGATTCGAGATACCGGATCAGCGGCCTGGTCCGCGCCGACCAGGTGCTGGGCACGGTGGTGCCACTCTTCTGATGGGGAACCGCATGCCGAAGCTGCTTACCTCCATCATCGCCATCCTGGCTGCTCAGCAGTTCGCGGTTGCACAGGGCCTGCCCGCCCCGTCCACAGACTCCAGCGTTCCGATGGACGACTACCTCGGCCTGCTGGCGCAGATCGCGCCGGCCGCGCGCGACGGCGCCGAGGCCTATCTGCAGGCGGCGCGCCGCCGGTGCCGGGCGAACCTGACTTCGGCGCAGCTGCGGCGGGCGATGTCGGAAGGCGCCGGTGATCCGATCCTGATGGGCATGATCCGCGCGAGCCAACTGCGTGATGCGAAGGCCATCGTCGAGCTCGAGGCGCGCCTGGACTGCGCGAGCCTGCGATGAGACGGCGGACACTGATCGGCCTCGGACTCGCTGCAGCGGGCCGCTGCGTGCACGCACTCGATCTCGGCAGGATCGGCCCGACCTACGGCATCGCCGAGCCCCACCTGCTCGATGACATCGAGCGCCGTCTGCGCGACAAGCAGCGCAGCGGCGAGCTGCAGCGCCTGATGGACGCGGCACGCGCGCGCAGCGTCGAGGTGATGCGCCACCCTGCACCCATCGAGAGCGTCTCCGCGACCCGCACGGCGCGGACCTTCTATATCGATCCGAGCTTCACGCTCGATCGCAACGTGGTCGATGCCCAGGGCCGGCTGCTGTTCGCCGCGGGGACGCGCAAGAACCCGCTCGACGTGGTTTCGCTCAGCCGCCGTCTGCTTTTCTTCGACGGCCGCGACGAGCGCCAGGTCCGCCGGGCACGCGAACTGATCGCAGGCGGCGGCACCCCGATCAAGCCGATCCTCACCGGCG
>DAOMFI010000235.1:0-2764 GCA_035429725.1 Burkholderiaceae bacterium | reverse complement strand
GGCGCTGACGCGAACGCGACGAAGGCCGACGCAAAGGCCGCCGCGCACATGGAAATCTTGAAGTTCATTGGGAAAGTCTCCTGTTGCCCCGAGGGGAGACGCACCTTAGCGCCCGCCGGGCGGCGGCGCAAGGCGGCGGGTTTGCACGGGGCTTGCGCTGCCACCCGAACTCACCGGCCCGTGCCGATGGCCGTGTCCACGGCCTCGACCAGGCGCTCTATCAGCACGTCCATTTCGTCGTCACTGATGATGAACGGCGGTGCCAGCAGCACGTGATCGCCGCGGGCGCCGTCGATCGTTCCGCCCATCGGATAACACGCCAGCCCAAGGTCGAGCGCGGCCCGCTTGACCTTGGCGTGGACTTTGAGCGCCGGGTCGAACGGCTCCTTGGTGGAACGATCAGCCACCAGCTCGATCGCCTGGAACAGGCCGCGCCCGCGGACGTCGCCGACGTACGGGTGATACCGGAACGCCTCGTCGAGTTCATTGCGCAGCCGCGCGCCCTGCTGGGCGCAGCGCTCGACCAGCCGGTCGCGCACGAGCACGCGCTGGACGGCCAGCGCCGCAGCACAGGCGACCGGATGCCCGATGTAGGTGTGCCCGTGCTGGAAGAAACCGCTGCCGGCGGCGATGGCATCGATGACTTTGCCTCCGATCAGCACCGCGCCGACCGGCTGATAGCCGCCGCCCAGCCCCTTGGCGATCGCCATCAGGTCGGGTGCCACGCCCTCCTGCTCGCAGGCGTGCAGCGTGCCGGTGCGGCCCATGCCGCACATCACTTCGTCGAGGATCAGCAGGATGCCGTAGGCGTCACACAACTCGCGCACGCCTCGGAAGTAGCCCGGTGGCGGAGTCAGGCAGCCACTGGTGGCGCCGCCGACGGTCTCCGCGACGAAGGCGAGGACGTTCTCGCCACCCACGCGCTCGATGGTGCTGCGCAACTCCTCCACGAGCCGCGCGCCGTACTGCTCGGCCGTCTCGCCCTCGTGCTGGTCACGGTAGGCATAGGTCGGCGCCACGTGTTCGACGTCGATCAGCAGCGGCGCGAACTGCCGGCGCCGCCACGCGTTGCCACCGACCGCCAGCGCGCCCAGCGTGTTGCCGTGGTAGCTGTTGCGCCTCGCGATGAACTTTGATCGCTGCGGCTCGCCTTTCTCAACGAAGTACTGGCGGGCCAGCTTCAGCGCGGCCTCCATCGCCTCCGAACCGCCGCTGACGAGATACGTGTGCGTGATGCCGGCCGGCGCCTGCGCGATCAGCGTCTGGGCCAGTTCCTCGGCGACCTGCGTCGAGAAGAAGCTTGTGTGCGCATAAGCCAGTGCGTCGACCTGTGCGTGCATCGCGGCGATAACGTCGGGATGGCCGTGCCCGAGGCAGGACACTGCCGCGCCGCCTGAAGCGTCGAGGTAGCGGCGGCCCGAGGCGTCGGTGATCCAGCAGCCCTGCGCCGACACCGCAATGGGGTACTGGCCACGCAACTGGCGATGCAGGATCTTCGAGTCGGAGTGCATGTGCGGATGATAGGCGTGGGCGACCGGCGCGGGGACCGCGGGCCTCACCGCACAGGCAGGGCGAACGGTGCGCCGTCGATCGTCGGTGCGCGGCCCGCCACGGCGTCACAGACCAGGCGCGCACTGCCCGCCGCCAGCGTCCAGCCGAGCGAGCCGTGGCCGACGTTCAGGAACAGGTTCGGAAGTGGCGACCGGCCGATGATCGGCCGCCCGCTCGGCGTCGCCGGGCGCAGTCCGGCCCATGGCTGCAGGTTGCCGTCGATCACCGCGTAGCCCAGCACTTCGCGCGCCGCCTCGAGCAGAGCGCTGATCCGGCGCGGCGGGATCGAGCGGTCGTCGTTGCCGATCTCGACGAAGCCCGCCACGCGAACGCTGCTGCCAAGCGGTGCGAAAACGATCTTGCGGCGGATGTCGGTGATCGACGCACGCGGCAGCAGCGCGCCCGCCTCCGGCCGGACCGTGATCGAGTAACCCTTCAGTGGCAGCACCGGCAGGTCCAGCCCGGCGCTCTTGCCGAGCGACACGACGGCATCGCCCGCCGCCAGCACGAACGCGTCGGCACGCAGCGGGCCGGTGTCAGTGATCAGCGCGCGCACGCGCCCGTCGACGACATCGAAGCGTTCGACCGTGCGGCCAAATTGAACGTCGGCGCCGCGCCGTGCGAGCAGCGCGGCGATCTGCGTGCAGAAGGCGCCGCAGTCGGCCGCCGCTTCGGTCGGAGTCCACACACCGCCCACGAACTGCTTGATATAGCCGGCGATCGCCGGCTCGCGCTCCACGCACTGCGCCGCCGAGAGCACCGCCTGGCCGCGGGTACCGAGCGCGGCCTGGTAGGTCATCTGCGCCCGCGCGGCGTCGAGCGATGGCGCATCCGGATAGAGCACCAGCTTGCCGCCGCGCGTGAAGTGGCATTCGATGTGTTCGCCGTCGATCAGCGGCTCGATGAACTCGCGCGAGAGCTCGGCGAGCTTCAGCAGGACTTCCGTCGTGCCACGCGCCGCCCGCAGGTTGGCGACCTTCAGGAACTGAAGCGCCCAACGCAGTTGCGCCAGATCCGCGCGCGGATGCAGCTTCAGCGGCGCATGGCGCGAGAACAGCAGCCCTGGCAGCTTGAACGGGATCGTCCCGTCGGCCAGCGGCGCCACGAAGGCGTAGGACAGCTGGGCCCCGTTGCCGCCGCTGGCGCCAAGCCCGGCCGCGGACTCGCGCTCGACGATCGAGACAGTGTGCCCCTCGCTCTGCAGGAAGTACGC
>DAOMFI010000234.1:0-2812 GCA_035429725.1 Burkholderiaceae bacterium | reverse complement strand
GCGCCAACCGGCTGAAGTACCCGATGGTGCGCGGCCGGCTGCTCGAGCGCTGGCGGGCGGCGGTGAAAGTCGCGAAAGAGTCAGGAAAAGGCGCCGTCGAAGCCTGGGCCTCGATCGTCGAGGACCCGGCCGCGCGCCGCGATTACCAGAAGGTGCGCGGCATGGGCGGCTTCGTGCGCTCGAGCTGGGAGGAAGTCAACCAGCTGATCGCCGCGGCCAATGTCTACACCGTGAAGACCCACGGTCCGGATCGCGTGATCGGTTTTTCTCCGATCCCGGCGATGAGCATGGTGAGCTACGCGGCCGGCAGCCGGTATCTGTCGCTGATCGGCGGCGTCTGCATGAGTTTCTACGACTGGTACTGCGACCTGCCGCCCGCGAGCCCGCAGATCTGGGGCGAGCAGACCGACGTTCCGGAATCGGCCGACTGGTACAACAGCACGTACATCATCGCGTGGGGATCGAACGTCCCGCAGACGCGCACGCCCGACGCGCACTTCTTTACCGAGGTGCGCTACAAGGGCGCCAAGACCGTGGCGGTCACGCCCGATTACTCCGAAGTCGCCAAGCTCGCCGACCTGTGGATGCATCCGAAGCAGGGCACGGATGCGGCGCTGGCGATGGCGATGGGTCACGTTGCGTTGAAGGAGTTCTATTTCAACAAGCGCTCCGCCTACTTCGACGACTACGCGCGCCGCTACACCGACCTGCCCTTGCTGCTGCGGCTCGAAGAAACGACGCTCGCAGACGGCACCAGGGTACTGGCACCGGGCCGCTATGTCCGCGCCAGCGATTTCGCCGACAAGCTCGGCCAGCACAACAACCCGGAGTGGAAGTCGGTCGCCTTCGACGCGGCGGGCCAGGTCGTGGTGCCCAACGGTTCGATCGGCTTCCGTTGGGGCCCCGAAGGGCGCGCCGACGTTGGCAAGTGGAACCTGGAAGCCAAGGAAGGCCGCAATCATTCGGACGTGAAGCTAAAGCTCTCGGTACTCGAGGAGAACCAGCAGCACGACGTCGTCGAGGTCGCGTTCCCCTACTTCGCCGGAGCGAACACACCGCACTTTCCGAACAATTCTCAGCAGGGTGAACTGAACCGCGCGAACGTCCCTGCGGTGCGCCTGCAACTCGCCGACGGCACCGAAGCGCTGGTCGCGACGGTGTTCGACCTGCAGGCTGCGCAGTACGGGATCGATCGCGGGCTCGGCAGCGGCGCGAAGGATTACAACGACAACGCGCCCTACACGCCGGCCTGGCAGGAGAAGATCACCGGGGTGCCGCGCGACCAGGTCATCACGGTCGCACGCCAGTTCGCCGACAACGCCGACAAGACGCACGGCAAGTCGATGATCATCATCGGCGCGGCGATGAACCACTGGTACCACGCCGACATGAACTACCGCGGCGTCATCAACCTGCTGATGCTGTGCGGCTGCGTCGGGCAGTCCGGCGGCGGCTGGGCGCACTACGTCGGCCAGGAGAAGCTGCGGCCGCAGACCGGCTGGACCGCGCTCGCGTTCGCGCTCGACTGGATCCGTCCGCCGCGCCAGCAGAACTCGACCTCGTTCTTCTATGCGCACACCGACCAGTGGCGCTACGAGAAGCTGGGCGTCGAGGAGGTCCTGTCGCCGCTCGCCGACAAATCGAAGTTCGGTGGCAGCCTGATCGACTACAACGTGCGCGCCGAGCGCATGGGCTGGCTGCCGAGCGCACCTCAGCTGAAGACGAACCCGCTGAAGGTCGTGAAGGACGCGGCCGCGGCGGGCATGGATCCGAAGGACTACGTCGTGCGCGCGCTGAAGGACGGCAGCCTCGAGATGAGCTGCGAGGACCCGGACGCGCCGCAGAACTGGCCGCGCAACCTGTTCGTCTGGCGATCGAACCTGCTGGGATCGAGCGGCAAGGGCCATGAGTATTTCTGCAAGCACCTGCTGGGCACTGAAAACGGCGTGCAGGGCAAGGACCTCGGACCGCAGGAGGCGAAGCCCACGGAAGTGAAGTGGCACACCGAAGCGCCGGAAGGCAAGCTCGACCTGCTGGTCACGCTCGACTTCCGCATGAGCACGACCTGCCTTTACAGCGACATCGTGCTGCCGACCGCGAGCTGGTACGAGAAGAACGACCTCAACACCAGCGACATGCATCCGTTCATCCATCCGCTGTCGGCGGCGGTCGACCCGGTGTGGCAGGCGCGTTCCGACTGGGAGATCTACAAGGGCTTCGCCAAGGCGTTCAGCGAGGTCTGCGTCGGCCATCTGGGCGTCGAGAAGGAAGTCGTGCTGACGCCGCTGATGCACGACACGCCGGCCGAACTGGCGCAGCCGCTCGATGTGAAGGAATGGAAGAAGGACCAGTGCGACCTGGTGCCGGGCAAGACGGCGCCGCAGATCGCGGTGGTCGAGCGCGACTATCCGAACGTCTACAAGCGCTTTACGTCGCTCGGCCCCCTGATGGGCAAGGTCGGCAACGGCGGCAAGGGCATCGGCTGGAATACGCAGACCGAAGTGCAGCAGCTCGGCGAACTGAACGGCGTGGACGGTGACGGCCGGCCGCGCATCGTCAGCGATGTGGATGCCTGCGAGGTCATCCTGCAGTTGGCCCCGGAGACCAATGGCCACGTCGCCGTCAAGGCCTGGGAGGCGCTCTCCAAGGTCACCGGACGCGAGCACGCGCATCTGGCGCTGCACCGCGAGGACGAGAAGATCCGCTACCGCGATGTGCTGGCGCAGCCGCGCAAGATCATCAGCTCGCCCACCTGGTCGGGTCTCGAAAGCGAGAAGGTTTCGTACAACGCCGGCTACACCAACGTGCACGA
>DAOMFI010000233.1:0-2903 GCA_035429725.1 Burkholderiaceae bacterium | reverse complement strand
ATCGGCAGCTCGCGCCCGCCGCGATCGACCAGCACGGCAAGGTCGATGCGGGCCGGCCGACCATAGTCGAAGATCTCGTTCATCGCGGCCCGCACCGTGCGCCCGGTATTGAGCACGTCGTCGACCAGAAGGATGTGGCTGCCGGCGACCTCGAAGGCGATCTGCGAAGGCCGCACGTCCGGTTTCAGGCCGCTGCGATCGAAGTCATCGCGGTAGAACGAAACATCGAGGATGCCCACCGGCGAATCGATATGGAGCTCCTGCCGCAAACGCTCTGCCAGCCAGACGCCCCCGGTGTGCACACCCACGAGCTTCAGTGCAGCGCCCGCGAAAGTCTCACGGGCCCGCGCAGCGAGTGCGCGATAGATCTTCTCGGCATCGAGCTCAAGCATCGGCGCCCTCATTCAGCCACTGCTGCAGGATCACCGCGGCCGCTTCAGCGTCGACGTCGGCGACCTGCCTGGTCACCGCCGAGCTGTAGCGCTCATCGACGCGCGCCACCGGCCGCCCGTAACGCCCTTCGAGCTGCCGCGCGAAGCGCTCGCAGCGTGCCGTCATGGCATGCGGCGCACCATCCGGATGACGTGGGATGCCGACGACGAAGCGGGCCGGATGCCACTCGTCGACGAGGCTCTGGACCGCGTTCCAGCGTGCAGCCCCAGCGTGCGCCTCAATCGTTGTCAGTGGACGCGCCTGCCGCGTGACCGTGTTGGCAATCGCGATCCCGGTCCGGCGCTCGCCGAAGTCGAATCCCAGCACGACTTCGTCCGCCATTACGCCGGGAAACGCGGGAGAAGGAACAACTCGGACACCGAAGGGCTGGCCGGCGGACACACTAGGCATGACCCGCCTGTCCGGTGAGCTGCGTGGCCTGCACGCCGAGCAGTTGCAGTGCTGCCTCGTAGCGGCCCTCGGGCGGCGTGTCGAACAGGATCTGCGGTGTGGCGGTGACAGTCAGCCAGGCGTTTGCGGCGATTTCGCCCTCGAGCTGGCCGGCGCCCCAGCCGGAATAGCCGAGCGTCACCAGCATCTTTTCAGGGCCGCTGCCGCCTGCAACGGCCTCGAGCACATCCTTGGACGTCGTCAGCGATATGTCGGGCGTCACCGGCTGGGTCGAGCTGTAGGTGCCGGGCGGCACGTGCAGCACGAAGCCACGCTCCGTCTGCACGGGGCCGCCGAAGAACACCGGTGCATCTTTCCAGGGGGCAATCTCGAGCTTCAGATCGATGCGCTCGAACAGCGTCGACAGGCTCAGCTCCGTCGGCCGGTTGATTACCAGCCCCAGGGCGCCGCGATCGCTGTGATCGCAGATGTAGACCACCGAGCCGGAAAAGTTCGGATCCGCCATGGCAGGCATGGCGATCAGGAACTGATGCCTCAGGTCCATCGAGTCGCTCGGCATGGCGCCGATTGTAAACTGCACCCGAGGCGCCGCGCCCTGGCGCTCCCGCGCGACGATCCCCGGCCGGACCGATTCCCCCCTTTCGATGAAACACGACGCCGGTCTGGTGTGGTTCCGCCGCGACCTCCGCCTTGAAGACAATGGCGCGCTGGCCGCAGCACTCGCCACGTGCCGCCGCGTCTACTGCGCCTTCGTGTTCGACCGCGCGATCCTCGATCCGCTTCTGGCCGCCGGCGCCCCGGCGGACCGGCGCGTCGAGTTCATTCATGCCGCGATCACCGAACTCGATGCGCGTCTGCGTCGGCACGGTGCCGGGCTCGTCGTCCTGCATGCCTCGGCCGCCGAGGCGATCCCGCGGCTGGCGCGCGATCTTGCCGTTGAAGCCGTATTCGCCGCCGAGGACTACGAGCCGTATGCGCGTGAACGAGACGGCGCTGTCGAGCGCGCGCTCGCGGCCGACGGCCGGCGCTTCGTCCGCGGCAAGGATCACGTCATCTTCGAGAAGTCGGAAGTCGTGACGGGCGCCGGTCGGCCGTTCGGCGTCTTCACGCCGTACAAGAACGCCTGGCTGCGTCGCCTGACGCCTGACGAGCTCGCGCCGCGCGGCTCCGGCGCCGAACTCGGGCGCCTCGCCGCGCCGCCGGATCGCCACTCGATCCCGACCCTCGAAAGCCTGGGTTTCGCGCGCAGCAATCTGGCACAGCTCAGCATTCCTACCGGCGAGAGCGGCGGCCAGGCATTGTTCGATGAGTTCAAGACACGCATCGACCGCTACGACGAGACCCGCAACTTCCCGGCCGTGCGCGGGCCGTCGTACCTGTCCGTGCATCTGCGCTTCGGCACGGTCTCGATCCGTTCCCTGGCGCGCTTCGCGGTTGACCGCAACTCCAACGGCGCGCGCACCTGGCTTTCGGAACTCGTCTGGCGCGACTTCTACCAGATGATCCTGTGGCACCACCCGCATGTCGTGGGCCGCGCCTATCGCCCGGAGTACGACGCGATCGAGTGGGAGTCGGGGCCGGCGGCCGACGCAGCCTTCGCCGCGTGGCGCGCCGGGCGTACGGGCTACCCGCTGGTGGACGCCGCAATGGCGCAGATCAACCAGTCCGGCTACATGCACAACCGGCTGCGCATGGTCGTCGCCAGCTTCCTGACCAAGGACCTCGGCATCGACTGGCGCCGCGGCGAGGCGTACTTCGCCCGGCACCTGAACGACTTCGATCTCGCGGCCAATAATGGCGGCTGGCAGTGGGCGGCTTCCACCGGGTGCGATGCGCAGCCCTACTTCCGCATCTTCAACCCGGTCACCCAGTCGGAGAAATTCGATCCCGAAGGCGCGTTCATCAAGCGCTACCTGCCGCGGCTCGCCGGCTTCAATGCCAAGGAGATCCACGCGCCGTGGCTCGCCAGCGCTGCGCGCCAGCGCGAGGTGGGTTGCATCATCGGCACGGACTATCCGGCGCCGATCGTCGATCACGCCGAAGCGCGCGAGCGGACGCTG
>DAOMFI010000232.1:0-2927 GCA_035429725.1 Burkholderiaceae bacterium | reverse complement strand
ACTTCAAAGATCAGCGTGGCATTCGGCGGGATCGGCCCGCCCGGCGTGCCGCGCTCGCCGTAGGCGACATTGGAGGGGCAGGTGAGCTTGGCCTTGCCGCCGACCTTCATTTTCTGCACGCCTTCCGTCCAGCACTTGATGACGCGATTGAGGGGAAACTCTGCCGGTTGGCCGCGGGCAATGGAACTGTCGAACTCCTTGCCGTCCGGCAGCGTACCGCGGTAATGCACGCGAACGACATCCGTTTCCTTCGGGCTGGCACCGGTGCCGTCCTTCAGCGATCGATAGACCATCCCGGAGTCCGTCTTGACCGCGCCGGCCTCGGCCGCGGCCTTGGTCACCGTAGCGTCCTGTGCCCAGGCCAGCGGACTCGCGAGCAGCGCAAGCAGCACCCACTTCTTCATCGTTGCATTCTCCGGTTGGTTGGCACGCGAGCGTTGGACTCGCAGTGCAGCGGGCGCGATGCTAGCCTGTTCCGGGGCCATACCCAATTTGCAGCCGCTGAACCCCGTCATGCACGATCTTTTCACTGCCGAACCCGCCACGAGTCCGCTGGCCGAGCGGATGCGTCCGCAATCGATCGACGAGGTCGTGGGCCAGTCGCATCTGCTCGGCCCCGGCAAGCCGCTGCGCGTGGCGTTCGAATCCGGGCGCCCGCACTCGATGATCCTGTGGGGGCCGCCGGGCGTCGGCAAGACGACCCTGGCGCGCCTGATGGCCGACGCCTTCGGCCTGGAGTTCATCGCGATCTCGGCCGTGCTCGGCGGTGTCAAGGACATCCGCGACGCCGTCGAGCGCGCCCAGGCCACGCGCGCACGCACGGGGCTGGCCACCGTGGTCTTCGTCGACGAGGTCCACCGCTTCAACAAGGCGCAGCAGGACGCTTTTCTCCCACATGTCGAATCCGGCCTGTTCGTGTTCGTGGGCGCAACGACCGAGAATCCATCGTTCGAAGTAGTGGGCGCGCTGCTGTCGCGCGCGGCGGTGTACGTGCTCGAGCCGTTGAGTGAAGGCGAACTCGAGGCGCTGATCGCGCGGGCGACGGCGGGGCCCCTGGGCAATCTCGTTGTCGAAGCGCCGGCGCGACGCATGTTGATCGACCTGGCCGATGGCGATGCAAGGCGCCTGCTGAACGCGCTCGAAGTCTGCGCGAGTGCGGCGGCCGAACGGAGCCTGCACGCCATTGACGCCGAGTTCCTGCGCGCGTCCCTGCCCGCCACGCTGCGCCGCTTCGACAAAGGCGGGGAGAACTTCTACGACCAGATTTCAGCATTGCACAAGTCGGTCCGCGGCTCGGACCCGGATGCGGCGCTCTACTGGATGGCGCGGATGTTCGATGGCGGCACCGATCCGCGCTATGTGGCGCGTCGCGTCGTGCGCATGGCTGTTGAAGACATCGGGCTCGCCGACCCTCGCGGCGTGGAAATCGCTCTGGCCGCCGCGGAGACCTACGAGCGCCTCGGCTCGCCCGAAGGCGAGCTTGCGATCGCGCAGGCGATTGTTTACCTGTCGGTCGCACCGAAGTCCAATGCGCTCTACGTCGCCTACAACGCCGCGCGGGCATTTGTCGAGGGTGATGCATCGCGACCGGTACCGCTGCGGCTGCGCAACGCGCCCACACGACTGATGAAGGACCTGGGTTATGGCTCGGGCTACCGCTACGCCCATGACGAGGCCGATGCCTTTGCGGCGGGCGAGCGCTACTTCCCCGATGGCATGACGCCGCCGCACTTCTACGAGCCGACCGACCGCGGCATCGAAGCCCGCATCCGCGAGCGACTGTTGCAGTTGCGCGCCAAGGATGACAAGGCGCGGGACGGGTGAGGTTACCGAGGCTTATCGAGGGCGCCCTGGAGCGAGGTTGCGCCGGTCATCGCGGTCAAGGAAAATGACTGACATGCGTTGCCGAACGTTCCCGCCCAGTCGATCCCGGCTCCAAGCCTGACACCGCGCTTGCGGGTCATAGTTGATCGCGCCGCGCCCCTGCGCGGCAGCCCTGCAGCACAACCCCACGCCGGCGGCGCCGGCAGCATCTCAGGAATCGTCATGTTGGATATCACTTCATTGCGCAAGGATGTCGTCGCCGTCGCGGACCGCCTGCGCGCGCGCGGCTACGAGTTCGACACCGAAGGCTTCCACGCCGTCGAGGCGGAACGCCGTGCCGTTCAGGTCGCAACCGAAGACCTGCAGGCACGCCGTAATGCACTTTCGAAGCAGATCGGTCTGCTGAAGGCCAAGGGCGAAGATGCATCGGCTGTCATGGCCGAGGCGGCGGCCATCCCGCAGCAGCTGAAGGATCTCGAGATTCAGCTGGGAAACGTGCAGTCCCGTCTCAACGAGCTGCTGCTCGGCGTGCCGAATGTGCCGCACGCTTCGGTGCCGCAGGGGCGCTCGGCTGACGAGAACGTCGAAGTGCGTCGCTGGGGGACGCCGCACGCCTTCGATTTCGCCGTTAAGGATCACGTCGACATCGGTGCTCGACTGGGTCTCGACTTCGAGACGGCGGCCAAGCTGTCAGGCGCACGCTTCGCCGTGATGAAGGGAGCGGTGGCCCGGCTTCATCGCGCGCTCGCGCAGTTCATGCTCGACGTGCAGACCGGCGAGCACGGGTATACGGAGTGCTACACGCCCTACATCGTCAATCGCGAGACGCTGCTCGGCACGGGCCAGCTGCCGAAGTTCCGCGACGACATGTTCTGGGTCACCAAGGGCGGCGGCGAAGACAAGGAAGAGTTGTATCTGATCTCGACTTCCGAGATCTCTTTGACCAACACAGTGCGCGGCGAAATCCTGCGCGAGGCGGACCTGCCCCTGAAGCTCACGGCCCACACCCCATGCTTCCGGTCCGAGGCCGGGAGCTACGGCAAGGACACGCGCGGCATGATCCGCCAGCACCAGTTCGACAAGGTCGAGATGGTGCAGATCGC
>DAOMFI010000231.1:0-2936 GCA_035429725.1 Burkholderiaceae bacterium | reverse complement strand
GTCATCGCCCATCTGGCCTTCGACGGCCTGCGCTCGATCGGACTGGCCGCCATCGTGGCCGGGTTCGGCTTCACGATGCACCGGTCCGCGCAGTTGTCGAAGGCAGCGGGCGAACGGCTCGCGAGAGCCCTGCTCGAACGCGATCGCCTGAGGGCTGACCACGCGCGCCTCGCAGAGCTGGAACTCACCGAAGCCAAGCTGGCGGCCGAGTCCGCGCGCAACGAAGCGGCGGCCACACGGGACCTGTTCATCGCCAAGGTCTCGCACGAGTTCCGCACGCCCCTGCAGACGATCGTCGCCCTGGCCGACCTGCTCGCGCTCAAGACCGCTGACGAGAGGTCCAAAGGCCTTCAGGAGCCGGTCCAGCGGCTGTCACGAGCGGCCGACCAACTGATGCACCAGGCCAACGACCTGGCCGCCTTCGTGCGGGCCAATCAGGCCGCAGGCTACGAGATCCGTGAACGCCCGGTGCGGCTGGACGAAGTGGTGGCTGCGTCGATCACCGAACTCCGGGAGTTGGCCAACCGCAAGGGGGTCGACGTGCGCGTCACCGTCCCGGCCATCTCGCTGCATGCCGACGACATGCGCCTGCAGCAGATCATCGGGAACCTGGTGAGCAACGCGGTCAAGTACACGAGCCATGGCCACATCGAGATCCACGCGGACGTGGATGGCGACGGGCCCCACACCATGACCTTGTGGGTGAGCGACACGGGCAGCGGCATCGCCGAAGAGGTTCTGCCGAATGTCTTCGACCCGTGGTTTCGAGGCACCCGCGAAGCGCGCGGCCTGGGGCTCGGACTGTCGATCGTGCGATCCCTGGTCGCGCAACTCGGCGGCACTGCGGAGATCAAGTCGGAGAAGGGGCGCGGCACCAGGGCCACCGTGCACATCCCGGTGAAGGTGCTGGACCAGCAGCCACACCGTCCGCTTTCCGGCTCGGCCAGCCTGTCGGGCCTGCACGTGCTTGTCGTCGACGACGAGGACTCCGTTCGCAGCGCCGTGGCGGATCTTCTGCGTGCCAAGGGCGCGGAGTGTGTGGAGGCGCCTGGTACGGACGAGGCGCTCCAAGAGCTCGGATCGAAGGCATTCGAGGTGGCGCTGGTCGACATCCAGATGCCCGGCGCGGATGGCTACGAACTTGCGCGGCGGCTCAGGTCTCGCTACCCGGAATGCGACACGAGGCTGATCGCCATGAGCGCATTCGGACTGGCCGAGGAGCACGGCCATCTCTTCAACGCCTACGTCGCCAAGCCCTCGAAGGCCGACAAGATGGTCGGCACGATCATCCAGACCTTGGAGCGAGACCGCGCCACCGCGGCCAATGCGGCTCCCCTGAGCAACTCGAGCGGAGCATCGAACACAGCGTGACTCGGCGCCGGCGCTGCATCACGGCGCGGGACGCGGTCGCGGACGGGTCCGTCAACGGCCTCTGAAAGCCGGCAGCACTTCGTTGACGGACACGGCGCGCAGATCGCCGACCAGTCGGCCCTGGACGTCGGTGATCACCAGGCCCCTTCGCGCCGCCTCCCGACAGAGCGCATCGAGCCGCGGGTCCGCAAAGCTTGCCGGCGGATCGTAGGCCTGCAGTTGAAGCCCGGCGACCGCGAGCAGGCCGTCGGCGCTGGGCCGATCCCGTTGTCCAGAAGGACCACACAGGCCGGCGAGCGCGGTTCGCAACGGTGATGTCCGGGGGTTCATGGCGAAGCAGGTGCAGGGCGCCCCATCGTGCGGCTGACCGCGGGGGGCGCGCAACTCGAAACCCCGGTCCAACCCCCCGTCGAAATCGGGCGCCGACTTCAGATGGCCAGCCGTCCCGACGCACCTGCGGACTCGCCCCTGCGTTTCACGGCGTTTGCTGCGCCACGTGCTTGACCCGCAGGATCTCGACGGTGCGAGAGGTGTCGATCACCCGATAGAAGGCGATGTAGTTGGCGTGCAGCACGAGTTCGCGAACGCCGGCTGGCAGCCCGGGCCGGCCCTCATGGCCGAGCAGCGGGTGCTGGGCCAGCGGCTGGACCTTCTCGCGCAGCTTCGTGCCGAAGGCGCGCGCGCGGGTAGGACTGTCCTGGGCGATGTAGCGGACGATGCTGCGCAGGTCTTCCAGAGCCTTGGGACGCCAGGCGATGCGGTAGTCGGCCCCCGGCATCAGTCCCCGAGCTCCGGCCGCCAGGCCTGCACGATGGCCTTGAACTCGGCCTCGTAGCCCAGGCTGTCGGGGTAGCGGTGAACGCGGCCGATCAGGCCGAACACGGTCGTCATGTCGGCCACGATGTCGGTGTCCAGTGCCCACAGCGAGGTCAGGTCGAAGGCACCGCAGCTGCCTGTGTTCCACCAGGCCAGCAGAAAGTCCGCAACGACCCGGCTCTGCCCGGAGTCGCGCCTGGCATGCGCGAGCAGGCGCTCGAGCGCCGCCACTTCCTCGGAGGTGATCGCAGGGGGCGGCGCTTCAGCGGCGGCGGCCAGCATCGCCTGCGCAATGACCTGATCGGGTTGGCGCGGCGTCGTGCTCATGCGCCTTTCCTTCGTGCGGAGCCGGCACGCTGGAGCTCGATCGCATCGATCTCGGCGTCCATGGCCGCCATGGCCTCGTCGTGCGGGACGCTCGGGCGCGGATCGTCGAGCGATTCCTGGATCTCGGCGGCGAGCCACCGGTTGTGCGCCGCAGCCTGGTGGGCCGTGCGCATCGCCTCGGCCTGGCTGGAGCGGCTGCGGCTCATGTCCTTCTCGTCGGGGTTCCAGTCGGTGGCGTCGAGCTGCGCCACGGCGATGCCAACCTCGCGCAGCAGGATCATGGCCGAGGCCGGGTTGCCGAAGCGGCGCGGCTCGGTGCTGCGGGCCTTGGCCAGCACGGCGTCCTGGCCGCTGCGGGTGGCGATGCGCAGCATGAAGGCGCCGCCCTGGCCCTTGAGCGTGACGCCGGCGACGCCGCCGGC
>DAOMFI010000230.1:0-3024 GCA_035429725.1 Burkholderiaceae bacterium | reverse complement strand
CTCGCCGAGTGGATCCTGGCCGATCGCCTCGACGTGCGGTTGCAGGTCCAGTTGCACAAGGTCCTGTGGGGCGACCAGCCGGGACGATGAGCATGCCGTCGAGCAGTAACAGCGATCGCTCGGACGTGCCAACGGCACAGCGCAGCGGCGCTCCGCCGGGTGCGGCCGGCCGGGCAGCGGTCGTCCTCGTGTCGGGCGGGCTCGACTCGGCGACCTGCCTGGCGATCGCGCGAGCCGAGGGTTTCCGCTGCCACGCGCTCAGCTTCGCCTACGGCCAGCGACACGCGGCAGAACTCGAGGCCGCGGATCGCGTAACGCGTGCGCTGGGTGCCGCGCAGCACCGCGTCATGCACATCGACCTCGCCATGTTCGGCGGTTCGGCACTGACCGACTCGAGCATTGCCGTGCCCGAGTCGCCGGGTGGTGGCATCCCGGTGACTTATGTCCCGGCCCGCAACACGGTCTTCCTGTCGCTCGCGCTCGCATGGGCGGAGGTGCTGGGCGCACAGGACATCTTCATCGGCGTCAACGCCGTCGACTATTCCGGATATCCCGACTGCCGGCCCGAGTTCATCGCGGCGTTCGAGCGGCTGGCCAACCTGGCGACGCGCTCGGGCGTGGAAGGCACTGCCCCGGTCCGGATTCGCACGCCGCTCATCTCCCTCAGCAAGGCGGAGATCATCCATCACGGCCTGTCGCTCGGCGTCGACTACGGCCTCACCGTGTCCTGCTACCAGGCCGACGTCGAGGGACGCGCCTGTGGTCGCTGTGACTCCTGCAGGCTGCGCCGTGAAGGGTTCGCCGCCGCGGGCGTGCCGGATCCGACGCGCTACCGTTGAACGCGCAGCCGGGCCCGCCTGCTATCATTCGCGCCCCGCGCCACCGCGGCATCGACACGCGCCCGGGCCGTTAGCTCAGTCGGTAGAGCAGCTGGCTTTTAACCAGTTGGTCGCTGGTTCGATCCCAGCACGGCCCACCAGTCCGCCACGATCCGCGCCCAGGCAGCGCGACCCGATGGATTGCTGCGGCGCACCGCGGCTAGAATCGGCCCATTAGTTTCACTTGAAACGAATGGGGACGGGCGGAGGCACTGCCATGGCCGATCTCTTCGACAACCCGATGGGCACCGACGGGTTCGAGTTCGTCGAATACACGGCGCCGGACCCGGAGTTGCTGCGGACCCTGTTCGAGAAGATGGGGTTCCCGGTCTCCGCACGTCACCGCAGCAAGAACGTGACCCTGCACCGGCAGGGCGACGTCAATTTCGTGATCAACGCCGAGCCGGGCAGCTTCGGCCAGCGCTTTGCCGAGCGGCACGGCCCGTCGGCCTGCGCCATGGCGTTCCGGGTGCGGGATGCCGCCAGGGCGTTCCGGCGTGCGCTCGATCTCGGCGCCACGCCGGTGACGACCCCGGTCGGGCCGATGGAACTCAATATCCCTGCCATCGAAGGCATCGGCGGCAGCATCGTGTACCTGGTGGACCGCTACGGCGAGCACACGATCTACGACGTGGATTTCGTGCCAGCTGAGCAGCCTCGGCCGAGTACTGCCGCGGGCCTCATGCTGATCGATCACCTGACCCACAACGTCCAGCGCGGCAACATGAACCGCTGGGCGGGGTTCTACGAGAAGCTGTTCAACTTCCGTGAGATCCGCTATTTCGACATCGAAGGCAAGAAGACCGGCTTGTTCAGCCGCGCGATGACGAGCCCTTGCGGCAAGATCCGCATCCCGATCAACGAGTCGCAGGACGACAAGTCGCAGATCGAGGAATACCTGCGCGAGTACCACGGCGAGGGCATCCAGCACATCGCGCTCGCGACGAACGACATCTACGCGACCGTGGACCAGCTGCGGCGCAACGGCGTCGAGTTCCAGGACACGCCCGACACTTACTACGAGGCCGTGGATGCCCGCGTGCAGGGTCACCGCGAATCGGTCGCCGAACTGGCGCGCCGGCGCATCCTGATCGACGGCAGTGCGAAGGACGGCATCCTGCTGCAGATCTTCACGCGGAACGTGATCGGGCCCATTTTCTTCGAGATCATCCAGCGCAAGGGCAACGAGGGATTCGGCGAGGGCAATTTCCGCGCCTTGTTCGAGTCCATCGAGCTCGACCAGGAGCGCCGGGGCGTGATCTGAAAGACGCGCACCGGGGCAGGGGACGGGCGATCGTGAACGAGGGGGCGCCATGAAGCGTTACATCCCGGTATCCAGGGTGGCAGGCGAGGCTTCGCGGCAGGCGCACTGCGACCTGCCGGAGGGGACTTACGAGCGGGAGATGAGCAAGGAAGGCTTCTTCGGGCCCGCGGCGTTCTTCCACCACCGCAATCCGCCGACCGCCTGGCAGGACTTCACCGGGCCGCTGCAGCCGCGCGCATTCGATCTGACGAAGCTGCCCTCGTCATCGCCGCGCACGCCGTGGTCGGCGCACGACGTCCTGCTCAACGCCCACTGCAGGATCCGCTACTGGCGCCTCGACGGCAGCATGGAGCGGCTGGCTCGCAACGCCGACGGCGACGAGCTGTTGTTCGTGCATGCCGGACGTGGCGACCTGTACTGCGATTTCGGCCACCTGGCCATCGAGGCTGGCGACTACGTCGTGATTCCGCGCGGCACGATGTGGCGCATCGACTGCAGCGCACCTTGCGACTTCCTGCTGATCGAGGCGACCAACGGCACGTACATGCTCCCGGAGAAGGGGCTGCTCGGCAACCATGCGATCTTCGACCCGGCCTTGCTCGACGCGCCGCAACTGGACGCGGCGTTCGCCGCGCAGCAGAGCGACATCGACCCGTGCACGGTCGAAGTCAAGCGCCGCAACCAGCTCTCGACGATCACCTACCCGTTCAACCCGCTCGACGTCGTCGGCTGGCACGGCGAACTGTCCGTGGTGCGCATCAACGTGCGGCACTTCCGGCCGCTCATGAGCCATCGCTACCACCTGCCGCCCTCCGCGCACACGACGTTCCTGTCGAGCCGGTTCGTGGTGTGCACGTTCGTGCCGCGGCCGTTCGAGACGGA
>DAOMFI010000229.1:0-3118 GCA_035429725.1 Burkholderiaceae bacterium | reverse complement strand
GCTCAACCCGATCATCGCCGCCGCGGCGATGGCGCTGTCCTCGCTGTCGGTGATCATCAACTCGGCGCTGCTCAAGCGGGCGCGCCTGCAATGACGACGGAGGTCGCCATGAGATTCGTGAAGTGGCCCGAGTTCGCCAACCGCTGGATGTGGTTGTGCCCGGTCCTTGCCGTGGCGGTCGCTGCGGCCGTGCTGTGGTCCTTCGGCTTCGCCTGGTGGAGTGCGCTGCTGGCCGCCGTCCTGCTCGTCTGTCCGGCGCTGATCGTGTGGGGTGCCATCGAGGTCGCCCTCGACGAGCGACGATCGCGTCGGCGGCGTGGCGCCTGACCCCGGCTCCCTGGAGGTGTCGTTCATGGACAAGAAGCAGACGTTCTCGCTCTGGTACGTGCTGGCCGCCCTGGTGGGCATGATCCTGGTGCAGGAGTTCTTCACGCCGCGGCATACGCAGACGCTGACCTACAGCGAGTTCAAGCAGACGCTGGTCGCCGGCAAGCTCGACGACGTGGTCATCGCCGACGGCATTGCCACCGGCAAGCTGAAGGCCGAAGGACTGGAGCAGATCCTGCCGAAGGACAAGCTCGCGGCGCTCCAGCGCGCCGGCGGCGAGCACGGTTTTGCCACGGTGCTGGTCGACGACCCGGGGCTGGTGGCCCAGCTCGATGCCGCCAAGGTGCGCTACGGCAGCGTGCGCGAGAGCAAGTGGCTCGGCGCGCTGATTTCCTGGGTTGCGCCGGCGTTGGTGTTCTTCGGCATCTGGTGGTTCCTCATGAAGCGCATGGGCGGCGGCATGGGGCACGGCATGCTCGAAATCGGCAAGAGCAAGGCCAAGGTCTACATGCAGACCGAGACGGGCGTCACCTTCAAGGACGTCGCGGGCATCGACGAGGCGCGCGAGGAACTGATGGAGGTGGTCGAGTTCCTGAAGAACCCGGACCGCTACAAGCGCCTCGGCGGCAAGATCCCCAAGGGCGTGCTGATCGTCGGCGCCCCCGGCACCGGCAAGACGCTGCTGGCCAAGGCGGTGGCGGGCGAGGCCGGCGTGCCGTTCCTGTCGCTCAGCGGCTCGGAGTTCGTCGAGATGTTCGTCGGCGTCGGCGCGGCGCGGGTGCGCGACCTTTTCGAGCAGGCGGCGGCCAAGGCGCCGTGCATCGTCTTCATCGACGAGATCGATGCGCTGGGCAAGGCGCGCGGCGTAGGCCTGACGGGCGGCCACGAGGAGCACGAGCAGACGCTGAACCAGCTGCTTGCCGAGATGGACGGCTTTGACACCAACCGCGGCGTGATCATTCTCGCGGCGACGAACCGGCCCGAGGTGCTCGACCCCGCCCTGCTGCGGCCGGGCCGCTTCGACCGCCACATCGCGGTCGATCGGCCGGACCTGAACGGGCGGCGACAGATCCTCGAGGTGCACGTCAAGAACGTCAAGCTGGCGCCGACCGTCGACCTCGCTGCGCTCGCGGCGCGCACGCCCGGCTTCGCGGGCGCCGACCTGGCCAATCTGGTCAACGAGGCGACGCTGCGTGCGGCCAAGCGAAGCAAGGACGCCGTCGACATGCAGGACTTCGAGGAGGCGCTGGACCGCATCGTCGCCGGCCTCGAGAAGAAGAACCGGGTGATGAACCCGACCGAACGCAAGTTCGTCGCCTACCACGAGGCCGGTCATGCGCTGGTGGCCGAGCACCGCAAGAACGCGGACCGCGTGACCAAGGTGTCGATCATCCCGCGCGGCATCGCGGCGCTCGGCTACACCCAGCAGTCGCCGACCGAGGACCGCTACCTGATGCGTCGCAGCGAACTGCTCGACCGGCTGGACGTGCTGCTCGGCGGCCGGGTCGCCGAGCAGCTGGTGTTCGACGATGTGTCCACCGGCGCCGAGAACGACCTGCAGCGCGCCACGGACCTGGCGCGCCACATGGTCACGCACTACGGCATGAGCGAGGCGCTCGGCCTGGCGACCTATGACGCGCGGCCCAGGCCGCTGTTCCTCAACGGCCCGGCGCTGCCGGAGCCGCGCACGTTCAGCGAGCGCAGCGCCGAGGCGATCGATGGCGAAGTGCGAAGACTGCTCGACGAGGCGCGCGAACGCGTGGCGCAGACGCTGAGGACGCAACGCGCGACGCTCGAGTCGCTGGCCGAACTGCTGCTGGAGAAGGAGGTGGTGGACCGGGCCATGCTCGATGGCCTGATGACTCCGAGCGCCACGCCGGCACAGCTGCGTGTGGCGGCCAGGGCACTGCCAGCGGCGGACCGCGGGTCGTGAGAACGCGCCGCCCGCACGCTTCGCGCACTGTCCGACACAGAGAGGGAGAGACGATGGACGACAACCTTCCCTGGGTCGCCGAGCGGGTGCGGCTGTTTCGCGAGTCCGACGCCGCTTTCGCTGGCTGGGCGCGCGGATTCGGGCCGATCGTGCACAACGACCTGACGCAACTGCGCGTGCACGAACTCGCGCAGGTGCTGGTCGCCGGCGGCAAGGCCACCGACACGGCGAGCGTCTACCGCATGCTGCGGGCCGCGGATCGTCTCGCGGCAGCCGGCATGTGGCTGACCGTGCACATGACCTACGCCGACAAGGTCTACCCCGACGGGCGCGAAATGCCGCCCGAGGACTTCAAGGCAACGCCCGAAGGCCACACCGGCGGCTCGCTGAACATCGTGCCGGCCTACGTCGGCTATCTCGCCGCGAACGCGCTCAGCGGACTGACGCGCGGCTGGCTGATGGGCCAGGGGCACTGCGTGGCCGGCATCGACGCCTGCAACCTGCTGGTAGGCAACATGACGCCGCCCCACGCCGAGCGTTACGACCGCAGCGAGGCCGGGCTGACGCGCTTCGCCCGCGACTTCTACAGCTACGCTATCGACGCGGCAGGGCGGCCGGCCTCGCCGCTGGGCAGCCACGTCGGGCCGAACACGGCCGGCGGCCTGTCCGAGGGCGGTTACCTCGGCTTCGCCGAACTGCAGTACGTGCACATGCCGCTGCCGGGCGAGCGGCTGGTGGTGTTCCTCAGCGACGGTGCCTTCGAGGAGCAGCGCGGCAGCGACTGGGCGCCGCGCTGGTGGCGCGCCGAGGACTGCGGCTTCGTCGCGCCGTTCATGATCCTCAACGGACGCCGCATCG
>DAOMFI010000228.1:0-3262 GCA_035429725.1 Burkholderiaceae bacterium | reverse complement strand
CAAGAGCTGAAGGAGAAGAGATGAACATCCCTGCCAATCTGAAGTACACCGCCTCCCATGAGTGGGTGAAGAAGGGCGACGACGGCCTGCTGTGGATCGGCATCACCGACGCCGCGCAGGACATGCTGGGCGACCTCGTTTTTGTCGGCGACTTCAAGGTCGGCGCGACGCTGAAAGCGGGCGAGACCGCCGGCGTGGTCGAGTCGGTAAAGGCCGCGTCGGACGTCTACGCGCCGGTCGACGGCGAAGTGGTCGCTTTCAACGATTCGCTCGGCTCCGAGCCGCAGCAGCTCAACACCGCCCCCTACGACGCGTGGATCTTCAAGATGAAGTCCGGCGCCTCGATCGACGGGCTGCTCGACGCCAAGGCCTACGAGGCCAACGTCGCCGCTTCCAAGTAAGCCACTCACGCCTCCGGACCCTGCGCCACCATGACGACGCTGCACGCCCTCGAGAATCACTCCGAATTCCACGCGCGCCACATCGGCCCGAGCGACGGCGAGATCGCCGAGATGCTGAAGGTTGTCGGCAGCGCATCGCTCGATGCGCTGGTCGATGCGATCGTGCCGGCGTCGATCAAGCTCGGCGCGCCGCTGGCTCTGCCAGCACCGATGACCGAAGAAGAGGCGCTGGCACGGATCCGCACCATTGCCGACGGCAACCGTGTGTACCGCTCGTTCATCGGTCAGGGCTACTCCGGCACGCTGACGCCGAAGGTGATCCTGCGCAACATCCTCGAGAACCCCGCCTGGTACACGGCCTACACGCCCTACCAGGCCGAGATCTCGCAGGGGCGCATGGAAGCGCTGATCAACTTCCAGACGATGATCGCGGACCTCACCGGCATGGAGATCGCCAACGCCTCGCTGCTCGACGAGGGCACGGCGGCGGCCGAGGCGATGACGCTCGCCAAGCGCAGTGCGAAATGCCGAAGCAACGTCTTCATCGTCGCCGGCGACTGCCATCCGCAGACGATCGAGGTGATCCGCACGCGCGCCGAGCCGCTCGGCATCGAGGTCAAGGTCGGCTTTGCGCCCGAACTGATGAAGTCGGGCGACTACTTCGGGGTGCTGGCGCAGTACCCGGCGACCGACGGCCTGATCCACGACATGCGCCCGTTCGTCGAGCAGGCGCATGCGGCGGGGGCGCTGTTCTGCGTCGCGGCCGACCTGCTCGCGCTGACGCTGCTCGAAGCGCCTGGAAAGTGGGGCGCCGCCGCCGGCACCGAGGCGCAGAACGCCGACATCGTCATCGGCAACTCGCAGCGCTTCGGCGTGCCGTTCGGCTTCGGCGGGCCGCATGCCGCGTTCCTCGCCTGCAAGGACGCGTTCAAGCGCTCGATGCCGGGTCGTCTGGTCGGCGTCTCGGTCGATTCGCAGGGCCAGCCCGCGTACCGGCTGACGCTGCAGACGCGCGAGCAGCACATACGGCGCGAAAAGGCGACCTCGAACATCTGCACGGCGCAGGTTCTGCTGGCGGTGATGGCCAGCATGTACGCGGTCTATCACGGCCCCGACGGCCTGGCTCGCATCGCGCGGCGCGTGCACCGGCTGACGTCGATCCTCGCCGAAGGGCTGCGGCGCGTCGGCCTGCAGGTCAACGGCTCGTACTTCGACACGATCACAGTGCGCGGCGTCGATGCGGCCAAGGTCCACGCCGCCGCGCGCGCCGCCGGCATCAACCTGCGCGAGTACAGCGCGCGCGACTTCGGCACGCTGGCCGGGCAGATCGTCGGCATTGCACTCGACGAGACTGTGACGCGGGCCGACGTCGAGGCGCTGTGGAAGCTGTTCGGCGTGGCGGCCGACATCGACGCACTCGACCGCGAGATCGATGCCGCCCACGAAGCCGCGATCCCGGCCGGCCTGCGAAGGACGACACCTTTCCTGACGCACCCGGTGTTCAACGCGCATCACTCCGAGCACGAGATGCTGCGCTATATGCGCTCGCTCGCCGACAAGGACCTCGCGCTCGACCGCACGATGATCCCGCTCGGCTCATGCACGATGAAGCTGAATGCCACCAGCGAGATGATCCCGGTCACCTGGCCGGAGTTCGCGAACATCCATCCGCTGGCGCCGGCCGACCAGTCAGCCGGCTACCGCCAGCTGATCACCGAACTCGAGCAGATGCTCGTCGAGTGCACCGGCTACGACGCTGTCAGCCTGCAGCCCAATTCCGGCGCGCAGGGCGAATACGCCGGCCTGCTGGCGATTCGGGCCTACCACCGCTCGCGCGGCGAGGGGCACCGTAACATCTGCCTGATTCCCGAGAGCGCACACGGCACCAATCCGGCATCGGCGCAGTTGTGCGGGATGGAAGTTGTCGCGGTGAAGACCGATCGCAACGGCAACGTGGACGTCGCCGACCTGCGCGCCAAGGCGACCCAGCATGCCGCCAATCTCGCCGCGTTGATGGTGACCTACCCGTCGACGCACGGCGTGTTCGAGGAAGCGATCGTCGAGATCTGCGAAGTGATCCACGCGCACGGCGGTCAGGTCTACACCGACGGCGCCAACCTGAACGCCCTGGTCGGGCTCGCCAAGCCTGGCAAGTACGGCTCGGACGTCTCGCACCTCAACCTGCACAAGACGTTCTGCATCCCCCACGGCGGCGGCGGCCCCGGCGTCGGTCCGGTCGCGGTGAAGTCGCACCTGGCGCCGTTCCTGCCGGGCCACCTCGGCCGCGACAACAAGGTCGGCATGGTCAGCGCCGCCAACTTCGGCAGTGCCAGCATCCTGCCGATCTCGTGGATGTACATCACGATGATGGGCGCGGCGGGGCTCCGCAAGGCGACCCAGGTGGCGCTGCTCAACGCCAACTACGTCGCGAAGCGCCTCGCGCCGCATTACCCCACGCTTTATGCGGGTCGCAATGGGTTCGTCGCGCACGAGTGCATCCTTGACCTGCGCCCGCTGAAGGACGCGAGCGGGATCAGCGCCGAGGATGTCGCCAAGCGGTTGATGGACTACGGCTTCCACGCGCCGACGCTGTCGTTCCCGGTCGCCGGCACACTGATGGTCGAGCCGACCGAGAGCGAGCCGAAAGGCGAACTCGACCGCTTCATCGACGCGATGATCGCGATCCGCGAGGAGATCCGCGCGGTGGAGGAGGGCAAGGTCGACCGCGACGACAACCCGCTGAAGAACGCACCGCACACGGCGGCGATGGTGATGGCGGAAAACTGGGCCCACGATTACACGCGCGAGCGTGCCGCGTTTCCGATCGCGTCGCTGAAGCGGCAGAAGTACTGGCCGCCGGT
>DAOMFI010000227.1:0-3304 GCA_035429725.1 Burkholderiaceae bacterium | reverse complement strand
TTCACCCTCCTTGAACTCCTGGTGGCGATCACTGTGCTGTCGATTGTTTCCATCATCGCCTGGCGCGGACTCGACTCGCTGGTTCACACGCGGGAGCGGCTCGAACCGGAGGCGACCGAGGTGCGTGCCCTGCTGACGACGTTCGGACAGATGGAGCGCGACCTTGCGCAGGTGACCAACCCTAAGTTCCTGGGGCTTTCGCAGTCCCCCGTCGTCGTGTCGGCGGTCGACGGCTCCACGCTGTTGCAGCTCGCGCGCATCGCCCCTGCGACGGCCGACCGGCCGACGGAGGTCCAGACCGTTTATTACCGTGTCATCGATGGAACGCTGACGCGCCAGGCGACAGCGGCGTTACCGGGGTTCCAGACCATCCCGACCGACCGGCTCGAATCGGCCCGGCTGCTGACCAACGTTCGCACGCTCTACGTGAGAACGTGGTCGCCGACCGGTGGCTGGGTCGATCCGAATGTGACCCAAGACCCGGCCGGCGGCACAGCCACCGCGGCCAGTGCCGTCACCCCGGGCGTTGAAGTGACGATCGAACGCGGCGACGGCAAGACGTTCCGGCGCGTGCTGCTGGTGGGCGCATGAAGAAGGCTGCGCAGCCCTGCGAATTGCGTCCGCGGCGGCCCGCCGGTGGCGTGCCCGCTGCTCCGCAGGGGCGGACCGGCGCCGGGCAGTTGTTAGGGCACCCGCGCCGGCAGCGTGGCGCCGCCGTGCTGCTTGCGCTCTTCGTGGCGGCCCTGGCGACCATGATCGTCAGCGCGCTGTTTTATCGCCAGTTCGTGCTGCTGCGGACGATCGAGAATCAGCAACTGATGGCGCAGAGCCGTCTGCTGTTGCGCGGTGCGCTCGACTGGGGTCGGGCCATCCTGCGCGAAGACGCCAACCGTTCAAGCTACGACGCGCTGTCGGAGCCCTGGGCGCAGCCGCTTGCCGAAACCCGGCTCGATCAGCTCGGCGAGACCTCCGTGCTCGCAGCGCAGGCTTCGATTGCCGGCTCGATGGAAGACGCCCAGTCGCGCCTCAATCTGCGCAACCTGATCGACAAGGGCGAGATTGTCGAGTCCGAACTCGCGGCGCTGCGCCAGCTGTGCGCGTTGCTGCAGGTACCGCAGCAGACGGCGGACCTGATCGCCCAGCGCATGCAGCTCGCGTTGCCGTCCAACGTTGTCGTCGACGACGGCGGCCGTCCGCCGGACTCCCCGGGCCTGGACAGCACGGTGCGGCCCATCCCGCTGATGCTGCCGCAGGACCTGCTCTCGATTCCCGGGATTTCCCCCGAAGCGGCGCAGCGCCTCGCGCCTTACATCGTCGTGCTGGACGAGCGCACACCGGTCAACGTCAATACGGCGCGGCCGGAGGTGATCGCCGCCCGCGTGCCTGAAATGTCGCTGTCGGATGCGCGCGCTCTCGTCGCCGAGCGCGAACGTATCTCCTACTTCAACAACGTCGGCGAAGTGCGCACCCGACTCGGCGCAAAGGCAAACGGCGTAGGAGAGGCGGATATCGCCACCGCTTCGCGCTTTTTCTTCGTTCGCGGCGAGGTCAAACTGGACCGGGCCGTGACACGCATGGAGGCCCTCGTTCGCCGCGGGGTGCCGGGTCAGGGTATACAGCCGGTGACGGTGCTGTGGATTCGCGAAATCTGATCGATCGATGAAAGAACGAGCACTGCAGCGATTGCTGGTCTTCGTCCCGCCCCGACGGTCGTTCGGCGCGAAGGGTCACCTGTCGCCCGGCAGCGTCGTGAACTTCGTCGCGCCCGGACCTGGCGGGACGAGCGGTGAATCGCCGATCGCGCTGCTGCCGAAGGCCGTGGCGCTCGATCTCGTTTTCGATCCGGCCGATATCTTCGTCACGGCGATCGAGCCGCCGAAGCTGTCGGAGGGCAAGCTGCGGCTCGCGTTGCCCAACATGCTCGAAGACCGCCTGCTCGCGGACGCGGCGGACTGCCACTTCGCCTTCAACGTACCGCGCGGCGGGAGCGGCTCGACGACCATCGCGGCCCAGCCAAAAATGCCGATCGCCGTCATCGATCGCGGCCTGCTGACCCGGGCGCTCGATGCCTGTGCCGAAGCCGGCTTCCGCGTGCGCGCCGCCTACAGCGAGATCTACACCGTGCCCGCCCCATCCGCGGGAGTGCTTTCGGTGCGGGTCGATCGCAGCCGTGGCGTGGCGCGCTCGGCGACGCACGACGGCTTCTCCTTCGAACTGAGCGGCGCCGAAGTCCCCGCCGCTCTGGCGCTGGCCGTACGGCAACTGGGGATACGCCGTATCCAGGCCTATGGCCGCGAAGCCGGCAAGATGAACGCGCTCGGTGCCGCGCTCAATGTGCAGGTCGAAGCCTCGGCCGCCGAGGCGGACCTCGCGAGTATCGAGGGCGCGGTCAATCTGTTGCAGGGCAGCTTCGCCCCGAGCGGAGTGCTCGCTGCACTGATGCCGCTGGCAGGCCGCGCCAGCGCCCTCAAAGGCAAATCGCTAAAGGTGCCGCTGATCTGGACGGCCGTTGGCGCAGCGGTGGCCATTGCCGGGATGAACGCCTACTGGCTGAAGCTCGAGTCAGAGTCCAAGGCCGTGCGCCAGCAGATGGAGAACGCGTTCCGCACGAGCTTTCCTGAGACCACGGCCATCGTCGATCCGGTGTTGCAGACCAAGCGCCAGTTGAACGACCTGCGTGCCCGCGCCGGCATCCCGTCCGCCAACGACTTCTCGGTCCTCAACGCGCGCACGGCCGTGCTGCTTTCGGGGGCGCCGATCGGCGCGGTCGGCGGGCTCGAGTACCGCGACGGCGCACTCAAGGTCAGGTTCAAGGGCGGCATGGGCGACAACCCTGCCTTCCAGAACACACTCCGGGCCGCCGCCGTGCAGCAGGGCCTTTCGATACGCTTCGAAGCCGACGGCACGGCACGAGTGACGGCGGCGGGATCATGATGGATGCGCTGCGTCAGTTCTGGGCCGAGCGCGCCCCGCGCGAGCGCCTGATCCTCGGCACGGGCGCAGGCATCGTGCTCATTGCTGTGCTCTACCTCGTACTGATCGAGCCCGCCTGGACCGGGATCGGACGGCTCGAGCGCACACTCCCCCAGCAGCGTTCGCAGGCGGCGGAACTTGACGCCCTGCTGGGCGAAGTCAAGAGCCTCAGGACGCAGCCGCAGGTCGCCACGGTCTCGGCCTCCGAGGTCAAGGGAGCGATTGAGACATCGCTGAAGCGCGCGGGGCTGAAGGCATCGCGCATCGTGCCGCTGTCCGACGGCGACATACAGCTGACCTTCGCCGACGTTCCCTACAGCACCTGGGCGAC
>DAOMFI010000226.1:0-3380 GCA_035429725.1 Burkholderiaceae bacterium | reverse complement strand
GGCCGAGTGCCCAGTAGTCGCGCCGGCACAGGCCCCGCATCTCGCAGTATTCGCAGACGGCCGACACGCCGAGCGCGGGCAACGGCGCGCCGTCGGCGATGCGCCGCAGGTCGGATTGAAGTCGGGCACCGACTTCTTCCACGAGGGTCTCGTACGGCTGCGGCGGCGCCACCGTCTGTACCGCGCTCGCACCTTCATGGCTGCGATCGAACGCAACATAGGCAGCCTCGATGCGGCCGGCAGCGTGCGGCGAGTGTCTCGTCAGCAACCCGTAGAACGGCAGCTGGATGTCCTCGCCGGGAGCCTTCAGTCCCCGCTTGAGCTGCTCGGCGCTGCGCGCCTTGTAGTCGAGGACCATCAACGCGCCGTCGGACCTGCGGTCGAGGCGGTCGAGCCGGCCCGTCAACTCCACGCGGCGACCCTCGCCGATGTCAAGCAGGCGACTGACCGCCTGCTCGGCCGCCTCCCAGCGCCAGCCGGCGCTGCTCTGCTGCTGCGCCCAGGCGATGTAGTCGTCGATGAGACCAAGGAAACGCCGCTCGTAGGCGAGCAGCCCCGGCATCCGCTCCCGGTCCCGTGAAAAGACGGCCTTTGCCTGCCGCATCAGGCTCAGCCGCAGACGGCCTGGCTCGATGGCACCGAGGTCGGATGCACCCCACTCCGCGTGAAACTTCTGCAGCACCTCATGCAGGGCCTCACCAAACTCGCGCTTGCCGGGTGCCTCGAGCACATCGTCCGGTGTTTCCAGCCGCAGCAACCGCCGCGCGTAGAACTGGTACGGACAATTAACCAGGCTCTGGGCCTGACTGGCCGACAGTCGCGCCGGCAGCAGCGCTGCTGCGCGCGGTGCCGGGCGCTCCAGCGCAATGGGCTCGACCTCGAAGGCATCCCGCTCGGCGCGCTGCACGAGATCATCGCCTGTCGCCCGCGCAACGACGAAGCGCAGCCGCTCGAGCAGCGGCGACAGCGCGTTCGGTTCGTCTCCACGGCGACGGCGCCATGTCGCGACAGCGCGTGGAGTCGTCGCCAGCAATGCCGCGAGCTGCCCCGCCTGTTCCCTCAGCGCGGCGTCGGCCGTGGCGAGGCGCAGTTCCGCTCGCACTTCATTGGAGAGGAAGAGCAACTCGCCCGGAGCAGCCGGCAGGTGGTCCGCGTCCGCTCCGATCAGCACGGCCGCATCGAAGGTGCGCAGCGCCGTGGCGGCCAGCGACACCATCGTGACCGGGGAGTCGACCTCGAGATCCACACAGGCGACTTCCTCGAAGCGCGCCGCAAGCAAGGCGCGAAACTCCTCAATGCGCGCACGGCCGGAGGCGGCGTCCAGTTCTAGCGCTAGCACGTCGATCTCGCGCAGCACGTCACGGCCCACCGGATCGGCGAGCAGCGCGGCACGCATGCCCAGTGCGTCCAGTGCGGATTGCAGCGCCCGGGCGTGTGCCGCCAGTGTCGGCGCGGCGCGGCGCATTGTGCTGGCCTGCGCTTCGAGCAAGCCCAGGACCTCGCGTGCGCCGGCAACCGAAGGCGAGCCTCCGTCACGGTCGAGTGCGGCCAGCGCCAGCCGTATCGCGCGGGCGCCCTGCACTACGCCGCCCGAACGGATGGCACGCTCGAACGCCTGAGTCTCCTGCGCCTTGCTCGTTCGGCCCGACAACGTGAAGCTCGACTTCAGCCAGTCCAGCAGGTCGCGCCAGTAGAAGTCGTCCGCGACGAGGTCATACCAGCGCATGACCGCGGCTGCCGCGCTCGTCGTTGAAAGTCGCCAGCCGGTTTCGTCGCGCACGCTGACCTCGGCGCGCTCGAGCAGCGCGCGGACGCGCCGCGCAGTCAGCCGGTCGAGCGCCACGAGGGCGATCGACCCGCAGCCTTCGCGCCTCCAGGTCATTACCTGCCGCGCCACAGCGGCGGCCTCGTCCTCGAGTGAGTCCGCATCGATGATGGCGAGCGGCAGGCGCCGCACACTTTCTGCGTCACGCAGGGCGTCAGCGCGGCGTGCGATCGGGTGAGCGACATCCGAATTCGCCAATTCGGGCCATGCGGCTGCCAGCAGCGGCTGGTTGCTGAGCGCGGCGACGAGGTCGGGAACGAGCACGAGCACCGGTGCGCGGTCGGCCCACTGCTCGAGGAAGGCCTGCTCCCACGCTGCGAGTCCGTCGCCCGCCGCATCGGTGGTGGCGGAGCGAGACAAGTAGACCAGCGGTGCATCGGCCCGCGCCGCTCGCGCGGCGATTTCACGCCAGGCGCCGGCAGCGCCATCTTCAGCGCTCCGTCGCGCCCGCCACAGTTGCAGAACGAGTTGCGCCTGCGGTCGCAGTGCGGTTGCCGCGCGTCGCTGGAAGTGTCGGGCCAGGCTCGTCGCCAGGCGCCCTTCGAACGCTTCGTGGCCGTCGATCGCGGCCCATGTGAGTTCGTCACCGAGACGGGCCACATCGCGCGCCAGCGCCCACAGCGTGGCAGGATGGTCGCCAAACGCCTTGCGTACCCAGGCATTGCCACGCAGGGCGGCATAAAGCTCAGCCCTCGCCGCCGTCCCGGCGTCCAGCGGCCGACCCAGCCAGGCCGCTAGCGGCGCGATGCGCGGGGGCACGAAGGCTACGCCTGGACCGAGAGCGTCGCGCAGCGCCGCGCGAGCTTGCGCCGCGTGTGCGCCGCCGGGCACGAGCCACTGGATGCCATGCAGGCGTCGCTCCGGCGCTCCGCATCGCTCGGCAAAGACACGCACGGCCAGGCCGGCTTCCTTCCAGAAACGGGCATCGGCGGGAAGCCACCGGCGTTCGAGCGTCATCGACCGATTGTATGAACTTGACCGCGCGGACCGAAAGCGGGTGCAAAACCCCGCCGCGGTGTTAACATAGCCTCCGATTCGAGCCTGCCACCCCGCCAACCGGGGTTGTGCCCCGGCACCCATATCCCCACTTTTCCATCCTTGTGTTCGCGCGCTACTCTGGCGCCAGAAGGACCCAAATGAGCGACATCAAGTACGTCAGCGACTCCAGCTTCGAGCAGGACGTCCTCAAATCCGACACTCCGGTCCTGGTGGACTACTGGGCAGAATGGTGCGGGCCGTGCCGCATGATTGCGCCGATCCTGGACGAAGTCTCCAAGGAATACGGCGGCAAGATCGCGGTGGCCAAGCTCAACGTCGATGAGAACCAGTCCACGCCTGCCAAGTACGGCATCCGTGGCATCCCGACGCTGATGCTCTTCAAGAACGGCGCTGTCGTCGGCACCAAGGTCGGCGCCTTGTCCAAGTCGCAGCTCACGGCATTCATCGACAGCAACATCTGATCGTTACCCGGGCCGGCGCTTGCCGGCCCGCCCGCCCCGCGGGCGCCCCGAACAGTCCCAGGGCGTCCCACAACTCCTCCGGTTGTCCCCATGCA
>DAOMFI010000225.1:0-3392 GCA_035429725.1 Burkholderiaceae bacterium | reverse complement strand
GCCGACCGCGACGAACTTGCCGTCGCGCACCGCGATCGCCTCGGCGCGCGGCTTCTTCGGGTCCATCGTGATGAACTCGCGCGCCGTGTAGATCACCGTTTGCGCCGGTGGCGCGAGCGCGCCGCCGATCGACTGCAGGCTGAAGTCCTGCGCAGCAGCGAGGTCGGCCGTCAGTGCGCCGCACGTCGCAAGCACGGCAGCCACGAAGCGGACCGTGTGCTGAGAGGTGGGTAGAGTCATACGCAGTCTTCCTTGTGAGCAGGGGTTGGGTGTTGCCATTTACTGACCCGGTCCGACCAGTTGATGAACGCCGACATCGCGAACCCCGCCGCGATGAATCCGACGGCATTCAGCGTCGCGCCGGCATAGCGCAAGTACTGCGAGGCCCAGAGTGCGGGATCGGCCGTGAACGGCTTGAGGGCCGCTGCAAGACCGAGCAGCCCGGCCGCGGAGGTGAGTACCGCATTGATGAACGGCGAGCGTTCCACTGCCAGCCATAATGCGACCACAAAGCCGATCGCCAGCGTGAAGCCGATCAGCGTTGGAGACGGTCCAAGCGCCTTTTGTCCCCAGGCCTGCAGGGCGATCCCGGCGAGATTCCATACCGCGGAGAGCAGCGCCCAGGCTGTCTGTGCCCATAGCGCGTGCCGTACAGCGTGTTGCAGCGACAGCTTCATGGAGCGCTCACTTGGCGCAGGACCAGGTCGACGTGCGTCGGCGCACCGCGCGTGATGACGGCGTAGTGCTGGTCCGTGATGAATCGCAACCGTCCGTTGGCGTCCTCCATCCGTGCGCTGACCGCGTAGGTGTTCTGCGGTTTGATGGCGGCCGGGTCGAATGGAATCTCGAAGCGGAACGGCATTTGGTTGCCGTCCGTCTTGATGATCTGCTCGCCGATCACGATGGCTGGCGCGTCCGTCCGGGATACGTTGGCAAGCTGCACTTTGATCACGACGCCCGGCCTCAAGGCCAGGCGCTCTTGGTAGGCCACGGTCCCGGAGACGCGCGCGGAGGCGCTGCTGCCTGTGCTGGAGGGCGCGAACACAGCGGTACCACAGGCGGCCAGCGTCAGCGCTCCGACCAGCAGCGCGAGCGATTCCTTTGTCAGCATCGATGTACCCGCATGAATATGGCTCTGCGACGCGCAACTGCCCGACGAGCGTCGACTCCTGGGGCTGCGCATGTCCCATGCCGTGGGCGGCTCCGCACGCGCCGCCACTTGTGGCGCGAATCGGGCGATCTTTCTCCTTGAGCTACAGTTGTGTTGTCCAATTTTTGACAATTCAACCGTCCTGGCCCGCGTTGACACCCAAGAGCGACATCCGCGCCGGCCGGCCGCCGGGGAAGTGGTTCGACAGCCTACCGGCGGCACTGCAGGCGCTGATCCTCGAGCGGTCGCGCGAGCGACGATTCGGCCCGGGCGAGTTCCTCGTCCGCGAAGGCGAACCCGGCAAAGGCATGCATGGACTGCTGGAAGGGCGCACGCGGCATTTGCGCTCGGTCGGCGACGGGGACGAGGTCCTGATGCATGTGGGAGAGCCCGGCATCTGGTTCGGCGAATACCCGCTGCTGAGTGGGCAGCCATCGATCGGCAGCATCGTTGCCGACACCGCAGTGCGAACACTCTTTCTCCCGAGAGCCGAGTTCGACCGCATCGTCGAAGCGGAGCCCCGGTACTACCGTGCGTTCAATCTGCTTCAGTGCGAACGCTTTGCGCTGAGCTACCGGCTGGTCGCCGAAGCGCGCGGACTGCCGCCGGAGGACTGGCTGCACCGACGGCTCGCCGGCGTCGCCGAAGTTCAGGGGCGCGCCGCGGCCGCCCCGGCTGCGCAGACGACGCTGGCGATGTCGCAGACTGAGCTCGCCAATATGGTCGGCGTGTCGCGCCAGACACTGAACGTTCTGCTGTCTCGCCTGCAGGCACGCGGACTCGTCGAGATCGGCTATCGCAAGATCCGGCTGCTTTCTTAAGCTGGCCGGTATGGCCCGTCGCGACCCGGACCCGTCCCCCTGGCTGAACCGCCGCACGTTCGGCTGGGCGCTCTACGACATCGCCAGCTCGACCTACGCCGCGCTCGTGCCGGCCTACTTCGGTCTGTACTTCGTCGCGCTCGCCGGAACGGGCGCCTCGGCTGCGGGCGCCTGGGGCGCGGTCGCGGCGGCGAGCCTGGTGGCGGCCGGGCTCTTGTCGCCGCTGGTCGGTGCTCAAGCCGACCGCACTGGGCGCTGGCTCCGAACGCTGGTGCTCGCTACGGCCGCTTGTGTCATTGCCGTGTTGTTGCTGCCGATGGCAGCCGCGACGGGATTGCCGGCAGCCGTCGCGGCCTTCCTCATTGCACAAGTGGGCTACACGCTGGCGACCAGCGTGTATGACTCTTACGTCATCGACATCGCTCCGGCCACGCAGCGCGGGCGAGTCTCCGGCCTCGGCTGGGCGCTTGGCATGCTGGGGGGCATCGCCGCCATCCTAGGTGCCCTGTGGCTGATGCACGGCGTACCGCCCGAAGCCCAGGTGCAGCGACTGGGCGCTGCGTTCATGCTGTCCGGCGCGCTGTTCGCAGTCCTCGCGCTTCCGGGGATTGCCGGTCTGCGGGGCCTGCGTACAAAGGGACATCCGATCGAGTCGCCTGAAGTCGGGCTGGAAGCGAGCCTGCGCGCGGTCGCGGCGACGCTGCGCGACTGGCGCCAGCACCGTACAGCGTTGCGGGTCTTGACGGCTTTCTTCCTGATCAACGACGTGATGGTGACGATTGTGTTTTTCATCGCGATCGTCGTACGGGATCGATTCGGCCTCGACATCGCGGGTCTACTGAAGCTTTCGCTGCTACTTCACCTGATTGCGATCCCGTCGACGGTATTGTTCGGGATGCTGGCCGATCGCGGCGGCGCGCGACAGACCCTGGCCGTGATGTGCACTCTGCTGGCAGTCGCGATCCTGCTCCTCGCGATTGGCCGCGAGACCTGGTCAGCCGTTCTGGCCGTCGCGCTGCTGGGTCTGGTCTTCTCGTCGATCCAGGCGGTGTTTCGGTCGCTCTACGCTGGACTGGTCCCACTGGACAAGGCGGCAGAGCTGTTCGGCTTCAATTCGATCTCCGGGCGCCTGTCGGCCGCGCTCGGCCCGCTGCTGTTTGGGGTGGCAGTGACGGTACTCGGCAGCCAGGCTTGGGCGCTCGTCCTGCTGCTCATCCCGCTTGCAGCAGGAATTGGCCTGCTCTACACCGCGGACCTGCCGCCTGCGTTCACAGAAGGCGGCCTTGCGCCGACAGCAGCGCGCGCCCGTTGAGGCGTCGCCGCCTTCGCTCAGGAGCTGAGGCGGGCCGTGGCGCGGATGGCAGTCAGCGTCGCGTTCGGCGTGATCACTTCGGGATCGGTGCGCAGTTCGATCAGCGCGG
>DAOMFI010000224.1:0-3421 GCA_035429725.1 Burkholderiaceae bacterium | reverse complement strand
ACGGCGCTGGCGCGGGCGCCGCGGTACTCGGTGCGGCAGCGTCAGTCGTCGCAACCGTCGGCGGTGCGCTTGAACTCGGTGCCGAAGACGTGGGCGCGGGCGGCGGCGCGGTCGGCAACGGCTCCGGCGATAGTTGCGGTGCGGACTGTGGCTGGGCGGGCGATGGGCTCTGCGGTGCTGGCTCGACCCGGGCTCCGAGGCCGGCTGACGCCGTGTCGGGCGCGCGAGGCACGGCCGATGCCGGCGCACCGGACGACGCTGGCGCAGCGCTTTGCCCTTCCTTCAGCCGCTGCATCGCCGGCGGTACCGCCGGAGTTTCCGGAAGCTGCCGGCCCTTGAAACCCTGGAAGATGAAATTGTCCGGAACCGTATTGCCGGCCACCTGGCCACGGATGTAGGCATAGCGGTCGAGCGCCAGTTCCGACGATGTGCCTTCGTCGCGCACGACGTAGGGCCGCAGGAACACCAGCAGGTTGGTCTTCTTGCGGCCGCGGTTCTCGTAGCTGAAGAGGTACCCGAGCCCCGGGATCCGGCCGAGGATCGGCAGCGAGCTGCGGCTGTTGTCGGTGCGGTCCTCGATCAGTCCGCCCAGCACCACGATGTTGCCGTTTTCAACCAGCACGGTCGACTCGAACGAGCGCTTGTTGGTGATGATCCCGCCCTGCGCCGCCGTCAGCGTGTTCTGGATAGACGACAGCTCCTGGTAAATCGCGAGCCGCACCACGCCGCCTTCGGAGATCTGCGGCCGCACGCGCAGCTGCAGGCCGATGTCCTTGCGCTCGAAGGTCTGGAACGGGTTGACGCCGACCGCGGTGTTGCCGCCTGCGGCGGCGTACGAACCCGTAATGAGCGGGATGTTCTGGCCGACGAGGAACTTGGCTTCTTCGTTGTCGAGCGTCTGGATCGTCGGCGTCGACAGGATGTTGGCGTCGGCCGTCGTTTCGAGCGCGCGGGCGAGGAAGGCGAGGTTCAGCACTTCGCCGACGCCGGGAATGTTGATCTTGCCGTTGATGACGCCGAGGTTCAGGCCCTGGCCGACCGATCCGAGGTTGGCCGCCGTGCCGATGATGTTGGTGCCGGCGGTGCCGAAGTTCTGGCTCGCGATGACGCCGACGTCGCTGTTGTTGACGTTGCCGAGCGCCTGCCACTGGATGCCGAACTCGGCCGCCTTGTCGGCGGTCATTTCGACGATCAGCGATTCGATGACGACCTGCGCGCGGCGCACGTCGAGCTTGTCGATGATCGCGCGGATGTTGCGGTACAGCGGCTCGGGCGCGGTGATGATCAGCGAGTTTGTCGCGGAGTCGGCCTGGATCAGTCCGGCCAGCGGTCCGCTGCCGCCACCTCCGCCACCACCACCGGCTGCAGCGCCGCCGCCGAGCGCCGTCGCCGCAGCGGGTGTCGACATGCCCGGCCCGCCGGCTCCGGTGGCGCTGGGCTGCGACAGTCCGCCGCTCGCTCCGGCCGCCGGCGTGTACGACGGATCGGAGCTGATGATCGCGCGCAGCAGTGGCGCCAGGCGCGTCGCCTCGGCGTTGCGCAGGTAGACGACGTTGATGTTGCCTGGCGTCGAAGCGGGACGGTCGAGCTGTGCGATCAGATTCTTCGCCAGCGTGAGTCGTGCCTGACTCGGCGCACGCACGATCAGCGTGTTGGTCCGCGGCTCTGCCAGAACGGAGATGCGCTGGCCGGCGTCGACCGCCTGTCCGGCGGCGCGCGCGCCTTCGTCGAGCACCCGATTGACCACGGAGGCGATTTCCATCGCGAGGCCGTACTTCACCGGAATCATCTCGAGATCCGAGGTGGCCGGCGTGTCGATCGATTCAATGATGCGCTGGATGCGGCGCAGATTCTCGGCGTAATCAGTGATGACCAGCGTGTTGTTCTGCGGATAGGCCGAGATTGTGTTGTTGGGGGCGATCAACGGCCGCAGGATCGGCACCATCGCGGTCGCCGACTCGTACTGGAGCCGGAAAACCTGTGTGACCAGCTGGTCGCCGCCCGGCGATGCGTTGTTCGGTCCGACAACCGTGCCGCCCTGCAGCTTCGCGTCGGCCTCCGGCACCACGCGCATGACGTTGCCCGTCTGCACGATCGTGAAACCCTGCAGGCGCAGCGCCGACAGCAGTTGCTCATAGGCCTGCTGCTTGGTGACGGGCCGCTCGGTGACCAGCGACAGTGTGCCCTTGACGCGCGGATCGATGACGAAGGTACGGTTCGTGTACTGGCCGATCGCCCGCACCACAGCGTCGATGTCGGCGTTGACGAAGTTCAGCATCACGGTCTCGGCCGGCGCTGCCTCCTTCTTCTGGTTGCCGATCGAGCGGGGTGGCTTGCTCTGGGCGACCGCGGGCGGAACGAGCGGCGGCAGCGCCAGGCTGAGGCCGCAAAGGAGCGCGATGAGGCGAGCGAGTGAATCTCCCCCTGCGCGTTTGGTCGAGCGCCCGCTTGTCATGTCACCCACCGCCGAAGTTCAGGACTGCCCCATCGCCGTCTCGCCGTCCCAGCAGCGAGATGAGGCCAGTCAGTTGTGCTTTCACGCCCGGATCGGTTCCCGCCAAGGCCTGTGCGCGGCCGGTAAAGCGTAAGCGCCCACCCTCCGGAATTGTGCCACTGCCCCTCAGCTCGAGGGGACCGGAAATGGTTAGTAATTCCAGCTGAGTTCCGGGCCAGACGCCATTGGTCTGCAGGCGGTAGTGGCCCATCGGCGAGACGGGCGTCAGCGCACTCGACGCGTGCTGCCATTCGGCGGAGAGATTGCCGGTGAGCCGACCCGGTTGGATCTGCAGCCTGTCCCAGGACAGCGCCAGGATGCCGCCGGGACGTACCGTGTTCCAGGGAGCGCCAAGACCGACGAGCAGCGACGCAGGCACGCGGACGGTCGTTGCGCCAAGCGTCGTGCCGCCGCCGAACAGACCCGAGCGGATCACGAGCGGCTGCGTCAGCGCAGAAGGATGCGAGATCGTCAGATCGATCTGGCCGGCGAGCAGTGACCATGGGCTCAGTTGCCACGACAGGCGCTCCGGCAGGCTGGCGCGCGAAGCGCCCGCGTCCGGTGCAGCCGCGAGGACGAGCACGGCCGACCCGTTCCAGATGGTGCCGCGGGCTTCCGCCAGATCGACCCGGCCGTTGGTCGCCGAGCGTACCGAGCCTGCCGCCCACTGCGCGGGTGCGATGACAAGCGCGGTGACCACGAGCACCACGAACGCTGCCAGCAGATACAAAGCGATGCGCATCGTCGGCGTTCATTTCCGCGCGAGGCGCAACGCAAGCTCGGCATCGACATTGCCGGGCGTCGCATCCTTGCCATTGATGACCACCGAAGCTGTCCGCGCCCCGAGCTCGCGCTCGATGCCGGCCAGCCAGGTCGCCCAGGTGCTGTAGGGAACGTCGGCGAAGGTCAGCTGTATGTCGCCGTCGG
>DAOMFI010000223.1:0-3482 GCA_035429725.1 Burkholderiaceae bacterium | reverse complement strand
TCGATGAACTCGATCTCCTTCGGGTACTCGTAGGGCGCGAGCTTGCCGCGCACGTGGGACTGAAGTTCCTCCACCAATGCGTCCGAAGCGTGATGGCCGCTTGCCAGCACGACATACGCCTTCACGACGGCACCGCGCTCGGCATCGGGCTTTGGCACCACGGCGACGTTGGCGACCGCCGGGTGCTTGATCAGGCAATTCTCGATCTCACTGGGTCCGATCCGGTAGCCCGCCGCCTTGAACATGTCGTCGGCACGCCCCTGGTACCAGAGGTACCCGTCCGCATCGACGCTGGCGAGGTCCCCCGTGCGGCACCAGTCGCCGCTGAACTTGCGGCGCGTCGCTTCGGGGTTGCGCCAGTACTCGAGGAAGAACACGGGATCGGCGTGGCCGTGGATGTCGCGCCGGTGCACCGCAACTTCGCCCGTCGCTCCTGCAGATACCGGCTCACCGTTGTCGTCGATGACCGCAACGCGGTGTCCGGGGTAGGGCCGGCCCATGCTGCCGGGGCGAGCGGGCCACTTCTCGTGCGAGTTGCCGACGATGTAGTTCATCTCGGTCTGGCCGAACATCTCGTTGACCGTGACGCCGAGGGCTGCGCGGCACCAGTCGAACACGGTCTCTCCCACGGCCTCGCCGGCACTCATGATCGAGCGCAGGCGCAGGCTGTAGCTGTGGCGCGGTGAGTCGACCGACTTCATCATCATCTTCAGCGCGGTCGGAAAGAGGAACGCGTTGGTCACGCCGTAGCGCTGCATCAGTTCGAACGCACGGTCCGGTGCGAAGCGGCCGCGGGCACCGACGATCGGAAACCCGAAGTAGAGCGTCGGCAGCAGCGCGTCCATCAGGCCGCCCGTCCATGCCCAGTCGGCGGGGGACCAGAACACGTCGCCCGCCTGCGGAAACCAGTCCTGCGAGGCCACGAACCCCGGCAGATTTCCGATCAGCGCCGAGTGCGGCATCAGCGCACCCTTCGGCGGACCCGTCGTGCCACTGGTGTAGATCAGCACGGCCGGATCGCTCGCACGCGTGACGACCGTTTCGAACCGGTCCGATGCGGCGGCCAGCAGCGTGCTCCAGTCGCGTGCGGCCGATGTGACCTCGTCGACGACGATCAGGCTCTTGAGGTCCGGGCAGCTGTCGCGAACCGACTCGAGAGCCGGCAATGCGGTAGCGTCGACAATTGCAGCCACGGCGCTGCTGTCCTGCAGCCGGTACTCGAGCGCGTCGGGGCCGAACAGCAGCGAAAGCGGCATTGCGACGGCGCCAAGCTGATAGATCGCGATGTGGGCGACCGCCGTTTCCGGTCGCTGCGGCAGAACGATCGCGACGCGGTCTCCGCGTTGCACGCCAAGCGCGCGCAGCGCGTTCGACAGCCGATTGGCGTCGGCCTGCAGGGCGGCATAGGTGTAGGAGGCGCGATTGCCACGCTCGTCTTCGCAGTGCAGGGCGATCCGCGATGACTCGCTGGCCCAGCGGCGGCTGCAAACCGTCGCGATGTTGAACTCCGCCGGCACGCTCCAGCGGAACGATTCATAGAGCGCGCGATACTGGTCGCGCATGATGATCCCTTCGTCAGGCGGGCTTCCTATAATCGCCGAAGCCGCTGGACGATGCAACGAACGGCGTCGTGCGTGCGCTGGAAAACCTCTTGAACACCAACCTGCGGCCCTCGCGCTCCGAGTTCATCGACATCCGCGGCCTGCGCTACCACCTGCGCTGCTGGGGTCCGGGACCGGAACGGGCACGCCACACGCTCGTGATGTTGCACGGCTGGATGGATGTTTCGGCGTCGTTCCAGTTCGTCGTCGATGCCTTGCCGGAGGACTGGCGCGTGGTGGCGCCGGACTGGCGCGGCTATGGCCTGACCGAGCGCCCGCGAGCCGACTGTTACTGGTTTCCCGACTACCTGGCGGACCTCGAACGCGTGCTCGATGCGCAGGTGCCGGGACCGGCCATCCTGGTCGGGCACAGCATGGGCGGCAACGTTGCTCTGCTCTACGCCGGAATACGGCCGGACCGCGCGCGCGCCGTCATCAACCTGGAAGGCTTCGGACTGCGCGAAACCCACGCTGCGCAGGCCCCTGGTCGGTACGCCCAGTGGCTAGACGAACTCCGCAACGGGGTTGTCATGCGTGATTACGAGCGTGCGGCCGACGTCGCGCGCCGCCTGCAGCGGAACAATCCGCGGCTGACGCCGGAGCGTGCCGCGTTCCTGGCGCAGCACTGGGCGCTCGAGCAGGCCGACGGCCGCTGGGCGGTGGCAGGGGACCCGGCACACAGGATCGTCAACCCGACGCTCTACCGCCTTGACGAAGTCCTGGCCTGCTGGGAGCGCATCGAGTGCCCGGTACTGTGGGTCCGTGCTGAGAACACGGACGTCCTGCGCTTCGTCGCCGATCCGCCGCAGTCGGCGATCGAGGAAGTCGAGCGGCGCCGTGCGGTGCTGCGCGACGTCGAAGCCATCGTGGTGGCGGACGCGGGCCACATGGTGCATCACGATCAGCCGGAGCGCATCGCGCAGGCGATCCGCGACTTCGTCGCGCGGCGCGTCGACGACGCCCGTTAGAATTCGTCCATGAGGGTCGAAGAACACCCGGCGAGTGGGCTCGCCGCGGACCTGCATTCCCACTCCACGATCTCCGACGGCGTGCTGTCGCCGCGCGAACTCGTGCTGCGGGCGGCCGAGCGCGCCGTCGAACTTTTTGCGCTCACTGATCACGACGAGCTGGCGGGGCTCGATGAAGCCGCTACTACGGCACGCGAAGTCGATCTGCCGTTCGTGACCGGCGTCGAGGTTTCGGTGACGTGGTCGTCGACCACCGTGCATGTCGTCGGCCTCGGCATCGATCCGGACGACCGGAAACTGCGCCAGGCCCTCGAGCGCGTGCGCAGTGGCCGGACCGAGCGCGCCCGGCAGATGAGCGCGGGACTCGCGGCGGCGGGAATCGAAGATGCCTACGACGGCGCGCTGCGGTACGTGCGCAATCCGGAGCTGATTTCGCGTACCCACTTCGCGCGCTTCCTCGTCGACACCGGCATCTGCCGCGACGTGCGGGATGTCTTCAAGCGCTACCTCGTGGCGGGCAAGCCAGGCTATGTTCCGCACGAGTGGGCGCACCTGGACGAGGCGGTGCAGTGGATCACCGCAGCGGGCGGGGTGGCGGTGCTGGCCCATCCGGGGCGTTACCGCGTCGGCGAACTCAAGCTGCACGAGCTGGTCAGGGAATTCAAGGAGGCCGGCGGCATTGCACTCGAGGTCGTGACCAGCAATCACACGCGGGAGCAGGTTCGGCAGTTCGCCGCGCTGGCGCGCGAAATGGAGCTCGAGGCCTCGCGTGGCAGTGACTTCCATGGCCCCGGCGAAGCCGAGAACGTGGAACTCGGCGTCGTGGCGCCGCTGCCGCCCGGCCTGACGCCCGTCTGGCACCGGTTTGCATGAGCGCGCACGGCCGCTCCGAAGCGCTCATCCCGGAGCGCAT
>DAOMFI010000222.1:0-3591 GCA_035429725.1 Burkholderiaceae bacterium | reverse complement strand
TCGATCGCCTGCGGCTTCAGCACCGAGGTCGGTTCGTCGAGGATCAGCAGGCGCGGCGCCGTCATCAGCGCGCGCAGGATCTCGACCCGCTGGCGCTCGCCGACCGACAGATCGTGCACGCGCTTGGCGGGATCGACTTCGAGGTCATAGCGCTGCGCCAGTTCCAGCATGCGGGCGGAGAGCGCGGCCAGCGGCTCGGGCGGCAGACCGAGCGCGACGTTCTCGGCCAGCGTCAGAGAATCGAACAGCACGAAGTGCTGGAACACCATCGCGATGCCGAGCGCCCGGGCCCGCGCCGGACTGTCGATGCGCACCTCGCGGCCATCCATGAAGATGCGTCCCGCGTCGGGCCGCACGACGCCGTAGACGATCTTCATCAGCGTGCTCTTGCCGGCGCCGTTTTCGCCGAGGACGGCGACGATCTCGCCTGGCATCACGTCGAGCGAAATCGCGTCGTTGGCGAGCGTCTCGCCGAAGCGCTTTGTGACTCCCTGCAGGGCGAGGCGGGCTGTCATCGGGCGAGGAGTGTTCTGGCGGAAGCGGTGAGATTCGAACTCACGAACGGGTTGCCCCGTTGCCGGTTTTCAAGACCGGTGCCTTAAACCGCTCGGCCACGCTTCCGAAGGGCGGATTCTGCCGGTTTTGCCGCCGCCATGGCGCAGACCCCGATCGGCGCGCCCGCGTCCGTCAGCCTCAGCGTGGCTCGTCGTCGAGCACGACCTGCCCATTCAGCACGCTGGCCAGGAACGACCGACCGATGCCGGGCTTCAAATAGTGGCGGTAGGCCTGCGCGCCGAACCGCACCGGATCCACCGCGTAAATGAATGAGTTGATATGAAGCTGGGATTCGAAGCCCTCGCCCGGGATCTGGGCCAGTACCTCACTGCGCCGGTCGGGAGCCATCGTTGCGTACATCGTCACATAGGCGATGTACTCCTGCGCGATCAGCCCGAGCTTGGCGCCTCTCGGGTCCGAGCGGACGATGGCATGGGCCACCTCGTGCGCGACCAGGCCGGCGTGGACCGCACGATCGATGACGACGTCATGTTCGAGCTTCGTGCGCTGGCACCGTGCGAATGACAGCACGTAGACGCGATCTTCGGAGCGTACATAGCAGCCCACGGCCGGAAGCGCACCCACGCTCGGCGGCAGGCTTTCGACGAACGTGATGCGAATCGGGGCCTGCGTGCTTATTCCGCTGGCCGCGAGGAACCCGGCCGCTGCCTCGGCGCTACGACACCCTGTCTCGCGGTCAGCAGGATCTGCAGCCTCCACGGCCACGTTCGAACCCGCGCACGCATGCGGCTGCGCCGCTTGTCCCGGTCCGCCCAGCACGAAACAGAGCGCCATGGCGAAAAGGGCCTTCTGCGGCAAGCGCCCGGAGTGGCCGCGCGCCTCGGCGAGGTTTCGCTGACTCAGCTTCCGTCCCCATCGACCCGAGAGCGGCATGAAGACGGACTCCCCAAGCACTTCCGCCAGAAGGAGGATTCGGGGCGTGCCGACAAGCGGGCCTCCTCAGGCACCACTCGACTTCGCCGCAACGACCTGCATGGCGCCTTGCGCATCGCGCAGTTCGACCCGGTTGCCTTCCATACGCATCGTCGTGACAGCTTCGAGCGCCTTGAGGAAAGCCTGCTCCTGCTCCATCACGCCCGAGTCGGGGCACATGCGGCGTGTCGACGCGGGCGCGAGGATCCGCAGTTTTGCACCCTCCGCTTCATATCGAGCGGTGTACTGGTTGCAGCCCGCGGAGCCGGCGACTTTGCCGTCGGCCAGGAACTGCAAAGTCACGGTCGAGCCTGCCACCAGGCTGACCAAAGCGTTCCGGCCGTTGTTGATGCCAGTCACCTGCCAGGTCGTGCCGGCGAGTGACCGCGACTGTGCGGTGAATGCGGCCAGCAGCGCGCCCTCGGCGCCAAGCAGTTGCAGCTGGCCGCCGGCGACGCGGTACGTCCTGGCGCCGCTGAGCGCGGCCCGGAACGCCTCGGCTTGCTGAGCGACTGCAGGTGGACATGCCATCTGCGTGGCCATGCCCTGGCCCGACAGATCGATCGCGCTGCCCCGGGTCGTGAACGGAATTCCGAAGCGATTGCAGCTGTCGCTGCCCTGCGCCCGGCCACCCTCGAAGCTCAGCGTGGCGGTCGACCCGTTGACCAGCGTGCGCCCCGGCAGCGCCGCCAGCACCCACGCCGTACCGTCGAGCGTAGGCACATCAGCGGCGGCCGGCATGGCGGAGCAGCCAGCGAGGCCCATGGCGAGCATCAGACCCGCCAGCAGCGAATGAACGTACTTCATCGAGTTCCTCGAGTTCGAAAGAATTAGACGACACTGGATCGTGCAGGATGCGGCACCGGTGTCGAACGATATCAAGCCCGCGATCGGCGCTGTCCCGCGGCCGGCACCACGACCAGGGAAGCACCTGGATGCGGCGCGGGCCGTGACACACTCCGCGTCGCCAGCCGTCGACCCCGGACATCGCGAGACCACCTTGAGCACTTCGCCCCTCCCGCCCGCCGTCAGCGGGGAACGCATCGAATTCGACAGCCGCGCAGGCCCGCTGAGCATGTACGTGGCCGGAAGCGGACCGTCGCTTCTGCTCGTGCACAGCGTTAATGCAGCTGCCTCGGCCGCCGAAGTGCGCCCACTGCACGAGCACTACCGCGCCACCCGAACGGTGTTTTCGCTCGACCTGCCCGGCTATGGGTTTTCCGATCGGAGCGACCGCCCCTACACCCCGCGACTGATGACCGACGCGATACACGCCGCGGTCGGGCAGATCGCCGCGCGCGGCGGCGGGCGTCCGGTTGACGCACTCGCACTGTCGCTCTCATGCGAATTTCTGGCCCGTGCGGCGACCGAGGCGCCGGGTGCCTTTCGAACGCTGGCACTGGTGAGTCCGACGGGTTTCAGTGGCCAGCGCGCCCGCCGCGGGGTGCCCGGCAGCACGCTGGCCATGCCGTGGCTGCTGCGGTCGCTGCGCGGTCCAGGCTGGGGTGGAGCGCTGTTCCGCGGCCTCACGCGCCCCGGCGTGATCCGCTATTTCCTGCAGCGCACCTGGGGCGCACCGACGATCGACGAAGTGCTCTGGAAGTACGACGTGCTCACGACGCGCCAGCCCGGCGCGGAACACGCTCCGCTGCACTTCCTCTCCGGCGGGTTGTTCAGCGCCGACATTCACTCCGTCTATGAAGGGCTGACATTGCCCGTCTGGATGTCGCATGGCGTACGTGGCGACTTCACTGACTACCGGGGCACGTCGATCGTCGCAAGCCGGCCGAACTGGCAGTTCAGCGTCTTTCCGACCGGCGCGCTGCCTCACTTCGAAGTGCTGGGCGATTTCGCTGCCGCGTACGACGCGTTTCTGGAGCGCCGCAGCAGCCCGGCGCTGGGCAAGGTTCCGGTCTGAAACGTGGCAGCCGATCGTGCGGAGCAGGTGCGCGGTGCCCCACAACTTGGCCAGACTTGGCCCCACAAAGCGGCCAATCGAACTGCCCCATGCATCTTGGCCGCAACAATTGTGCATGTGGCGGCCCCGATTCGTGGCTACGGCATCGAACGTTGGCCGGCGCCCTTTGGCAGAACGGCAGAACG
>DAOMFI010000221.1:0-3596 GCA_035429725.1 Burkholderiaceae bacterium | reverse complement strand
TCCAGTCGACTTCGGCAGCGGGAACTTCGAGGCCACGCAGCGCCGTGTAGAGCCTGGTCAGGCCGGCCTTCGCGTCGTCGATCAGCGACTCGGTGAACGCGATCTGGCTCCGGTAGTGCGAGCGCACGAGGAAGAAGCGCAGCACCTCGGCGTCATGTTTCGCCAGCGCCGCGCGGATCGTGAGGAAGTTGCCGAGCGACTTCGACATCTTTTCCTCGCCCACCCGAAGTGCCCCGCTGTGCATCCAGAGCCTGGCGAAGGGCTGCTCATAGGCGCCCTCGCTCTGCGCGATCTCATTTTCGTGATGAGGAAAGACGAGGTCCGGACCGCCGCCGTGGATGTCAAACGTGCGGCCCAGCGTTTCGCTCGCCATTGCGGAGCATTCGATGTGCCATCCGGGCCGACCCGGCCCCCAGTGCGACGGCCACTGCGGCTCGCCCGGCTTGGCGTGTTTCCACAGCACGAAGTCGAGCGGATCGCGCTTGCTGGCATCGACCGCCACGCGCTCGCCCGCGCGCAGGTCGTCGAGCGACTTGCCCGACAGCTTGCCGTAGCCCGGAAACTTGCGGACCGCATAGACGACGTCGCCTTCGGCGTCCGCCTGATATGCCAGATCCTTTTTCTCCAGCAGCCCGATGAGGTCGAGCATCTGCGGAATGTATTGCGTCGCGCGCGGCTCCAGGTCGGGCGGAAGGAGCCCGAGTGCGGCGAAGTCCTCGTGCATCGCGCGGATGTTGTCTTCCGTCAGCTCCGCGGGCGTCACGCCGCGCTCGGCGGCGCGGCGGATGATCTTGTCTTCCACATCGGTGATGTTGCGAACGTAGGTGACGCGAAGCCCACGCGCACGCAGCCAGCGCACGGCCAGATCGAAGGCGATGAAGGTGCGTGCGTGGCCCAGGTGGCACAGGTCGTACACCGTCATGCCGCAGACGTACATGCGGACATGACCGGGTTCGAGCGGCACCAGTGGTTCGACGCGGCGCGTCAGCGTGTTGTGAATCTGGATCGTCATGCGGGGAACCCCTCTCAACCTCCGGCGGGCGCCGGACGGGAACGTGGCGTCGGACAAGTCTGAAACGAGCTCGTCAACAGCGCCGCAGAATCATTTCGAGGAGCGTGGCGAATGTAGAATGATTCCAGTATATCAATCGCTTACGCGGCAACCCCCGGGCCACGTCCGCTCATCGATGCGCCATTGCACGGTCCTCGTCTGCACCCTCGTCCTGTCTGCTGCGGCTGCCCCGCCCGCGGTGGCACAGGTTTCGAGTGCGTTGCCGCCGCAGACGATCGGCCGCCTTCCGTCGGACAGCGAGATCCCCACCGAATTGCAGCAGATCCAGCAGCTGCTCGCCGCAGGCCGGCGTCAGGACGCCCTCGCGCGCGCCGACGCCGTGCTTGCGAAGAACCCGCGTGACGCTCAGATGCGCTTTCTGCGCGGAGTGATCCTCACGGAGCTGAAGCAGCCAGCCGAAGCGCGCGAGGTGTTTCGGCGGCTGACCGAGGATTTCCCCGAGCTGCCGGAGCCCTACAACAACCTCGCGGTCCTGTATGCGAGCGAGGGCCAGCTCGACAGCGCGCGCGCCGCACTCGAGATGGCACTGGCCGCCGCTCCCAACTATTCGACGGCGCTCGAGAACCTCGGCGACGTCTACCTGCAGATGGCCGCCGACGCGTACCAGCGCGCCGCCAGGCTCGACCCGTCCAACCGCCAGGCCGGGGCCAAGCTCGCGCTGTCACGCGAGCTGATCACGAAGTCGCGCAACGTGCGCTGAACCCTATTTCGAAAGGCACTCCCAATGAAACGACTGAGCATTCTGCTGGCGCTGATCCTGGCGCTGCCAGGGCTGGCATGGGCGCAGCGCGTCGCGCTCGACACGACGATGGGCACGATCGTCATCGAACTCGCACCGCAGGCCGCGCCGAAGACGGTGGCGAATTTCCTTGAATACGTGAAGAGCGGTCACTACAACAACACCGTGTTCCACCGAGTGATCGGGAACTTCATGATCCAGGGCGGCGGCTATACCGCCGACCTCAGCGAGAAGCCGACGCGCGCGCCGATCCCGCTCGAGAGCCAAAATGGGCTCAAAAACGAGCGTGGTGCCGTCTCGATGGCGCGCCGGGGCGACCCGAATTCGGCGACGGCACAGTTCTTCATCAACGTCGAGAACAATCCGAATCTCGACCATCCGAAGCCGGACGGCAACGGTTACGCCGTGTTCGGGAAGGTGGTCGAGGGCATGGACGTCGTCGACAAGATTCGCGCTGTGCCTACGGCCGCCAGCGGCGTGCACCAGAACCTTCCGACGACCCCGGTCGTGATCAAATCCGCACGCGTCTTGAAATAGCTGCAGGAGCACACATGATTCGCCTTTACACCAGCCTTGGTCCGATCACGATCGAACTCGATCACCAGCGCGCCCCGAAGACCGCGGAGAACTTCGAGTCCTACGTGCGCAGCGGCTTCTACGACGGCACGCTGTTTCACCGCGTCATCAACGGCTTCATGATCCAGGGTGGCGGCTTCGAGGCCGGCATGCGCCAGAAGACGACCGAGGACCCGATCGAGAACGAAGCGCGCAACGGCCTTCGCAACGCCAAGTACACGGTTGCCATGGCGCGTACCGGCGACCCGCATTCCGCCACGGCCCAGTTTTTCATCAACGTTGCCGACAACGACTTCCTCAACCACACCGCGGCCACGCCTCAGGGCTGGGGTTACTGCGTGTTCGGCAAGGTCACGGACGGCTTCGCCGTGGTCGACAAGATCAAGGCCGTACGCACCGGGCGGCGCGGAGCGCACTCCGACGTGCCGGAAGTCGATGTGCTGATCGAGCGCGCCGAATTCGTCCAGTGAGCGGCGCACCGGCGGACCTGCCCCCGGTACTCGCGGTCGAGCATGCGGTCGAACCGCTGCTCGACCCGATTGTCATCTCCGACCTGCATCTGACGGCGCAGCGGCCCCGCACGATCGCGCGCTTCCTGCGTTTCCTGCAGGAGGATGCCCCAGGCCATCCCGAACTCGTCATCCTGGGCGATCTCTTCGAGTTCTGGATCGGCGACGACGCCGGAGCGGCCGCGGCGCCGATCGTTGCTGCACTTGCCGCCGCGACGCGCAAGGGGCAGCGCCTACTGCTGATGCACGGCAACCGCGATCCGCTGCTGGGCCGCGACTTCGCGCGTGCCACTGGCGGCACCTTGCTTGCCGACCCCATCGTGGTCGATGTGGCCGGCACGCCCACGCTGCTGTCCCATGGCGATGCATGGTGCACGCTTGATGTCGACTACCAGCGTTTTCGTGCGCTCGCGCGGCAGCCCGACTTTCAGCGCCAGTTTCTCGCCAAGCCCATCGCGGATCGCGTCGCGTTCGCTCAGGGCGCGCGCATGCAGAGTGAACAGGAAAAGTCGACCAAGGCAATGGACATCATGGATGTCACGCCCGAGGCCGTGGCCGCTGCGCTGCGGCAGGCGCGTGTACGCAGGGTGATCCACGGCCACACGCATCGGCCCGGCGCGCATGTTCTCGACGTCGACGGCCAGACGGCTGAACGCTGGGTGCTGCCCGACTGGGACCTGGATGAGGCGCAGCCGCGTGG
>DAOMFI010000220.1:0-3657 GCA_035429725.1 Burkholderiaceae bacterium | reverse complement strand
GGCTGCAGGATGCCGGCGCCGAGAAAGATGCCGGTGTTGACCACGGAAGTGGCGATCCCCGAGTACTGCGGTGCATTGGCTTCCTTGGCAATGGTCCACGAGAGCGTGAACCCGGGAATCAGCAGCCCCATCAACAGAAACCAGGCCAGCGTGGCCCAATGCGGCCATTGCACGTGCGCAAGCCACGGCAACCACGACAGCGTGTAGAGCAGCACCGCGGCACGCATGACGCCGCGCCGGCTGCGCAACCGGTCGGAGATGATGCCGATGGCCATCGAACCGAAGGCAACGCCCAGCAACAGCAGGCTCGAGTGCTGGGCCGCATGAACGCGCGACATGCCGTGCACCTGCTGCAGATAGGGCACCGCCCAAAGACCGGCGAAAGCGAGGAAACTGCCGCCGACGCCGAGGTTGACGACGAAGGGCGGCCAGGTGGCAGGATTCGCCAGCACGCGCGTGACCGCGCGCTTCCACGGTACGTGCGCCGCCGCTGAAGGCGGTGGATTCACGGCGGGCAGGCCAAGTTCCTCCGGCCGGTCCCGCACGCGCAGCCACGTTGCCAATGCCAGCAGGCCCGACAACACCGCCAGCGCGACGAACACCGTGCGCCATGACGTCTGGGTGACGACCCATGCCAGCGGCGCGCCGGCGATCACCGCGCCGAGATTGCCCGCGAACATCGTGACGCCGGCCAGAGTGGCGAACTTGCCCGGCGGAAACCAGACGGCAGAGAGCTTCAGGACCGCAATGAACGCGACCGAAACGCCGATGCCGACCAGCGTGCGGCCGACCGCAGCGACTTCCCAGACGGGCGCGAGCGCGAACAGCAGCGAGCCCGCCGCCGCGATGGCGGAGCCTGTCGCGAGAATCCTGCGCGGGCCGAGTGTGTCGGCGAGTACGCCCACCGGGATCTGAAGCACCGTATAGACATAGAAGTAGGTCGCCGCGAGCGTGCCCAGCACGGTGCTGCTGATGGAAAACGCGCGCGTCAGTTCGCCCGCGATCGCCGCCGGCGCGGTGCGATGGAAGAACGACAGCACAAAACTGGCCAGGGCCAGCCCGAAGACGACTCGACGTGCGCCGACGAGCGAGATCAAGGCGTCGCCATCGTTGCGCTAGCGCGCAGGCGGAGCCCGGAAGTAGCGCGGCTCGACGAAGAGCGAACTGATCTCCACGCGCCTGACTTCCGGATGGTCCGGAACCGCGAAAAGCACCGGCGTGATCAGCTCCTCGAAGAGCCCACGCAGGCTGCGGGCGCCGGACTTGTACTCGATCGCGAGATCGGCGATCTCTTCGAACGCGCGCGGAGCGACGACCAGCTCAACGCCCTCGCTCTTCAGGATGGCCTGGAACTGCCGGTAGATGCAGTTGCGCGGCTCCGTCATGATGCGCACCAGCATGTCGCGCGTCAGATCCTGGAAGCGCGCCACGATTGCCAGCCGCCCGGTGAACTCCGGAATCAGGCCGAACTCGACGAGGTCGGTCGGCTTCACCCGTGCGTTGAGCCGCGTCAGGATCTTCTGGTTGTCGTCGTCGGAGGTCGCAACGAAGCCGAAGCCGTGGCTCTGCGACATGATCGCGTCGAGCCCCACAAAGGCGCCGCCGCAGATGAACAGCACGTTCGTCGTGTCGAGGTACTGGCCGCTGCGCAGCCGCACCGGCGCACCTTCCATGATCTTCAGCAGCGCGTGCTGCACGCTTTCGCCCGACTGGCCGCGTGCCGCCGCGTCGACGGCCGAGCGCAGCTTGTCGATCTCGTCGATGAAGACTATGCCCTGCTGCGTGCGAGTGACATCACCCTCGGCCTTGTCGTGCAGCCGCTCCAGGATCGCCTCGATCTCGTCGTTGACATAGCGCGACTGCGCGAGCGAGGTCGCGTCCGCGGTCACGAAGGGCACCCCGAGCAGGCGTGCCAGCGACTCGCACATCAGCGTCTTGCCGGTACCGGTGGGGCCGACGAGCAGCACGTTGCTCTTCGTGATCTCAAGGCCTTCCTGCTGCGAACGCGCAATCTTCTTGTAGTGCGCGTAGACGGCAACCGCAAGGATCTTCTTCGCTTCGTCCTGGCCCACCACGTACTGGTCGAGGTGGCGGACGATCGCGCTGGGGGTCAGCTTGGGATCGAGCAGGCTCATGGTGTGCAGGGGATTGTCTCAGGCGCGCTGCGCGTAGCGCCATCCCAGCTCGGCAAGCGCCTTCGCATTCTCGCTAGCCTGCCTCGCGTTGTCCGATGAGGCCAGCCCTTCGGTCGCGCGCTTGTAGACGCCCTGCAGGATGGCGGCGATCCGGAACAGGTTGTACGCGAGGTAAAAGTCCCAGTGATCGATGGCGGCGCGTCCCGTGCGCTCCACGTAATGCCGGATGTACTCCTGCTCGTCCGGGATGCCGAGCGCGGCATGGTCGAGGCCGGCGATGCCGCGGAATGCGCCCGGCGGTATGTGCCAGCTCATGCAATGGTAGGAGAAGTCTGCCAGCGGATGCCCCAGCGTCGACAGTTCCCAGTCCAGTATGGCGATGATGCGCGGCTCTCCCGGATGAAAGATGAGGTTGTCCATCCGGTAGTCGCCGTGCACGACCGTCGTTTCATCGCCCGCGGGGATATGTTTCGGCAGCCACTCGATCAGGCTGTCCATCGCATCGATGCGTTCGGTCTCCGAAGCGCGGTACTGCCGGCTCCAGCGGCCGATCTGGCGCTCGAAGTAGTTCCCCGCCTTGCCGTAGTCCGACAGGCCCGCGCGTTCGATATCGACCGAGTGCAGCCGCGCGATGACGCGATTCATCTCGTCGTAGATCGCGGCGCGCTCGACTCGATCGAGGTCCGGCAGCGACTGGTCCCAGAAGATGCGGCCCTCGACATGCTGCATCAGGTAAAAGGCGCGTCCGATGACGCTCTCGTCCTCGACGAGCAGCAGCGTCCAAGGCACCGGGATGCCCTGCGCCGCAAGCGCACGCATCACGTGGAACTCGCGCTCGATGGCGTGCGCCGACGGCAGAAGCTTGGCGGCCGGGCCCGGCTTGCTGCGCATGACGTACTTTGCCGTCGGTGTCGCAATCAGGTACGTCGGATTGGACTGCCCGCCCTGGAACTGCTGCACTTCGACCGGCCCTCGAAAGTCCGGCAGGTGCTGCTCGAGATGGGCCGCGAGGCGACCGACATCGAAGGCGTGGCGTCCCGTCACGGCGCCGAGCTGGTTCATGCAAGACCTCCTGGATCGCCGCGCGACGTGCGCAGTTTCAGATATTTCTGCAACAGATGTTCCATCGTGGAGAGCCGGGTTCCTGTCTGCAGCGTGTCAATCGGGCAGTAATTGACGACGCGCACGACGCTGTCGGACGGCCCGGCGCCGACGTCGATGATATTGAGGCAACCGGTGTCCTGCGCCAGGCCGCCGAGGAAGAGCGGCTGGCCGGTCAGGAACCACGAAAGCAGACCTCGGTTGACGCCGCCGTGCAGGACCATCAGCGCGGTATCCCAGCTCTCGTCCGCAAGCAGCCGTTGCAGCGCGGGCACGGTGCGGTCGAGCATGGCGCCGATCGTCTCGCCGTGCAGGAACCGCGTCTCGCGCGGCACCGGGCCTTCGAAGGCGCTCAAAAACGCTGTCCGCAATTCATGATCGGAAATGCTCGGCAGGTGACCGGGCTGGATCTCCCGCAGAT
>DAOMFI010000219.1:0-3674 GCA_035429725.1 Burkholderiaceae bacterium | reverse complement strand
CGGGCGAGCCGATCTACGTCACGGACCTGTGCCGTGCAGCCGCCGTCAGCGAGCGTGCGCTGGAGGTCGCCTTCAAGGCGAACCTGGGCCTGACGCCAATGGCCTATCTGGTGCGGCTGCGACTGCACCGCGCGCGCAGTGCGCTGCAGGCGGCCCGCCGAACTGGCGGCGCGACGGCGTCGGCCATCGCCCTCGACTGGGGCTTCTGGCACTTCGGCGAGTTCTCGCGCGCCTACAAGGCGTGCTTCGGCGAGGCGCCGTCGCAGACGCTGCACCGCCGGCGTGGGCTGCCGCGCTGCGCTGAGACACAGACCCGCGGCAACAACCTGTCGACCAGCGACGGTCGGTAGGCACGGCAGCCCGGCTGCCCCTCAAGACCCGTGGAACTTCTTCATCGCCTCGCGCAGCGGCCAGCGGCTCGGCAGCAGCCGGCGCGCCGGTTCGGCAAAGCGGCAGCGCAGGCTGCCCAGCCGGTCGAAGCGGATCTCGATGGCGGCGCCCGGATCGACGAAGTCGTCGTGGTCGAGGCCGGTGCAGTCCGGAATCGTGCCCATGCCGACCACCGTGCCCGGCTGGACTGCCGAGATGACCCGCAGCCAGGCGAAGGCGTCCTCGGCCTTGTGATCGATCTCGGCGGTCGACCCGCGGTAGCGTTCCTGCCCGTCGACGCTGACGACGACCTCGAGTGCGTACGGGTCGCCGACCTCGTCGGCAGTCACGAGGAAGGGCCCGAGCTGGTTGCCCTGGTCCATGTCCTTGGTCAGGCAGAAGCCGCCGATGAACTCGGGTGCCTGCACGTCGCGCGCCGAGACGTCGTTGAAGATGCACCAGCCGGCGATAGGCTGCTTCGCATTGCCGTAGACCACCGCCAGCTCGGGCTCGATGTCCAGCCGCGACGTGTACAGCGGCCACTGCACGGTCGTGCCGTCGCCGCTGATCGAGTTCATGTTGCACTTGTAGTACGACAGCCGCTCGGGCACCCCGTGCGGCGGCGCCGGCGGCTTGGCCAGCAGCATCTTGGCGAAGGCCTGCAGGATCGGCGCGGTCTGCGGGTTGTCCTTCTCGTACTTCATCAGCGTCTCGGCCGAGTTCTTCAGGTGCCGCGGCGTCAGCCCGAAGTCGAAGAGCGCCGCGACCTCAATCGGCGCGTGCAAGCGCACGTCCTGCAGCTTCGGCCGCTCGGCCTCGGACCAAGTGTGCACTTGCGTCTCGCCCCAGGCGGCGAGTTCGCGTACCGCCTGCTCGCTCGCGGGCAGGGCCGCCAGATAGGCACGGCTGTCGTCCAGCTCGGGCAACGTCGTTCCGCGGCGCTGCTGCAGCGTCGCGAACGCGATCGCGTGCTCGCCGATGACGACGCCGAAGCGGGGTTGTGCGTTGCCTTGCGAAAAGCGGATCAGTTTCATCGTGGGTTCCTCCGTTCCGTGCGGCTTCAGTCGACGAACGCGACCACGCGCGCCGGCGCGGCGCTGCAGCCGGCGAGCTTGATCGGGAAGAAGCCGACCATGAAGCCGCTCAGCGGCAGCGCACCGAAGTTGCACATCTGCTGGACGATGAAGGCCTCCTTCATCAGGATCGCCTTGTGGCCGTCCCACAGCACCTGCTTGTCGCGGGTCTGCTGGAACTTCTTCGCCATCACGCCGAAGGGCAGGTCCCAGGCCACCGCGTCGGTGCCGAGGATCGTCGCGCCCTGCGCGGTCAGGTGCAGCGTGCTGGCGCGGCTCATGCCCGGCTGCGCGTAGAACAGCGGGTCGGTCATCGTGTAGCGCTCCTGGCCGGTGCGGATCAGCACCGCGTCGCCTTCCTCGATGCGGCGACCGGTCGCTTCGAGCGCGCGGTCGAGCATCTCGATCGTGATCTCCTCGGCCGGCTTGACCCAGGGCCGCACGTCGAGCACGAGGCCAGGCCGGTACAGCTCCTCGAGCGCGATGTCGGTGATCGTGCGCGCGCGCTGGCCGCCGATGCGCGAGCCGCTGTGCAGCGGCGCGTCGACGTGGGTGCCGCAGTGCGAGGACATGTCGGTCAGCACCTCTTCGCCCCAGCCTTCGCCGTCGGGCAGGTCCTCGTGCTTGCAGCCGAGGTAGGCGCAGAACGCGTCGCGGCCCTTCTCCGCCGGGTGCAGGTATTCGATGGCCGGCGCCACCACCTTGGCGGCGCCGGCCAGCGGCGGCGGCAGCTTGGCGCGGTTGGCGGGGTCGAGCGTGGCGGTCAGGTCGATCAGGCGGGGCATCTTCAGGTCTCCTTGGGAACGGTCGGGTCGTGGGGTCACTCGGGTTGCAGATCGATCGCCTTCGCGATCGACTGGTAGCGCACCGCCTCGGCGGCGTAGAAGCGGTCGGCGGCAGCCAGGTCCATCGCGGCGGCCATCGTCATGCCGGCGTTCTCGAGCTCCTTGCGCACCTGCGGCAGCGCGGTCACCGAGCCCATCGCGGCGTTGAGCTTCGCGGCCAGCGCATCGGGCAGCGCGCGCGAGGCCAGCAGCGCGGCCCAGGCGTCGAACTCGAAGCCCTTGACGAGGCCGGTCTCGTTCATCGTCGGCACCTCGGGCAGCGCGGGGTGCCGGGCGGTGGCGGTGATGGCGAGCGGCTTCAGGCGGCCGGTCTTGATCATCCCGATCACCGGGCCGCCGAGCGGGATGAAGCCGAAGTCGATCTCGCCGCCGGCCAGCGCGGGCAGCATCTGCGCGCCGCCGCGGTAGGGCACCTGCAGCAGCTTGACGCCGGTGTCGATCGCGAAGCGTTCGGCGACGAGGTGGAAGATCGAGCCCTTGCCGCTGCTGCAGTAGGTCATCTCCTTGGCGCTCGACTTCTTCGCCAGCGCGACCAGCTCGGCCACGGTCGCGACCGGCAGGTCCGGGCGCACCAGCAGCAGCAGTGACGTGCCCGCAATCGGCCGCAGCATGCGGAACTGCTCGGGCTTGTGCTTCACCGCCGCGAGGCCGAGCGGCGCCTGGATCAGCTCGAGCGGCGTGCCCACGAGCAGCGTGCGGCCGTCGGGCGCGGCGCTCAGCACCTTGGAGACGGCGATCGATCCCGAGCCGCCGGGCGCGTTCTCGACGATCACGGTCTGGCCCAGCGTGCGCTGGAACTCCGCCTGCACGACGCGGGCCACCGCGTCGGCCTGGCCGCCTGCGGGATAGGGCACCACCATCGAGACGACGCCGCTGGCGACCGTCTGGGCGCGCAGCGCCGGGTGTGCCAGCAGCGGGCTGGCGCCGAGCAGGGTCAGGGCCTTGCGGCGGGTGAGGCGCAGCGCCTCGTGGCAGGTGGTTTCAGTGAACATGAGAGTTTCCTTGGGACGGCCGCAGCCGACGCGTTCGATGAGGGTTGAGGGAGGTCTGGACTCGGGATCGGATGGCGCTCAGCGCACCGCGGCCGCCGGCCGGTGCACGCTGCCGGGACTGGCCTCGAAGGCCTCGACGAGGAAGCGGTCCTGCGGCTTCTCGGACGCCGTCTTCGGGATCTGCGCCAGCACCTGGACGAAGCCGGGCACGAAGTTGGCCTCGAGCCGCGTGCGGCAGACGGCGTAGAGCGCTTGCACGTCGAAGCCCGTCGGATCCTTGGGCACCACGGCCGCGACCACGTCCTTCTCGCCCGGCGCCAGCCCGGCGCTGGCGATGCCATAGACGTAGACGTCGTCGACCAGCCCCGACTCGGCGATCACCTTCTCGACGAAGG
>DAOMFI010000218.1:2251-3724 GCA_035429725.1 Burkholderiaceae bacterium | reverse complement strand
CAGGCCCGCCCGCTCGCAATCGTCGGTCAGGACGCCTCGTATCGTTTCGACGGCGGGCAGATTGCTCTGTGCATGGAACCGCACGATGCCGAACTGCGCTTGCGCCTTGCGGCGCGCCCTGTGGCCGCGCCACTGCTCGTGACGGAAGCCGCACCGTTCGGCAGCGGCTACATCGGCTGGGGCATCCTGCCCAAGCTGCGGGCCGAGGGCGAAGTCGCCGCCTGCGGAGAGTCGCGGCAGATCGACGACAGCTGGTTCTGCTACCACGACCACAACTTCGGCCGCTTCCGCTGGGGCGAGGACTTCGGGTGGGAGTGGCTCGTCGCGCATGTGGTCAGCGCGAGTGGCGAGCCCGTCACCGTCGTCGTCGACTGGCGCACCGATCGTGATCACGCCGCCGGCGGCCTGCCCTATGTGTTCGTCGTACTGGGCGGACAACTGAGGAAGGTCTTCCTCGGCCCGGCGATGCGACTGCGCTGGCACTGGCACGAGGAGGTGTCCCTGCCAGCGCGCCTGCCGGGCGCCATGGCCACGCTGCTCGCTGATCGACCGTCGCGCCGCCCGCAGTCGATCGTCCTGGATGCGGCGGACGAGCGCGACCGGATCCAACTGTCGGTCGATGTCGAGGCGTACTTCGAGATCATCGCGCCGGATTCCCGCTCGCCCGCGTTCACGCGGATCGGCGAATCCAGCGGGCCGGCGACCGTGGAGCTGAGTCTGGCGGAAAGCCGCCTTTCCGGACGCGGCCTTGCCTACGCGGAGTACACGCGGTGAGGACCATGACACCGGAGGAAGCCAGGCTTGCGGGCTGGCTCCAACGGCTATTTGCATTGCTGCGCGATGCCGGCGGGCCGGTTGCGAGACACCTGATGACGACGATTGCCGGGCGCGGCGCACAGGTCGAGCTCGACGGCGCACGGCTGCACGTCGTCGCCGTTGCGGCGGGCGTCGCAGGACTCGTGGTGCGCGTGGCTCCTGCCGACAGCGAGTGGCCGGCACGCGTCGCGACCACCGCCGGCGCGCTGCGGGCCGTGATCGACGGTCATCGCCTGCTGGACGCCGCTGTGGCGGACGGTTCCATCGATCTTCGCGCCGATCTCGACGCGCTGCTGGCGTTTCACGAACTGGTGCTGCTCGCCATCGCTCTCGGCCCGCGGAATGCCCATCTGCGGGCACTCTGGGCGGAATTCGACAGTGAGTGGCCGAGGGGTCCGAAGACCTGCGCCATGATCGACCGGCAGCCGGCGGACCATGGCGGCCTGTGCCGGTTCGTTCCGACCGTGGTGCAACTGGCGCGCAGTCCGCTCGGCGCGCCTCCGCAGTAGGGCGTCACGTCATCGTGTGCCTTGACGATGAATTCCCGTCTGCCCAGAATGCAGCTTGTCCCGCGGCCCTTCGGCCGGGAGGGGCCGATGGGCTCGTTCCGCCGTACTTCATTCGGACTCAAGCTCGCTGTGCGGCCGGAGATCGAGA
>DAOMFI010000218.1:0-2151 GCA_035429725.1 Burkholderiaceae bacterium | reverse complement strand
ATGGCGAAATGGAGGCCGCAGCTCGCGTGCGGCTGGCCGACACGGTGTGCTCGGCAACCCAGGACCGTCAGGACGCGCTGGTCGAACTGCTCGGCGAGCCGCTGGACCTGCTGCTCGTCGTGGGCGGCTACAACAGCGCGAACACGACTCACCTGGTCGAACTCGCGCGTCTGCAAGGCGTGACCGCATTCCACATCGAGGGCGTCCAGTGCATGGCGAGCCTGCAGACGCTGCACCGGTGGGAGCCGGCGGCGCAGCGTGAGCTGCCCGTGTCCGGCTGGTGGCCCGCCCGCATTCCCGCGCGCATCGGCCTGGCGGCGGGCGCCTCGACCCCCGACGCGCGCATTGGGGAAGTCGTCATGCGCGTCGCCGAGCTGGCGGGCGTCAAGATTCCGTTCGAGATCGAAAGCCGCGCGTCAATCCAACGCGCTGAACCCCATCCTGCGAGGAGCATCCATGGGCAAAGGCATTCCTGACAAGTTCGACCTGACGTTGCACGGCGGGGCCGACTTCGACCTCGACGAGATCCGCATCAAGGAGATTCCGCAGATCAACAGCGCGATCAAGGAGATCGCGCCGCTTGAACTGAAGCCCGTGAGCCTGGCGATCACCCAGTTGCCGACCATCCGGCTGGACCTTGCCGTCAAGGAACTGCCCAAGATAGACATGGACATCGGCCTGAAGCCCACCCGGGTGTCGATGCCGATGAACACACACGTGTGCCTGAAGCTGCTCGGCATCAAGCTGCTGGACCTCTCGCTGTGCGGAGAGAACATGGTGATCCTCGAGCCCTACGTGCCGCGGCACGCCGAGGTCGGGTGCCGCTGACGGGGGCCGAAGATGGCGATCATTCAATCGATGCCCGGGAGGCTGATCATTGGCGACGCGCGCGTGGTGCTGATCGGGCGGCCGCCGCTGCTCAGTGGCATGCTGCACCTGAAGAACCCCACCGCCGACAAGATCAAGCTCAAGTCCGGCCTCGTACGTCTCAAGGATCGGCAGTGGGGCGATCCGCACAAGCCGCTGGTGCTGGCCGTATCGGCGCGCCTGCCTGCCGGCGCGGCGGCGCACGTGCCGGTGTCACTGACTGTCGATCAGGCGATGCCACCCGGGGAGTACGCCGGCGAGGCTACGTTCGAAGGCGAGGACAAGCCGCGCAGCGTGGTGGTCAAGGTGCTCGAGAACCGAGCGGTGGCGGTCACGCCGGCGGCGTTCGAGGTCTATGGCGCGCCGGGCGCAAACGTCTCCGTTCCTGCGATCGTGAGCAACCTCGGCAACGTCCCCTTTGTACTTCCAAAGGTGGCGCTGGCGGCGCTCGGCCTCGATACCGCCGTGACGCAGCTCTTCCACGTTGCAATGGCGCGCAAGGGCGCCGAGGGTCACCAGGCGGCGCTCGACGCCTATGCCCGGCTCGTCGGCGAATCCGAGGTGGAACCCGCCAAGGTGCTCGTCGGTGCCGGCGCCGGCGAGGCGCTGGCCCCGGGCGCGAGCATCGAGACCTCGTTTCAGTTCGAGCTGCCGTCGCGACTAGCGCGGCACCGGCTGTACCGTGGGACGTTTTCAATCGGCAAGGCCGAGTGCGCCGTGCAGATCGAAGTGGCTGAAGGGTCTGCAGAAGGGACCCGACCGGGCAGCGCACCGAAGGCGCGCCGGTAATTCTGACCAGGAGCAGAAGATGAGCCAAGCCTATGTGCGCGACCTGACTGGCAGCAAGGCGGAGCAGGGCATCGACGCGATGCTCGATGAACTGCCGGGGATGCTGTCTTCGGCGGCGAGTACCTATTTGAAGCTGATAAGACGCGCCGGGCGCGCGGTCGGGGGCCTGCTGCCGGCCGACATGCTCGCTGGAGCGAACGACTGTTGCGCCGTTCCGACGCAGGATTGCCCGCCTCACTGCGTGGCCGAGATCTGCTGGGACGCCTGCCCCGGCGAAACGCAGCGCGCGACGATTACCGTCAGGAATACTTCGACGCAGGCGCGCACGTTCACGTTCGCGGCGGGCAATCTCGGCCCTGCGAAGGTCGAGATCGCACCGCCGACGGCCCAGATTGCTGCCGGCCAGTCCGTGACGCTCCAGGTCGCTGTGGCGGCCGCGGGCCTGAAAGAAGGTGAAACCTACACGACCGAGCTGCTGGTCCGGGGTGCGTATGA
>DAOMFI010000217.1:0-3837 GCA_035429725.1 Burkholderiaceae bacterium | reverse complement strand
CGGCGTCAGACTGGTCCGCGAGCCAGATCGGTGTGCGCAACACATCGCCGCGGGAAGCAGCGAGCGCCGCGACCTCGCGCGCGCGCTCGCCGTTCGCCCGCCAGAGCACAAGGCGCGCCTGCTGCAGCCAAACCATCGCCTCTAGCGCAGGCAGGCCGGCCTCGTGCGCTAGCCGTTCAGCCCTGAGCAGTTCAGCTTCCGTTTGCTTCACGTGACCGAAGGCCTGAAGGTGCCAGGCGCGAACGACGTACCAGTGCGCCCGTAGCCACGGTGCAGCGTCGGGATCGAGTTCGGCCTGTTCAGCCACCGCGGCGATGCCTTCGAAGTCGCCCGCCTCGCCGTTGCGCTCGCACCACTCGCCCAGCGCACAGGCCCAGAGGAGGATCACGTCGGCTGACAGTCGCATTGCCGAGACCGTCCGGATCGACGTCACCCAAGCCAGGACGCATTCACGAAGCGGCGCGCGATCGTCCTCGGGCCAAGTGCCGTAGGCCTCGCATATCACCGCCCCCGTGCAGGCGAGGAACTCTTCAGCGGATCGCGGCCTCGCCGGCAAGCGGCCGAGTTGCAGGAGCGCACGCGCGCGCGTGCTGTGCTCGTACAAGGTGGCGCGCAGGTGTTCGGCCGCAATGACCAGGCCGGCCGCACCCTGAGCAACGTGCGGGACTTCCCGCGCGTAGGCGGCCTCTGCGAGCGCGATCAGTCCCTCGAGAGCGTTGAATCGTTCCTCGGCGAGTTCGCTCAGGGCCTCCGCGAGACTCCGCGGCGACCCGTCCGCCGTGACGACCGAAAGCTTTGCCATACGAAGCCCCCCACTCCGCGCGGCAATTGTGGGTCATCTGTGGGCTGACGCAAGACCCGCCCATCGTGAGACTCCCGCACATCCCCTGAGGTGATCACGAACCGAGTGGGGGCGGGGTCGGTGCAGCCACCCTGACATTGTGAAACCACCGTGACAGCCCGTAAACGACGAGGAGGATCCATGCAGTGCACGAAAGCACGCTGGCACAGCATTCCAGCGACCCGATCGCCGCACACCGCAGTGGCGGCACGGCGGATGCGGGACGGGGCTGCGGTCGATCACGCCCCGACCAGGATTGCTTCGTCTCGACGCCCGGCTCTTGCAGCCGCGCCCACCGTTGCGCCGGCAAGACCTTTGCGCCTTCGCCAGCGACCGCACCCTAGCCTTTGACACACGGGAGACGACCATGAACCCGATCACACAGGACATGAAACGAGCGGCCGGCGCGAATGTCACCTTCACCGCTCTGCTGGCGCTTTTCCTTGCGGCCCTGCTTGCTGCCTGCAGTTCCTCCGATAGCACACCACCTCCGCCCGCGCAGTCTGCGCCGACGATCACCCTGCAGCCGACCGATCAGTCCGCCACGGCCGGCGGCAACACCAGCTTCAGCGTGACGGCAAGCGCCGCTGGCGCACCGCTTTCATACCAGTGGCAGACGCTCGGCGGCGGCACCTGGACCGATGTGGCCGGCGCAACGTCAGCGACCTTCGTGGTTACCGCCGTGACCCCGGCGCAGAACGGCTCCCAGTTCCGGGTCGTCGTCGTCGGCAATGGACTCGCGGTAATCAGCGTGCCGGTGACACTCACCGTTACGCCCGCGCCGGTCATCGCTGGGATCAGCGTGCAGCCCGCCGATCAGGCGGTCACGGAGCCAGCGGTCGCGACCTTCAACGTCACGGCGACCGGCACCGCGCCGCTCGCCTATCGCTGGCAGCGGCTGACGGCAGGCACCTGGACCGACGTCGCGGGCGCGACCGGTGCGAGCTACTCGACGCCGGCCACCGTGCGTGCAAACGACAACGGCGCGCAGTTTCGCGTCATCGTCAGCAACAGCGTGGGTTCCGTCACCAGCGGTCTGGCGACGCTGACGGTCAATCCGGCGCCGGTCGCGCCGGCCTTCACGGCGCAGCCGGCCAATGCGACCGTGACCGAACCGGCGATCGCGAGCTTCACGGTCGCCGCCACGGGCACACCCGCGCCGAGCCTGCAGTGGCAGGTCAGCACCGACGGCGGCACCAGCTGGAACAACGTCGCCGGCGGCACCGGCGCGACCAGCGCCAACTACTCGACTGCCGCGACAACAGTCGCGATGAACGGCTGGCGCTATCGCGCGGTCGCCACGAGCAGCGCGGGCACAGCCAATTCGAACGCCGCCGTGCTGACGGTCAATGCCGCGACGTCCGCGCCGGTGATCGCCCAGCAGCCGGCGGGCGCGACCGTCGTCAGCGCATCGACCGCGACTTTCACCGTGGTTGCAACGGGATCGCCGTCGCCCACCTACCAGTGGCAGCGTCAGGCGCCTGGCGGCGGCGGCTTCTTCAACATCACCGGCGCCACCGGGGCGAGCTATACGACGCCGCCGGTCTACTACCTCGACGACGACGCCGGCACCGACAACGGCGCGCAGTACCGCGTTGTGGCAAGCAACAGTCAGGGCTCTGCCACCAGCGCGCCCGCGACCCTGGTAGTGACACTGAACACCGCCGAAATCGTCGGCTTCACACAGATCTCCGCCGGCTTCCGCCACGCCGTGGCACTGCGCAGCGACGGCACGGTCTGGGCTTGGGGCAACAACGGTTACGGCCAGGTGGGCCGCAGCTGCAGCGAGTGCTCGCCGCGTCCAGTCGCCGGACTGACCGGAGTCTTCACGCAGGTGCTGGCGCGGGGCGATACATCGTTTGCGCTGCGCAACGACGGCACGGTCTGGGCCTGGGGCTACAACGGAAGCGGCCAGCTCGGCCGCAACCTCGGTCAAAGCAACGGCAGCAGCAGCCCAATACCGGCAGCAGTGCTGCGCCAGAGCGACCTGCTGCCGCTCGCCGGCATCGTCGGGCTGACGATGACCGAGGCCGGTGGCAGCGGCGGCGACGCCTCGGTGCTCGCCTGGACCGCCACCGGTGTCGCCTGGAAGTGGGGCCATGCTTTCATCGAACCTAACCTCGGCGGCTACCCGAACAGTGCGTTCATCACCGCCGTGCCGCATGTCTATTTCGATGCCAGCACCGCGGCGCGCACGCTCGTGCGTGCAGCGGCGGGGGGATTGGGCACGGTGATAGCGCTCGATGGCAGCGGCAGCGCGGTGTACTGGACCTGCAACTTCGCCGGCTGCTCTGGTGGATCCACGGCCGTGCTGTCGTTTGCCACCATTGGATTCACCGGAACCGCGATCGACTTTGCGATCGACAACACCCGCGTCGTCCTGGTGCGCAGCGACAACACGCTCTGGGGCCAGCAGTACGGCATCAATGGCGACACCTGGAATTCGCTCAACCAGCCTCTGGTCCAGCTTGCCGTGCCCGGCCCGGTCACGCGCGTAGCAGTCGGGCGCAGCGGTCAAGTGACCTATGCCTGGGGCGCGAGCGGCATCGTCTACGCGGCGGGTGTCGATCTGGACGGGCAGCTGGCCGATGGCACCCCCGGCGCGGCGCGTCCGACCTTCTCGGCGGTGCTGTCTCTGAACGACGCAACTGCGGCGGTCGCCACCGGCGGCGCCGGGCTCGCTCTGCGCTCCGGCGGCGCGCTCTGGGTCTGGGGCAACAATGCCTACCGTACCAACGGCACGACCGACAGCGCTAATCGGCCGATCGGATCACCGGGCTGGGTGCAGACCGAGGCAACGCCCTTTGCGGCGCGAGGTCGATAGGGGCTCCCAGGAGCCGCACCGGCCGGTGGGCGCGTCGCGCCCGCCGGCCTTTCACCTTACACGCTGCACCATCGAACGAAGCCGTCGATCGGCGCGGCATTGACAGCGTGGCCGTTTTCTATCAAAGTGATATCACTTTGATAGGAGGCGCCTCATGCAGCCGATGCCCCGT
>DAOMFI010000216.1:0-3847 GCA_035429725.1 Burkholderiaceae bacterium | reverse complement strand
GATCCTAGCGGCGCGTCCCGGCAGCGTCACAGCCCTTCAGCAGGCGACGAAGCGCCCCGGTCCGCACTCTGCCGAACCGGGCGTCTACTAAAAGGAGGCAACATTTGACCGAGGAGGAAGACCCCACAACGAACCTCAGCCTATGCAGCGGCCTCCCATCCGCAGCTGTCGGCCGCGGATGGGTCATTCAGCACGCTTCGTCAGCGTCCTGCTGGCGTGTAGGTCTGTCCCTTTGCCGGGCCGACCTGCAGAGCACGCGCGGCGATCTTGCTTGCGATCTCGTCGCCGGCTTCCAGGTCCATCCGATAGTGAATGCCACCGTAGAGACGCGAGGCGCCCGCCTGCTTGCCCATCGTCTCGTACACGCCGTTGCTCCCCGGAACCTGAGCATCGAGCACGCGGCCCATCGTTCCGGAAATGCAGGAGTGGTTGGCTGGGTAGGACGGGTGGTTCGGCACTCCCACCGCGAGCGTGATCTTCGGGTCGGCCTGCGCCGGACGCGGCACCCAGTAGGTGTACTTGGAGTCGTGGCAGGCGATGAGGGCGTCGAAGCCGGCCATGTGCATCATCGCCAGGGCGCGCGCGGTGGTCGCCTCGTCGAGGCCCTTGGCCGCCATTGCGTTCCGCGCACGGACATTCCAGGCGCCGGCTGCAAAGGAGCCGGTGAGGTCTTCCCAGTACTGCGCGATGCGGATCTGCTCGTTCGTGCGGCTGTCGGCGATCGTACGCACTTCCGTGATCTGCACCTGGAAGGCGGCCGAGCCCCATGCTGGCGGAGGCGGCGCGCGAAACTCATCGCCGGCCTTCAGGTAGAACGTGCGCGCATTGCCCAGCGCCGGCCCGAGCGGTGGCGCTGGCGGACTGACCAGGCTGGCCCACTTGCCTTCGCCAACCGGCACGGTGCCGGTCCAGGCCGCAGCGACGCGGTCGGTGCGCGCCTGCGCGATGACCTGATCGCCGACCTTGCGGCCGAGGTCGACGCCGGCCTGGAACGCAGCCCGCTGTCCCGGGCCGATGGCCTGGATCTCGCGCTGCAGCCGGGCGTTGACGGCCGCCTCGTCCTTGGCAAACAGTTGGGAGAGCACGGCGGCCGACGCACCGGCGACGGCGCCATCGGATGCCTGTTTCGCTTTGTCCGCCTGCACGATGGCATTGTGGATGGCGAGGTTCAGGTAAGCCAGCGTGCGCAGCGCTCCCCCCTGCCCCACGGCATTGCGCGCGATCAGATCGTTCGCGTACTCGTTCCACTGATTGGTCGAGGTCGCGGAAAACCACGGCCTTTCGACCCGCTCGGTCGGGCTGTGGGCACAGGCGCCAAGTAGGGCAACGGTCGCGAACGCGACCCATAGACCTCGGTGTAGTGGTTCCAGCACAGCGGTAGCCAGCGAGTGCATCGTCATACGACCTCCCCCATGAAAAAGTCCCGACGCAATGTATGCGTCACGTTCCCGGACGAACTGCAGAATATTCACGTTCCGCTCTTGCTCCCGGCGGCACCCGGCGATCAGCACCGAGCACCCCTTGGTCTTCGAGGCAGCGCAACACAGCCGTTTGCAGTGTCCATAAGGCGTTGGCAGGACAAGGCCCACCGCAGTTGATGGTCGCAGCCTGCCGCCTACGGGCGACGATCATTACGGGCATAGCCACCGGCGTTCCGGGAGCTCCCCGCGGCCCGCCGTCAGCCGGTCGATGCTTGTCCCCGTCCTTCCCTGCATGAATGTGCATCCGCGGCCCCACTTCCATGCTCCCACCGAGACGACGCATAAGCTTCAGTTTCCCCGCTGCTTGCCGGTCATCGGCTGAAGCCCCCGTCGGATTGCTGCGGCTGCGCCATCGCCGGGTACGCCGGGCGTTCCCATGACTTCCGGTTGCCGATAAAGTGAGGACACGGAGGGTGGCAGCAGAACCGGGAGAAAGTCATGACAGAACCTTGAGATTTCCTTGAAAGCAAAGAGACCGTGAGGTCGCTGGGCCCACCCGATACCCGAACCGCCGCCGCAGGGGCTGATCCAAAAGGCTCTCTTGAACACCCTGACCGATCGCAATCACCTCGAGCCGTCGACGCGGCTCGCACTTTCGGATTTCGTGCTCGACCTCGCCACAGGCGAACTGCTGAACGCCCGCGGAGAGCTGGCCGGACTGCGGAAGCAGGCGCTGCAGGTGCTTTGTGTGCTCGGCAGCCACGCCGGAAAGGTCGTCAGCAAGGACGAACTGCTGCGTCGCGTCTGGCCAGACGTGATCGTGGGCGAAAGCTCGCTGGCGCAGGCGATTGCCGACATCCGGCGCGTGCTGGGGGATACCGAACACCGGCTGGTTCGTACCATCGCGCGGCGGGGCTACCTGCTGATGCCCGACCCGGCACCGCGTTCCCTCGTCGACAACGGCGGCGCTGCCGCGGCTGTCGATGCCGACGATCGAACCAGCGCGCCGCCTTCCAGTTCGTCCGCGGCGTTGCCGGGCGGCCTCGGCCGGACCCGCGCGCTGCTTGCGGGCCTGCTCGCTTTGCTGATCGCTGCCGCAGCGTGGGTGATGAACGGTTCACCGCTCCCCGGCAAACGTGCCGAGGTGGGACCGATGCCGCCAGACGTGCCGACGCTGTCGATCGCCGTGTTGCCGTTGACCGTCGACCCGTCGAGCGCCGACAGCGAGTGGTTTGCAGATGCCGTTCTAGGTGATCTGATCGGGCAGATCGGCCGGCTGTCTGAAAGCTTCGTCATCGGCCGCGACACGGTGGCGACATACAGGGGCAAGACGATCGACCCGCGCAGCGTGGCGCGCGAACTGCGCGTGCGCTACATCGTGCACGGCAGCGTCCGGCACGAGGGCGACGTCATCCGCATGGACCTGATGCTCATCAACGGCGAGAGCGGCGCCCTGCGCTGGTCCGAGAAATTCGTCGTCGAGCGCGCCCGTCTCCATCAGATGCTCGATGAATTCGTGCTGCATGTGGCGCGGGTACTCAGCGTGGAGGTCTATCGCACCGCGGGCGCCCGCGCCGCCGCGCTATCGCCGACCGAGGTGACGGCCGACGATCTGGCGATGCGCGGCTTCGCCCTGTGGGAGCGCGGCTACAACCGCGCGAATCTGAGCGAATCTCTCAAGATGCTCGAGCAGGCAGTTGCGATCAACCCCGATTCGGTGCGTGGCTGGGGCGGCCTGGCGTTCGTCACACTAAACGGCGCCATGAACGGCTGGCTGCCCGACCGAGCCGCGGCGATGAAGCGCATCCAAGAGGCTGGCGAAGAGCTGGACCGGCTCGATCCCGACGGGCACTTCTCTCATCAGTCCCGCGTCATACGTTCCTATCTGAAGAAAGACTGGCCGGCGATGCTTCGCCTTAGCAAGGAGTGGTCGGAACGTCATCGCCAGCCCTCGGCGTATGGCGCCTACGGCCTGGCGCTGATCCTCAACGGCCGGCCGGCGGAAGGCATTGCTCCGCTCGAACTGGCGCTGCGGCTCAGCCCTCGTGATGTGTTTCGCGCGGAATGGCACTACCGGCTCGCGCTGGCGAATTTCATCGTGGGGGACTACGAGCGGGCGCGCTCCTGGGGCGAGGCCGCCGTGGCTGCGAACCCGACGCTGCCCTGGGCGCCGATCCACGCTGCGGCGCTGGTGCGCATGGGGCAGAAGTCCGAGGCACAACGCGTCTTCGATGACTTCGTGCAGCGCCATCCCAACTATCGGCAGGCGCAGATGATGCAGCGCCTGGGTGGCACTGCACCGAATTTCGTCGAGGGCCGGGATCGACTGTTCGGCAGCCTGGCTGAACTCGGACTCACGTAGCTACGTCTCGTCCGCAGCGGCGCTGAACCGCCGCTGCGACCTACATGCTCCTCCGATACTGCCC
>DAOMFI010000215.1:0-3881 GCA_035429725.1 Burkholderiaceae bacterium | reverse complement strand
GGCTCGAGTTCGAACTCGAGTATCCCCGAGCCGGGCGCCTTCATGCCGAAGTACAGCGTCAGGCGTCGCTCCGGCTCGAGCGCCAGCACGGTCCAGTAATCGATTGCATCGCCGACGCGCAGGTCGACCGGATCGCGTCGCCCGTGCGTGAAGCCGGGGCCGCCGACCAGCCAGTCGATGAGCTCACGCAGCCACCACAGGAAGTTCAGCGTGTAGTAGCGATTGTCGCCGCCGATAGCCGTAACGACGGGCCACACCGCCGCCGGCGCCGCCGCGGTCTCGGCCACGCCGCCCGCGCGTTTGGCGTAGTAGGCATGGTCGTGCCGATAGGCGCGGTGGGGGAACGCGCCCTCGGTCCATCGCCCTGCTACTCGATGTTGCCGCTCCGACTCCAGCGCGGCACGCACAGCCTCGCGGAAGGTCAGCAGCGTTTGCGGCACCAGTGCACGCAGCGCCTCGTCGTTTGCCGGGATGTCGTGCTTGAGACCGCCGATCAGCGCGCGCGCGATGCTCGCCGGCACCGACGTCACCAGTCCCAGCCAGTACGACGACAGCCGCGGACTCAATACCGGCACGCGAATGATGCGCGGCCGTTTGCCGATGACGTCTCCGAAGGCCAGCATCATCTCCTCGTAGCTCAGCAGTTCCGGTCCGCCGGCGTCGAAGATCCGTCCCGCCGCCGCCGGTTCTGTCGCGAGCGCCAGCAGGTAGTGCAGCAGGTTCGGCAGCGCAATCGGCGATGACTTCGACTGGACCCACTTGGGCGTGACCATCAGAGGCAGGTGGTACACGAGATCGCGCATGACTTCGTAGGCGGCCGAACCGGCGCCGACGATGATGCCCGCCCGCAGCTCGGTGACGGGCACGTGCGTCGATCGCAGCAGGTCACCGCTTTCCTGGCGCGACCTTAGGTGCTCGGAGTCGGCGCCTGCGGGCACGAGGCCGCCCAGATACACGATGCGCCGCACTCCCTGGCGCGCCGCGGCGTGCGCAAAGTTGAGCGCGGCCTCCCGGTCGAGCCGGGCGAAGTCGCTGCCGGCCGCCATCGAGTGCACCAGGTAGTAGGCGACGCCACAGCCCTCGAGCGCCGTGTCCAGCGTGTCCGGGTTCAGGGCATCGGCTTCGACCAGTTCGACGTCCTGCCAGTCGCGGGCTTCCAGCACACGGCGCTGCCGTGCCACCGCCCGTACGCGATGGCCGGCCGTCACCAGGCAGGGAACAAGGTTCGAACCGACGTAACCGCTCGCGCCGAAGACGACGGTGACCGGCTCGGTTTCAGGCGTGACTGCGATCTGCGCCGGCTCGATGGACGTCATGCGCCGAGTCTACGGGCACTGCCCGAGCCGCGCATTCAGTAGCGGCCGTGCTGTTTGTAGATGTAGTTCGCCAGTTCGATCGACTGGCTCGAAAGGCGACGCTGGATCGCATGGGCGGTGCGGATGATCGCGCGCATCGTCCGGTAGACGATCTCGGGGTCGGACTTCAGCAGCGACTCCAGCGCCGGACGGCGCAGCGACATCACGCGCGTCGGGCCCTCGGCCTGCAGCGAGGCATAACGCTCGGTGTCGTCGATGAACGACAACTCGCCGGCCAGGTCCCCCGGCACCAGGGTGTGCAGGGCCACGGGTGGCTCTCCTGCCGGGTGGCGCACGACGCCGAGCGCGCCGCTCACGACCACGAACAGGTGGTCGTCCGACGTGCCCTCGCGCACGAGGACATCGCCATCCTTCAGTTCCACCAGTTCCATCAGGCCGGCAAGTTTCCTGCACTGAGGCTCATCGAGCTCAGCGGCCAGGCGCGAACCCCGAAGCGCTTCAAACCGATCCTGCGACATCTTGACCTCGTGATGAGTACGACAACGCAACCAGCCCAGCTGCCCGAATTTAACGGCTCGTCAATCGATTCGGGCTTGCAGTAGCTCAAGGATAGTCCCTCCCGATGCGGCGCCGGCTGTAACGGTACCCGTAACACACGCGACTGAAATCGGAGCACATCGTCGGCGCCCCCTTTCGCGTTGACGTGCATCAACGGGCTCTGCGCTCAAAGGAGAAGCATGCGGAACATGCGGCGAAAGCAGTGCGACTGCCGAGCCTCACGCAAGACATGACCCAGGGAGATACACCATGCTCGAAACGTCATACGAAGTGATGCGGCGGCAGGGAATCACGCGGCGGAGCTTCCTCAAGTTCTGCAGCCTGACCGCGGCATCGCTCGGGCTCGGCGAGGCCGGCGCGCAGGAGATCGCCAAGGCGCTGCAGACCAAGCCGCGCACGCCGGTCATCTGGCTGCACGGCCTTGAGTGCACGTGCTGCACGGAGTCGTTCATCCGCTCGGCGCACCCGCTCGCCAAGGATGTCGTGCTGTCGATGATCTCGCTCGACTACGACGACACCCTGATGGCTGCGGCCGGACACCAGGCTGAAGAGGCGCTCGAGCAGACGATCAGCAAGTACAAGGGCAATTACATCCTCGCTGTCGAGGGCAATCCGCCACTGGCTGACGACGGCATCTACTGCATCCCGGGTGGGCGCCCGTTCGTCGAGAAGCTGAAGCACGTGGCCAAGGATGCCAAGGCCATCATCTCCTGGGGCTCGTGCGCGTCGTGGGGCTGCGTGCAGGCCGCGAAACCCAATCCGACCCAGGCTGTGCCAGTGCACAAGGTCATCTTCGACAAGCCGATCATCAAGGTGCCGGGCTGCCCGCCGATCGCGGAAGTGATGACCGGCGTCGTGACCTACGTGCTGACCTTCGATCGCCTGCCGGAGATGGACGCGCAGGGCCGGCCGAAGATGTTCTACAGCGTGCGCGTGCACGACAAGTGCTATCGCCGTCCGAACTTCGACGCGGGCCAGTTCGTCGAGCGTTTCGACGACGCCGGCGCCCGCCAGGGCTACTGCCTGTACAAGGTCGGCTGCAAGGGCCCGGTCACCTACAACGCCTGCTCGGCGGTGCGCTGGAACGAGGGCCTGAGCTTCCCGATCCAGTCGGGCCACGGCTGCATCGGCTGCTCGGAAGACGACTTCTGGGACAAGGGCTCGTTCTACGACCACCTGACGACGATCCGCCCGCCGGGCGTCGCCGGGGTCGGCATCGAAGGCACGGCGACACGCTTCGGCGTCGGCGCCCTCGCGGTGACCGGCGCGGCGCTCGCGGCGCACGCCGCCGTCAGCGCGATCAAGCAGGCGCGCAGTTCAGGGCGCAATGACAAGGTTAACGAGACGGTGGAGAAGTAATCATGCCGACCATCCAGACACAAGGCTTCACCCTCGACAACAGCGGCCGGCGCATCGTCGTCGATCCGATCACTCGCATCGAAGGGCATCTGCGCATCGAAGTCAACGTCGACAAGGACAACGTGATCCGCAATGCCGTGTCGACCGGCACGATGTGGCGCGGACTCGAGGTCATCCTCAAGGGACGCGACCCGCGCGACGCCTGGGCGTTCGTCGAACGCATCTGCGGCGTCTGCACCGGCGTGCACGCGCTCGCCTCGGTCCGCTCCGTCGAGGATGCGCTCGGTATCAAGATTCCGAAGAACGCGAACACGATCCGCAACCTGATGCACGCGACGCTGTACGCGCAGGACCACCTGGTGCACTTCTACCACCTGCACGCGCTCGACTGGGTCGACGTCGTTTCGGCGCTGAAGGCGGACCCGAAGAAGACGAGCGAGATCCAGCAGTCGATCTCGCCGTGGCCGAACGCCTCGCCGGGCTACTTCCGCGAGGTGCAGAGCCGACTCAAGAAATTCGTCGAAAGCGGTCAACTCGGCATCTTCGCCAACGCCTACTGGGGCAATCCGGCCTACAAGCTGCCGCCCGAGGTGAACCTGCTGGCCACCACGCACTACCTCGAAGCGCTCGACTTCCAGAAGGAGATCG
>DAOMFI010000214.1:0-3916 GCA_035429725.1 Burkholderiaceae bacterium | reverse complement strand
CGGTGACGATGACGATCTTCTTCACGCCTTCGGCGTGCATCTGCTGCGTGATCTGCGGCGCGGTGATCTGGCCGTCGGTCGGCTGGCCGCCAGTCATCGCCACCGCGTCGTTGAACAGGATCTTGTAGGTGACCGGCACGTTGGCCGCGACGGCCGCGCGCACCGCGAGCGAACCGGAGTGGAAGTAGGTGCCGTCGCCGAGGTTGGCGAAGATGTGCTTTTCGTTCGTGAACGGCGCCTGGCCGATCCAGGGCACGCCCTCGCCGCCCATCTGAGTGTAGGTCGACGTATTACGGTCCATCCAGACCACCATGTAATGGCAGCCGATGCCGGCAACCGCGCGCGATCCTTCGGGCAGCCGGGTCGAGGTGTTGTGCGGGCAACCGGAACAGAACCACGGCTTGCGCTCGGTCACGACGCGCGGCTTGGCGAGCGCGCGCTCCTTCGCTTCAATGATGGCCAGCCGCGCCTGCATGCGGGCGCGGATGTCGGCCGGCAGGTCGAGCTTGCCAATGCGGGCGACGATCGCCTTGGCGACGATGGCCGGTGAAAACTCATAGTGCGCGGGAAGGATCCAGTTGCCCTGCGGGACCGCCCACTCGCCGCCGTCCTTCTCGTCGAACTTGCCGATGACGCGCGGGATGCGCTTGCCCTTGCCGATCCAGTTGAAAAGCTCCTCCTTCACCTGGTACTCGACCATCTGGCGCTTTTCCTCGACGACCAGGATCTCCTCGAGCCCCTCGGCGAAAGCACCGATCGTCTGCGCCTCGAGCGGCCAGACCATGCCGCACTTGAACAGTCGGATGCCGATGTCCTTGCAGGTCTGCTCGTCGAGCCCGAGGTCCGCGAGTGCCTGGCGCGTGTCCAGATACGCCTTGCCGCTGGCGACGATGCCGAAGCGCGCGTGCGGCGAGTCGATCGCGGTGTAGTTGAGCTTGTTCGCGCGGCAGTACGCCAGCGCGGCGTACAGCTTGTAGTCGAGCAGGCGCGCTTCCATCTCGAGCGCGCCGTCGGGCCAGCGGACGTTCAACCCGCCCGCCGGCATCGCGAAGTCCGAGGGCAGCACGATGTCGACGCGCTCGGGATCGACGATGACCGAGGCGGAGGCCTCGACGACCTCGGTCACCGTCTTCATGCCCACCCACACGCCCGCGTAGCGGCTCATCGCAAAGCCGTGCAGGCCCATGTCGAGGTACTCCTGCACGGTGGCCGGAAAGAGCACCGGCATCATGCAGGCCTTGAAGATGTGGTCGGACTGGTGCGGCAGCGTCGATGACTTCGCGCCGTGGTCGTCGCCGGCCAGCGCCAGCACGCCGCCGTGGCGGCTGGTGCCAGCCGCATTGGCGTGCTTGAAGACGTCACCGCATCGATCCACTCCGGGGCCCTTGCCGTACCACATGGCAAACACACCGTCGTACTTCGCGCCTTCGAACATATTGACCTGCTGCGTGCCCCAGACACTGGTGGCCGCGAGGTCTTCGTTCAGCCCCGGCTGGAACTTGACGTGGTGGCGTTCGAGATGCTTCTTCGCCTTCCACGCGGTCTGGTCGACGCCGCCGAGCGGCGAGCCGCGGTAGCCGCTGATGAATCCGGCGGTGTTCAGCCCGGCCAGCTGGTCGCGCTGCCGCTGCAGCATCGCCAGCCGGATCAGCGCCTGCGTGCCGCTCATGTAGGCGCGGCCGCGGTCGAGCGTCCATTTGTCGTCGAGGGTGACTTCCGTCAGCGCACGGCGGACGGCTTCGGATAGGGGCGCGTTCATTCAGACTCCTGCCAAAAATCGTGTTCTTGGGAGCGCGGCAATCGGGAAGGGTGCCCCTATGCCGTGCGGCCGGAAGGCGCCTTGTGGGAACCTTCGGCGGGTGTCCGCGGTAAGCGGAATTCAGAGTGGCCGCGAGAGTAACACCGACCCCGCGTCCGCTCAATCGTGCATCGCCGGCGGGGCCGGAGGCCGCCGGGCGCGGTGCGAGGGGTATGCTGCCCGCGGAGTTTCGACCCGAGTGCCCATGCTGCGCCCGCTGATAATCGCGACCCTCGCCATGACCGGCGTCGCGGCTGCCACGCCGCTGGACGTCAAGCGACTCGGTGCGCCGGCCGAGGCCTGCACCGATTTCGACGAGTACGTCAACGGGCTCTGGAAGAAGGCGACCCCGATCCCGCCCGACCGCGCACGCATCGGCAGCTTCGACACCCTGCGTGACGAAAGCCGGGACGTCGTCGAACAGGCCTTGATCGACGCCGCGCGCGATCCGTCCCTGCTCGACACGCCGGGCAAGCTGCTCGCGTTCAGGTTCTATATCAGCGGCATGGACGTGGAGGCTGTCGAAAAGCGCCGACTCGAATCCTTGCAGCCGCTGCTGCAGCAGATCGATGCGCTCGACGACCGCCAGCAGCTGCCGGCGCTGCTGGCGCAGCTGTCGCGTCACTTCATCGACGCGCCACTGCGCGTCGCGGTGATGCCCGATGCCAAGGACCGTCGGCGCTACCTCGTCCAGCTGGATCAGGGCGGCCTGGGCCTGCCGGATCGCGACGACTACTTCCGCAACGACAAGCGCACGCTCGAACTGCGCAAGGCCTATGAGGTCTACCGCCTGCGCCTGGGAAAGCTTGTCCAGGCAAGCGATGTTCCCGCAGCCGCCGCAGCGAGCTTCGAACTGCAGACCTCGCTCGCCGAGGCTTCGATGACGCGGGTCGAACGGCGCGACCCGAACGCCGTCTACCAGCTGAATACGCTCGAGACGATCCTGCAGCGCGCGCCGGGTCTCGACTGGTCGGCCTACTTTTCTGCGCTGGGTGTTCCGAAGCCGGGTGAATTCAACGTCGCCGCGCCGAAGTTCGTTGCGGCGGTCGCGCGCGCCGCGGCCGAAGCGCCACTCGCGACCTGGCGTGCGTACCTGCGCGAGCGCGTGCTCGACGAACTGGCGCCGATGCTGCCGGCCGAGTTCGTCGAAGCGCGCTTTGACTATCGCGGCAGGGTGATCCAGGGTCTGGAAAAGAACTTCCCGCGTCCGGACCAGGTCATCCGCGTGATGACCGGACCGTTCGGCTCGGAGCCGCTGGCCGAGGGTCTCGGGCAGCTCTATGTTGCGCGCGCGTTCTCGCCGGAGGCGAAGGCACGCGCCGTGCAGATGGTGACCGACATCAAGGCAGCGCTGCGGGCGCGGATCGAGAAGCTCGACTGGATGAGCGCGTCGACCAAGCAGAACGCGCTGAAGAAGCTCGACGCGATGGCGCTGAAGATCGGCTACCCGGACAAGTGGAAGACCTACGACGGCCTCGTGATCGAGCGTGACGACTTCGCCGGCAACTGGCTGCGCGCCCGCGCGTGGGCCTTCAACGACCGGGTCGCCGATCTCGGCAAGCCGGTCGACCGCACCCGCTGGAATGCATCGCCGCACCTGGTCAATGCCTTCGCCGGCGGCCTGAACGAGATCATCTTTCCGGCCGCCATCCTGCAACCGCCTTTTTTCCATCCGACCGGGGATCCTGCGGTGAACTACGGCGGCATCGGCGCGGTCATCGGGCACGAGATTACGCACCACTTCGATGACCGCGGACGGCAATTCGACAGTGTCGGCAACCTCAGCGACTGGTGGACGCCCGACGATGCCGCCGCTTACAAGGCGCGCGCCGCACGCCTGGCACAGCAGTATTCCGGCTACTCACCGGTGCCGGGGCAATCGATCAACGGGTTGCAGACGCTCGGTGAGAACATCTCGGACCTCGCCGGTGTCGCGATCGCGTTCGACGGCCTGCAGATCGCGCTGGCACGCCAGCCGATCGGCCCGATCGACGGCCTGACGCAGAACCAGCGCTTCTTCATTTCCTACGCGACGATCTGGCGGGCGCAGTACCGGACCGAGGCGCTGCTCGACCAGCTGCGCACCGGCCAGCATTCGCCCAACCGCTATCGCGTCCT
>DAOMFI010000213.1:0-3951 GCA_035429725.1 Burkholderiaceae bacterium | reverse complement strand
TGAGCCGGGCAATGACGGTCTGCAGCAGCGCGTGCAGCTCGTCGTCGGTGGGCGGGCCCACTTCGACGAAGAGGGGCGCGCCATCGGCGCCGCAGCGGTACACGCCGTCCAGCACCAGGCAGTGCAGGTGAATATTGAGGTTGGCCGCCGAGCCGAAGCGCTGGATCAGCGTCACGGCGCCGCTGTGACCCTCGTCGTTCGCGAGTCCGGCCTGCCCCAGCAGATGGCGCGTGACGATGCACTGCACCACCTGCAGCACCGGCGTGACCAACTCGGGCTGCGCGGCCAGCAGCACGCGCAGCGGGATCGGCAGCGACAGCACCCACTGGCGCACCGGCACATGCGGGATGACGTGATCCACCAGGTGCGCCGCCGTCTGCGACATGCGCCGTGCGCCACAGGACGGGCAGAACCCGCGGCGCTTGCAGCTGAAGGCCAGCAGCTTGTCGTGGCCGCATTCACCGCAGCGCAGCCTCAGGAAGCCGTGCGCCAGGATGCCGCATTCGAGGAACGCGTCGAACTCGTCCTTGATGAATCGAGGCAGCTCGGCGCCGGTGCTGGCCTCGGTGTGCGCGATGAAGCTGGCCGCGTGCTGCTGCACCAGGCGGTACAGCGCGGTCTGCTCTGGGCGGTGGCGTTCGTAATGGAGCGGGGTGCCATCAGGCGCCCGCTGGGGCTGCCGGCCGGTGGCTTGCACGAAGGGCTCCCGCAGGGGTGAGCCCGCAAGGTCTCAAGCCGTGCTCCGCGCTTCAATCGCCCTGAGTGCTGCCCGCCGATGTGTGCCCTCCGCCGAGGGGCCTCCTTCGGGTGTCGCTTTGGTCTGACCGGCGGCTTCAGGACGACGAGTTCGAGGCCGTGGTTGTCGCCGATGGGTCGGTACGACTCTTTCGCCGGCGGCGGGAGCAGTCATTGGTGGCCCGCCCGCCTGGCCGTAGTCCGGGGTCAGCTGTACCCCGTATTGCTGCCGCTCAAGCCGCCCCCGCTGCTCCAGTCGAACGTCGACTTGATGGCGCTCACCGTGAGTTCGCCCGCGAGCCGCGACCGGCTCCTTACGCTGCGGAACAGTCCTCCTGAACCGCCCCGGATTTTGAGGAGGCTCCTTCGATTGAGAATGGAGCCAAGATGAGGAAGTCCCCGAAGTTTTCCCCCGAAGTGATCGAGCGCGCGGTGCGCCTGGTTTTCGATGCCAAGGACCAGTACCCGTCGCAGTGGGCGGCGATTGAGTCGATCTCGGCGAAGATCGGCTGCACGGCCGAGACGCTGCGCAAGTGGGTGCGCCAGGGCGAGCGCGACAGCGGCGTTCGGCCAGGCGCCACGACCGCCGAGCAGCAACGGATCAAGGAGCTCGAGCGCGAGGTGCGCGAGCTGCGCAAGACCAACGAGATCCTGAAGCTGGCAAGCGCCTATTTCGCCCAGGCGGAGCTCGACCGCCATCACAAGAAGTGAACGCCTTCATCGACGAGCACCGCGCTCGGCTGGGGGTCGAGCCGATCTGCACCGCGCTGCAGGTCGCCCCGTCGGCGTACCGGCGTCATGCGGCGCGGCGGCGCGATCCAGTGCTGCTGCCCGTGCGGGCGCAACGCGACGCCGAGCTGATGCCGCAGGTGCAGCGCGTGTACGACGCGAACCTGCGGGTCTACGGTGCCGACAAGGTGTGGCGGCAACTCCTGCGCGAAGGCGTGACGGTGGCGCGCTGCACGGTGGAGCGCTTGATGCGGCGGCTCGGGCTTCAAGGCGCGCGCCGCGGCAAGGGCGTGCGCACGACGGTGCCCGATGCCAAGGCGGCGTGTCCGCTGGATTGCGTCAACCGCCACTTCAAGGCCGAGCGGCCGAACCAGCTGTGGGTGGCGGACTTCACCTACGTCTCGACCTGGCAGGGCTTCGCGTATGTGGCCTTCGTGGTCGACGTCTTTGCGCGGCGCATCGTCGGCTGGCGGGTCAGCAGTTCTATGCAAACCGACTTCGTGCTCGACGCGCTGGAGCAGGCGCTGTACGCGCGGCGTGCCGAGCGTGATGGCGACCTCGTGCACCACAGCGATCGCGGCAGCCAGTACGTCTCGATCCGCTACAGCGAACGCTTGGCCGAAGCCGGCATCGAGCCCTCGGTGGGCTCCACCGGCGACAGCTACGACAACGCGCTGGCCGAGACCATCAACGGGCTGTACAAGGCCGAGATCATCCACCGGCGCGGGCCGTGGAAGACGCGCGAGGCGGTCGAACTGGCGACGCTGGAGTGGGTCTCGTGGTTCAACCACCATCGCCTGCTCGAACCCATCGGCTACATCCCGCCGGCCGAAGCCGAGGCACACTACTGGCGCCAGCAAACCGAAGCCGCCGCAACAACGAAGCCTGCCCAGCCGGCGGCGCTGAAGGAGGGTTGAACCATGAATACATGGCCCAACCGGGGGGCCTCCGGCGGCCCCTGCGGGGGGCTGGAAGAGAGAAGACCTGAACCCAAGAACCGTCAGACCATGCCGGTCTGACTCAAGCCAACAGGCCTCCTCGAAACCCGGTGCGGTTCATCCAGTCCCCTCCCGTCTGTTGATTGAAGATCGGTGTTGGCCGCTCGGGTGCTCCCGGCGCTTTGGTGCGTGGCATGGGTGCTTGCCTTGTCGACCCACGCTACCACGTCGTTCTCGCCGTCAAGGTCTGCGCGCTCGCGGGGCGAGCGCTTGCGGCCTGCGGCCGTCTTCGAACCCTGACGGACTGCGCTGCGCCGTGGTGCTTCGGTCTCGGGCAATCCCGCCCGATCCAGACCGGAGTTCGCCATGTCGCCGTCTTCTTCCCTGTCGTCCGCTGAGGTCGTTCGTGCCGATGTGCTGCTGGTGCGCGATGCCGAAGGTTGCTACCGTCCCGCCCTGGCCGAGGAGGTGCTTCAGGTCGCACGTCGCGTCCTGTCGCGGCGCGTGCGGCGCGGCGCCACCATGTCCTCTCCGCAGGCGGTGAAGGACCATCTGCGTCTGCATCTCGGCGTACTGGAGCACGAGGTGTTCTGCGTGCTGTTCCTCGACGCGCAGCATCGCATCATCGAGCTGCGGCAGATGTTCCGCGGCACGGTGTCGCAGACCTCGGTGTATCCGCGCGAGGTGGTCAAGGAGGCGCTGTCGCTGAATGCGGCGGCAGTGGTGCTGGCGCACAACCATCCGTCCGGGGCGGCGGAGCCGAGTCGCGCTGACGAGTTCCTGACGCAGACGCTCAAGGCGGCGCTCGCGCTGGTGGACGTGCGCGTGCTGGACCACCTCGTCGTGGCCGGTGCCGACTGCGTTTCGTTCGCCGAGCGCGGCCTCGTGTGAGCCTGTGGGGGCCGCTCTCGCGGCCTCTTTCGCTACGGCTTCAGGCGAAGCTGGTGGTCCGCGTCGCCTTTGCGCACCTCGACCACGGTGTCTAGTGCCTTGAGCATCTCGCCGAAACTGGCGTGACCGTGGTCCTTGGGGTCGAAGGTCGGGTCGAGGCGCTTGATCATGGGCCAGACGCTGGCCTTGTTGACCCACGGCTCCCCTTTCGATTCGGCCAGCAGGTGGACGGCACGGCGCAGCACGTCGGCGGCCGGGTCGGCAGGCGCGGCAGGCGCAGCCGCTTCCCTGGCTTCGGCGGGCTTGGCCTCGGCGGACGGCTCGGGCTCGACGAGGCTGTCGTAGTAGCGGAACTCGTGGCAGCTCTTGGCCCAGTGCTTGTTGGTGTTCCTGCGGTTGCCGATGCCGATCAGCGTTCGGCCTGCGGCCTTGATCTTCTGCGCGACGGGCATGTAGTCGCTGTCGCCGCCGATGATGATGACCGTGCCGACGTGGGCGAAGCGGCTGATGTCTTCGGTGGCGTCGAGGCAGAGCTTGATGTCGGCGCCGTTCTTGGCCGATGCGCCCGGCGGGAAGAGCTGGATCAGCTCGACGGCGTTCTGGAGCAGGGCGTCGCGGTAGCGGCCGAAGAACTGCCAGTTGCCGTAGGCGCGGTTGA
>DAOMFI010000212.1:0-4044 GCA_035429725.1 Burkholderiaceae bacterium | reverse complement strand
CCGCTGACGCTGGAAGACGTGCTCGAGATCGTCGACAAGGAAAAGCCGTTCGGTGTCATCGTCCAGTACGGCGGCCAGACGCCGCTTAAGCTTGCCCGCGACCTCGAGGCCAACGGCGTGCCGATCATCGGCACCTCGCCGGACTCGATCGACATCGCCGAGGACCGCGAACGCTTCCAGCAACTGCTGCACAAGCTGGCGTTGAAGCAGCCGCCGAACCGCACGGCACGTGCCGAGGCTGAGGCGCTGCAGCTGGCCGAGGAGATTGGCTATCCGCTGGTCGTGCGGCCCAGCTATGTGCTGGGCGGGCGCGCGATGGACATCGTGCACGAGCCGCGCGACCTCGAACGCTACATGCGTGAGGCCGTCAAGGTCAGCAACGATTCGCCCGTGCTGCTCGACCACTTCCTGGATGACGCCATCGAGGTCGACGTCGATTGCCTCTCGGATGGCAAGCGCGTTCTCATCGGTGGCGTGATGGAGCACATCGAACAGGCCGGCGTGCACTCCGGAGATTCGGCGTGCTCGCTGCCGCCGTACTCGCTCTCGGCCGCCACGATCGCGGAACTGAAGCGCCAGACCGAACAGATGGCGCGCGCGCTCAACGTCGTCGGTCTGATGAACGTGCAGTTCGCGATCCAGACCGCGGCCGACGGTGCCGAGACGATCTACGTGCTCGAGGTCAACCCCCGCGCTTCGCGCACCGTGCCGTTCGTTTCCAAGGCCACCGGCATGCCTTTGGCCAAGTACGCCGCTCTGGCGATGGCGGGGATCGACTTCGAGCGTCAGGGCGTGGCGCATGAGATCGTTCCACCGTACTTCTCGGTCAAGGAAGCGGTGTTCCCGTTTGCCAAGTTCCCCGGCGTCGATCCGCTGCTAGGACCCGAAATGCGGTCGACGGGCGAGGTCATGGGGGTCGGCCAGACCTTCGGTGAGGCGCTGTTCAAGTCACAACTTGGCGCCGGCGCTGGACTGCCGGAAAAGGGGGCGGTCTTTCTGAGCGTAAAGGACTCGGACAAGCCCAAGGCGATCGCGGTCGCGCAGATGTTGCATGACATGGGTTACGAGCTGGTGGCCACGCGCGGCACGGCGCAGGCGATCGAGCAGGCCGGGATTCCGGTCAAGTCGGTCAACAAGGTCAAGGACGGCCGCCCGCACGTGGTCGACCTGTTGAAAAACGGCGATATCCGGCTCGTCATCACGACCGTCAGCGAAGTGCGCAGCCAGATCGCGGACTCGCGTTCGATCCGCACCACCGCGCTGGCGCAGCGGGTGACCTACTACACGACGATGGCTGGCGGGCGCGCGGCCATCGAAGGCATGAAGCACCTCGATCACCTCGAGGTCAACGACCTGCAGGGCTTGCACCGTCGACTGAACGCCTAGCGCCGCCGGGCGGCACCCGGTTGCGCGAACGCGGCGCATTGGCTAGAGTGGCTTAGCGGCCCCGGCATTGCCGGGGCCTTGTTTTTCCAGGAGATTTCGCAGGTCATGCCGGGTATACCGATCACCGCACGTGGCGCCGAGAAGCTGAAAGCCGAGTTGCAGCGGCTCAAGGCCGTGGACCGGCCGGCCGTCATCCAGGCCATCAAGGATGCGCGCGAAAAGGGCGATCTCTCGGAGAACGCCGAATACGACGCCGCGCGCGAGCGTCAGGGCTTCATCGAGGGCCGGATCCAGGAACTCGAAGGCAAGCTAGGCAGCCTGCAGATCATCGACCCAAAAACCGTGGATGCCGCCGGCCGCATCGTCTTCGGTGCGACCGTCGAACTCGAGGACCAGTCTTCGGGTGAGGTCGTGAAATACCAGATCGTCGGCGACGACGAGGCCGACATCAAGGCCGGGCTCGTCTCGGTGTCGAGCCCGATCGCGCGCGCCCTGATCGGCAAGTCCGAAGGCGATATGGCCGAGGTTCTCGCGCCGGTCGGCAAGCGCGAGTACGCGGTCGTCTCGGTCGCCTATCAGTAGACCTTAGCGGGCACGACCGCCGCCGCGTTTGGCGACGTTCGTCCGCCCGACGGCGCGCATCGCCGCGCCGGGGTCGCGGCGCGGCGCCGAGGCCCGGTTGACCCGCTCTGCATCGCGCCGATCCGCCGTCGAACGCTTGGGCGCCGAAGGCTTGCCGGCGGCTTTTGCACGCGTGGCCGTGCCGATCCGTCGCGCGGGCGCCTTGGGCGACCGTTCAGCGCTCGGTGCGCGGGGGCGAGCCGGCCGGGCCGCCTTGGCCGGCTTGACGCCTTTGGCCGGCGCGGCCTCGTCGGGTGCGGGCCGGTAGAACAGCAGCAACTTGCCGATCGCCTGCACGCGCGCCGCTGACAGGGCCTCGGCAACTTCCGCGAACAGCGCTTCGCGCTCCTCGCGGTCGTCGCCCGGCACCTTGACCTTGATCAGCTCGTGCGCGGCGAGCGCGCGGTCGATTTCCTTCATCACCGGAGCGCTCAGCCCGGAATTGCCGAGCAGCACCACGGGCTTTAATCCGTGGCCACGTGCCTTCAGCGCCTGGCGTTCCTTCGGGGTCAGTTGAATTTCGGGCATAGTGTTCTCTCCTTGCTTTTGCAGTGTAGTCACGGATGCCGCAGGCGAAGAAGAAACATCGCTCGAATCCCGAGTGGATCAAGCGTCATGTCACCGACCCCTTTGTCCGGCGTTCGGTGCAGGAAGGGTTTCGGTCGCGCGCCGCTTACAAGCTGACGGAGATTGCCGATACCGACCGCCTGTTGAAGCCCGGCATGGTCGTCGTCGAGCTCGGAGCCGCGCCGGGCAGTTGGACCCAGGTCGTTAGAAAGCGGCTGGCGGGGCCGGACGGCAAGCCGAGGGGCCGTATCGTCGCGCTCGACGTCCTCCCGATGGACCCGGTACCGGACGTCGACTTCATCCAGGGCGACTTTCGAGAAGAGGACGTCGAAACGCAGCTTGCGGCGCAGCTCGGCGGGGCGGCCGTCGACGTTGTCCTGTCGGACATGGCGCCCAACCTGTCAGGCGTGGCCGCGGCCGACGCGGCGCGCAGCCTTCATCTGGCCGAGCTGGCGGCGGACTTTGCGCTCCGGCATCTGAAACCGGACGGCGTTTTCCTCGTCAAAGCCTTTCAAGGTAGCGGTTACAGCCAGTATGTCGAGCACCTGAAGCGGACGTTCCGCAGTGTCTCGACGCGGAAGCCGGCCGCATCGCGGGAGTCATCGGCCGAGGTGTACCTGCTGGCCCGGGGCGTCCGGCCAGGTGCCAAAGACCCGGACGGCGTCGAGGCCGGCCCTTGAATTGATGCCCCGTTCGCCCCCAACTTCCCCAAGTCGGGCGGGCGCGGGGATTAGAATGCGTGCGCTACGGTACGACGAATCTATAGCGCTGATTTTTTGATCATTTTGCCGGGCCGATCCGCGGGTTCAGCGGTGCGCGGCCGCTAGGAGTCCTTCTTGAACAACAACATGTTCGCGAAAGCTGCCATCTGGATGGTGATCGCGCTCGTTCTGTTTACGGTCTTCAAGCAGTTCGAAAACCGGCAGCGGCCGGCGGAGACCGTGAGCTACACGCAGTTCCTGGAAGAGGCCAAGGCCGGCAAGATCAAGCGGGTGGAAGTCCAGGGCCGGACATTGCAGGTCACGCCGACCGATGGTGCGCGCTACACGCTGACTTCTCCCGGCGACGCCTGGATGGTGAGCGACCTGATGAAGTCCGGCGTGCAGGTCTTCGGCAAGCCCGAGGAAGAACAGTCGCTGCTGACGACGATCTTCGTCTCGTGGTTCCCGATGCTGCTGCTGATCGGCGTCTGGATCTTCTTCATGCGCCAGATGCAGGGTGGCGGCCGCGGCGGCGCCTTCAGTTTTGGCAAGTCGCGCGCGCGCATGCTCGACGAGAGCAACAACTCGATCACCTTCGTCGACGTCGCCGGCTGCGACGAGGCCAAGGAAGAAGTGCAGGAACTGGTCGAGTTCCTGCGCGACCCGTCCAAGTTCCAGAAGCTGGGCGGCCGCATCCCGCGCGGCGTTCTGCTCGTCGGCTCGCCGGGCACCGGCAAGACGCTGCTCGCCAAGGCGATCGCCGGCGAGG
>DAOMFI010000211.1:0-4145 GCA_035429725.1 Burkholderiaceae bacterium | reverse complement strand
GTGCACGTGCGATCGCGCAGCGATCGCGTACACCCGAGGCGCTTGCCTTACGGCGCCAGCGACGTCTGCGGATTGAGCCGCTCCACGCCGCTGTAGAGCTTGTTGAGTGCGTTGAGGTAGGCCTTGGCGGATGCCGCGATGATGTCGGGATCGGCGCCGGTCCCGTTCACGATGCGGCCGGCGCGCGCCAGGCGTACGGTCACTTCACCCTGGGCCTCGGTGCCGGTCGTGATCGCGTTGACGGAATACAGCAGGAGTTCGGAGCCACTCTTCACCTGGCTTTCGATCGCCTTCAGCGACGCGTCGACCGGGCCGTTGCCGTCGGACTCGGCCGCGACCTCGGTGCCCCCGATGGCGATGACGACGCGGGCATGGGGGCGCTCACCGGTCTCGGACCGCTGCGCCAGTGCGAGCAGCTTGAAGTGCTCGTCGTGCGGCGTCACCGTCTCGTCGGAGAAGAGCGCCTGGATGTCCTCGTCGTAGATCTCCGCCTTGCGGTCGGCAAGTTCCTTGAAGCGTGCAAATGCCGCATTGAGCTCCGTCTCGCTTTCCACTGGAATGCCGAGCTCCTGCACGCGCTGCTTGAAGGCGTTGCGGCCGGACAGCTTGCCCAGCACGATCTTGTTGGCGTGCCAGCCAACGTCCTCGGCCCGCATGATCTCGTAGGTATCGCGCGCCTTCAGTACGCCGTCCTGGTGAATGCCGGAGGCATGCGCGAACGCGTTCGCCCCGACCACCGCCTTGTTGGGCTGCACGGCAAAGCCGGTGATGCCCGAGACGAGCTTCGACGCCGGGACGATCTGGGTCGTATCGACGCCGACGTCGAGGTCGAAGAAATCGCGCCGTGTCCGCACCGCCATCACGACTTCCTCGAGCGAGCAGTTGCCCGCGCGCTCGCCCAGCCCGTTGACCGTGCACTCGATCTGGCGCGCGCCGCCGATCTTTACTCCGGCCAGCGAGTTCGCAACGGCCATGCCCAGGTCGTTGTGGCAATGGACGCTCCAGATGGCCTTGTCCGAGTTCGGAATGCGCGCGCGCAGGTCGCGCAGAAAGGCGCCGTACAGTTCGGGCACTGCGTAGCCGACGGTGTCCGGAATGTTGATCGTGCGTGCGCCTTCGGCAATCACGGCCTCCAGCACCCGGCAGAGGAAATCGGGCTCCGAGCGATAGCCGTCCTCGGGCGAGAACTCGACGTCTTCGGTGAACTGGCGCGCAAAGCGGACGGCGAGCTTCGCCTGTTCGAATACCTGCTCGGGCGTCATCCGCAGTTTCTTCTCCATATGCAGCGGCGATGTCGCGATGAACGTGTGGATGCGCTTGGAACGCGCGCCAGCCAGGGCCTCGGCGGCGCGGCTGATGTCGCGGTCGTTGGCGCGTGCCAGCGAGCACACGGTCGACTCTTTGATCGCATTGGCGATCGAACGCACGGCCTCGAAGTCGCCGTTGGACGACGCGGCGAAGCCCGCCTCGATGATGTCGACGCGCAGTCGCTCGAGCTGCATGGCGATGCGCAGCTTCTCCTCCTTCGTCATGGAGGCGCCGGGGCTCTGCTCGCCGTCGCGCAGCGTGGTGTCGAAAATGAAGAGTCGGTCGGTCATGGGTGCTCCAGCGCGAAATGGGCTTTGCTGCCGGGCTCGAGGCGCTGGCAGCGGTACTACACGGATTGTGGGTCGGGGGTTAGCTGCGCGCGGGGCGCAGCAGCAGAAGCAGCCGGCCCGATAGGTCGGCAGCGGCAAGACGGGGCGCGAGGATCGGGGCGCGAGACATGACCCGGACTATAGGACGATTCCACCGACGCAACAAGCTAGTGGCCTGTAACAGTCGATTCGGGAGTGAAAGACGGGACGGGCCAAGCCGAGTGCGAGAAGCGAGCCGCGACGAAAAGCCACCGCAAATTCGGCGAGCGACAAAGCAATAGGCCGGCCCGGCCCGCAAGGCACTACTGACTTGGCCTTTAAAGGCCACTATCCCGACCGGTCGCCGTCCCGTACCGGCTTGGCGGGGTTGGGCTGGCCACGGAAGAACTGCCACGCCCAGTAGAGGTACCCCGAGAGCGCGTACAGGCAGAAAAGCGAAAAGAGCGCGATCGGCGGATCGGAGCTGACGACGAAGATCACGACGATCAGCGCCCCCATGACCCAGAAGGGCACGCTGCGCGCGAGCTGGAAGCTCTTGCCGCTGTAAAAAGGAGCGCTTGAGACCATCGTCAGGCCCGTGTACACGGTGAGTCCGAACGCCACCCAGGGCATGACACTGTCGCGCACCGGGATCTTGTTGTCGATGGCAAGCCAGACGAATCCTGCGATCAGCGCCGCCGCAGCCGGGCTGGGCAGGCCCTGGAAAAACCGCTTGTCCACGACGCCGATGTTCGAATTGAAGCGGGCCAGCCGCAAAGCTGCGCCAGCGCAATAGACGAACGCCCCCGCCCAGCCCCAGCGACCCAGCTCGCTGAGCACCCACTCGTACATGACGAGCGCGGGAGCCACGCCGAACGACGTCATGTCGGACAAGGAATCGAACTGTTCACCGAATGCGCTCTGGGTATTGGTCAGGCGCGCCACGCGCCCGTCCATGCCATCGAGCACCATCGCGGCGAAAATCGCGATCGCAGCCAGCTCGAATCGCTGGTTCATCGCCTGCACGATGGCGAAGAAACCCGCGAACAGGGCCGCCATCGTGAACAAGTTGGGCAACAGGTAAATGCCGCGGCGACGCCTGCGCACCGGCATTTCATCGAGGCCGACCGGGCCTCCGGCCAGCGGAAACGCGCGCGTCTTGCGGCGACGAAATCGCATCAGAGCTCCGCGAGCACGGTCGTCGTCGCGTAGACGACGTCACCGACCGCGACGCGTGGACGCGCGGTCAGCGGAAGATAGACATCGACCCGTGAGCCGAAGCGGATGAAGCCGTACCTTTGCCCGCGCGCGAGTCGATCCCCCGGCTTCACGTAGCACAGGATGCGGCGTGCGATGAGGCCAGCGACCTGGACCACGGTCACCCGTTCCCCGGACTCCAGCCGCATCACCATGGCGTTGCGCTCGTTTTCGGTCGATGCCTTGTCCAGGTCAGCATTGACGAAGCTGCCGGGCGAGTACTGCACCGACTCGACTGTGCCGTCGACCGGCGAGCGGTTGCTGTGGACATTGAAGACGTTCATGAAGACGCTGATCAGCAGCGTCTCGCGCTGTGTCAGCGCGTCGTGCACCTTGTGCACTTTGACGATGCGGCCGTCAGCCGGCGAAAGCACGGCCGAGGCCAGCGAAGGCACCTGGCGCGGCGGGTCGCGGAAGAACTGGACAACGAAAACCACGATCAGCCAGAGCGGCAGCGACCAGGCGAAACCAGCGACCCACCAGACAACCAGCGCAAGAATGACGGCACCCGCGATGAAGGGCCAGCCTTCGCGCGCCAGCAGAGGATGCGGATAGTTCAAAGATCGAACCCGGTTGGTGTGAGGCTCAATGGTATCGGAACCGCCCACCGCTCCACGTGCAGGGCTCGGATCTCAGATTCCGGTCGGGCCTACGGCAGCAGGCGCGCCTTCCCGGTGACCGCGAGCCTCTCGGCAGAGCGCCCGGCCTCGAATGTGGGCGGTGACCCGGCGTCTGACGCCATCGTTGCCATGCGCGGCGCTCCGATCGGGATCGGTCCGCCTTCGCGCCCTCCAAAATTGACTTCCTCCAGGCGCACGCGGTTCGGCGGCACGCCGAGGGCCTGCGCCGCCGCGTTCACCCGCGCGTTCAGATTCGCGATCGCCTGCTGGATCAGTTGCGCTTCGATCTTCTCGCGTGCCGCCTTTGAGAGACGAAAGTCGACGCCACCGACCGACAGAGTCGACTGCGCGGCGGCGACCGTCTTCGGCAACGTCGCCAGGTTGTCGGTCTTCAGCGTGACACCCTGCCGCACGCGCCAGCCGACAATGCCCCGGCTCGCCCCGCTGGCATAGACCGGATAACTGCCATAGCCCGATGTCTCGATCTGCGCCTTGGGGTCAGCGCGCTTCAGCGCGGCCGTCCCGTCACCGACCCGCTGGTTGACCAGGGCCTGCGCCTTGGCGAGGTCGGCGTCCTGCGCCTCGTAGAAGAAATTCACCACGGCCTCGTCGTTCGGCAACTCGATCTCGGCGCTGCCGGTCATGATGACCA
>DAOMFI010000210.1:0-4206 GCA_035429725.1 Burkholderiaceae bacterium | reverse complement strand
GGGCGGCTCCAGCACTGCCCGGTAGATCGGGTATTGCGTCGAGTAGGCGACGCTCGTCAGCACCAGCGCAATCGGCGCGAGCAACATCGAGCTGAGCTGCGGCGATACGCCCAGCAGGCTCATCAGCATCGAGAAGAACCACGACGCCGCGATGACCAACGCCGTGAAGGCGAGCCCGAGCACAAGAAACGGCCAGCGGTTGCGCCAGCAGGCGAAGAGCGAGAAGAACAGCGCCTTCGCGACCGGCTGCCGGTGCCAGGCCACGAGTTGCGGCGCGAACCAGGTCAGCATCAGGATCGGGACATAGACCAGCGAGGCCACGGCGATGGCGTCCCATGGGACGTTCGCCGCAACCGTCGCCGGGTCGATCTGTCCTTCGACGATCTTCCAGTTTGCCAGTTCGTCGCGTGCGAAGAGCGTGGTCACGACCACCAGTACAAGGATCAGTCCGGCGTGAACCGCGCCGAGCTTCAGCAGTGCATTGCGCTGAGGCCCCTTGAAGCCATCGATCAGCAGCGACGGCAGTGGCATTACGTTGCGTTCGGCTTCGCGCCCGGCCGCGGTGATGCCGAGCGTGCCGAAAGGGACAAGGACGGCCGCGAGCGGCAGGCCAACCAGCGGTATGTTCGCGACCACCATGAGCACCATCGAGTACAGGATGATCAGTGCCGTGAACGCGAATGCCTGCCGACGCAGGATCTTGAGCCCCTCGCGCAACCAGGTCCAGCCGGCGGCGGCCGATACTGTTCTTACTTCCATGTTCCGATTCTATCGGCGCGCGATCATGCCGCCACGCTGACCCATGGGAGCGCGACGTCCGCGATCCGGCGCGCGAGGATGCGTTCGAAGTGGGCGGGATCATGCGGCGTCAGCACTTCGGCCGGCCGCGGCAGGTAATAGTCATACAGGCGCGAGATCCAGAACCGCAGCGCGGCGGCGCGCAGCACCGTGCGCCAGCACTCATGTTCTTCCTCGGTCAGGGGCCGCACCGCGTGATAAGCCTCGATCATCGCCTGTGCCCGCGGGGCATCGAAGGCGCCGGTGGCGAGATCGATGCACCAGTCGTTCATCGTGACCGCCAGGTCGAAGAGCCAGATGGAGCAACCCGCGAAATAGAAGTCGATCAATCCGCCGATCGAATCGCCGGCGCTGCCGCTGACGATCAGCACGTTGTCGCGGAAGAGATCGGCGTGGATCGGACCCGCCGGCAGGCGCTCGAAGCGCGCGCTGCGGAAGAAGCTGTCCTGGTAAATCAGTTCGTCAGCCAGGCGCTGGAAGATATCGTCGGGGATGTGCGGCTCGAGCCTGGGCACCGACTCCTTCCACCAGCCGATGCCGCGCAGGTGCGGCTGGAAGAGCGGGAAATCCGCACCGGCCTTGTGCATGCGGGCGAGCACGTCGCCGACCAGCGTGCAGTGGGCGGGTGTCGGCTGCACCACGGCCTGGCCATCGAGCCGGGTGACGATCGCGGCGGGCTTGCCCCTCACTTCCGACAGCAGCGCACCGCTTCGATTCTCCTGTGGCGCCGGGACCGGAAGCCCGCGCCGCGCGAGGTGCCGCATCAGCTCGAGATAGAACGGCAACTGCTTGAAGGTGAGGCGCTCGAAAACGGTCAGGACATAACGGCCCTGGCTCGTCGTCAGGAAATAGTTGGTGTTCTCGATACCCGAGGCGATCCCCTGCAGGTCGACGAGTTCTCCGAGGGTGAACTGCGTCAGGAAGCTCGCGGCTTCAGCGCGTGTCAGCGCGGTGAATACGGCCATCGATGAAGTGGCCGGCGATTAACGCGGCGTCGCGGACGAGGGTGGGGGTGGAGGCAGCGCTTGCGCCGGACGTTCCTCGGGCCCTCCGAATTCGAAGGTGAAGAACTTGGGCACCGACAGACCCGGCGAGGTGCCCGTGGCCGACAGCGGCTGGCGTCCTTCGCGAGTGGTCATCGTGTATGTGCGGCCGGTCAACGCCGGCGTGACGCGGATTTCTGTCGTGCGGTTCGGCATACGCACCTGCTCGATGATGGTCTGCCGTTCTTCCGCGGGCTGGAGCGCATGGGCGTCGTCCGCCGTCGGCAGCAGTTCATCGCGGGTCGGACCGGTTGACCGCGTCGACGTCGTCGTGCCGTCCATGGCCTGCCTTTCGGCCGGCGACAGCTCGATGCGCGTCCGCGGCGCGTTGGCGGCCGGTGCAGGCTGCGCTGCCGCGCCACCGGTACCCGCCGGCGTCGATGTCGTTGCGGTGGCCTGGGCATGGGCTGACAGCGGCACGCCCAGCACCACGAGCGCGCAGGCGAATCCCAGGCTGCGGCAGCTGCGAGTCATTTCTTTCATCTCACGCATCAGTGAAGTTTACCTGCGCGGCCAGCTGTGGCCGCCATCTTCGAAGCGCTGGCGTCTTCGCGGCCATGGGTGTCCTGCCGTTACAGGTATAGCAACTGCTCGCGCTCGCTCGCCGTCTGCGCAAAGCCGCGCGCGTCATAGAAGTCGAACAGCGCGCTGACGACGGCGTCGCTGTCGTCGACGACACGCATCATTTCGAGGTCAGTCTCGTTGATCATGCCTTCGGCCGCGAGCGTCTCCCGCATCCAGGCGAGCAGGCCGCTCCAGAAGGCGGAGCCGACGAGCACGACAGGCATCTTTCGGCCTTTGCCGGTCTGCATCAGCGTCAGCGCCTCGCTGAGTTCGTCGAGCGTTCCAAAGCCTCCTGGCATCACGACATAGGCCGCGGCGTACTTGACGAACGCCACCTTGCGCGCAAAAAAGTGCCGGAATCGCAGCGAGATGTCCTGATACGGGTTGCCGGACTGCTCGAAGGGCAGTTCGATGTTCAGTCCGACCGAGGGTGACGCCCCTTCGAAGGCGCCACGGTTCGCGGCTTCCATGATGCCCGGGCCGCCGCCGCTGATGACCGCGAACCCGGCATCCGACAGCTTGCGCGCGATCTCGACCGTCAGCTCGTACTGCGGGGTGCCGGGGCGCGTGCGTGCGCTGCCGAAGATCGAGACGGCGGGGCGGATCTCCGACAGCCGTTCAGATGCCTCGACGAACTCTGAAATAATCCCCCACAGCTGCCATGACTCACGTGCCTTCTGGCTGGTGGCGCGCTCGGGCATCGTGACTGCGCGCAGGCTGGGTATGTTCTTGCGGTGGTCGAGCACTCTTAGTCCTCCATGAAAACGCTGTTGCTGCTCGACGGATCGAGCTACCTGTACCGCGCCTACCACGCGCTTCCCGACCTGCGTACGGCGGCGGGCGAGCCGACGGGAGCGCTGCGCGGCTTCATATCGATGCTGCGCACGCTGCGGCAGCAGGTCCCGGCCGACTACCTCGCGTGCGTCTTCGATGCCAAGGGTAAGACGTTTCGGGACGAGCTTTACGCCGAATACAAGGCCAATCGGGCCGCCATGCCGGAGGATCTGGTGGCGCAGATCGCTCCGATCCATGAGGCCGCGCGCGCGCTCGGCTGGCCGGTGATCGAAATCGAGGGTATCGAGGCGGACGACGTCATCGGCACCCTGGCGCGCTACGCGGCGCAGCATGGGCTGCGCACGGTCATCTCGACCGGCGACAAGGATCTCGCGCAGCTGGTGGACGAGCGCACGACGCTCGTCAACACGATGAGCGGCGAAACGCTCGATGTTCCGGGTGTCGAGGCCAAGTTCGGTGTGCCGCCGACGCGCATCGTCGATTACCTGACCCTGGTCGGAGACAGCGTCGACAACGTTCCCGGCGTGGAAAAGGTCGGGCCCAAGACCGCGGCCAAGTGGCTGCAGACCTACGGATCGCTCGATGCCGTTGTCGAGCGGGCCGGCGAGATCGGCGGCGTCGTGGGTGACAACCTGCGCAAGGCCTTGCCGTGGTTGCCGACTGCTCGCACGCTCGTCACCGTCAGGACCGACTGCGATCTCGCACCGCACGTGCCGGACCTCGCCGCACTCGCGATGCGCGAGGAGGACCCGGGCCGGCTGAGGGAGCTGTACGGCCGCTACGAGTTCAAGTCGTGGCTGCGCGAAATCGGCGCTGCCGACGCAGCGGAAGCACCCGCGGCGAGCGCGCCGGCGAATGCGACGAACGCGGCCGCGCTCCGGCCCGAGTACGAAACTGTCCTGACTCGCGAGCAGCTCGCTGCCTGGCTGCAGCGCATCGGCGCGGCCGAGCTGACCTGCGTCGACACGGAAACCACGTCGCTCGACCCGATGGCGGCGCGCCTTGT
>DAOMFI010000209.1:0-4298 GCA_035429725.1 Burkholderiaceae bacterium | reverse complement strand
GCGACGAAGGCGCCGAAGACGAAGTAGTAGGCGAGCCCGAAGCGCCAGACCCGGAGGTCGAGCAGGGGCAACAGTTGCTCCGACAGCTTGGGAACCTTGCGGCCTTTCTGCGCGTCCTTCCGATGCAGTGGGTCCTGCGTCGTCGTGAACCAGAACACAATCGCCATCACCAGCATGGCGACCGCATAGACCTTCGGGACCGCCCGCCACGACCCCGTCGCGGAGGCCGCGATGATCAGCGGAGCGATGAACTTGGTGAGCGACGACCCAGCGTTGCCCGCGCCGAAGATCCCCATCGCCGTGCCCTGCCGCTCCTTGCTGAACCAGGCCGACGTATAGGCAATGCCGACCGCAAACGAACCACCGGCGACGCCGACGAACAGGCCTAGCACCAGGTACTGCCAGTACTCGGTGGCATACGCCAGCATCCAGGTGGGGACCACCACGGCCAGCATCTGGAAGAAGTACACGATCCGACCGCCGTAGCGGTCGGTGAGGATGCCCAGCGGCAGGCGTATCAGCGACCCGGTCAGGATCGGTGTGGCTACCAGCAAGCCGAACTCGGTCTCGCTGAGATTGAGCTCCGCCTTGATCTTCACCCCGATGATGGAAAACATCACCCAGACCGCGAAGTTCACGGCAAAGGCGATCGTGCTCGCGGCCAATGCCGAGATCTGTTCGCGGCTCAATGCCGGTTTGGTTGGGTTCGCTGTCGTCACGATGGTCCCTCTTCTTTGGTTCGGTCTTCTGGTGAGGTTGAAGGGCGATGCGGCAGTCAGTCACGGGCTTTCAGTCAGCCGCCAGCGGCACGCCGCTGCCGTCGAGCGGGATCTGCTCATGGGGCAGGTACGGTCCGGTTCCGGCGTGCTCGGCCTGCGAAGCCGGCACGAAGCCGCCGCGCCGGACGTCGAATACGTGCACTTCGCCGTCCTCGATCACGTAGTGCCAGCCGTGCAGCGTCAGCGCGCCGGTTTCGACACGCTCGCGCACCATCGGATAGTCCATCAGCCGTTCGAGCTGAAGCACCACCGCGCGCTGCTCGGTGCGGCGCAGGACTTCGGGGCCAGGCTCGGCCACCGGCAGCGCGGCTTCGCGGCCCAGCTCGAGCCAGCGCACCAGGTTCTGCGCCGCGGACGGGACTTCGCCATACATGGCCCGCACCGCGCCGCAGTGACTGTGTCCACACACGATGATGCGGCGGACTTCGAGGTTCAGCACCGCGAATTCGATCGCCGCGGCGGTGCCGTGGAAACCGTGGCTTTGGTCATAGGGCGGCACGAACGCGCCGACATTGCGCACGAGAAAGAGCTCGCCCGGCCCGGCTCCGGTCAGCAGGTACGGCACGATGCGCGAGTCGCTGCAGCCAATGAACAAAGTTAGCGGCCGCTGTCCGGCGTCGACCAGTTGCTGGAACTGGTCGCGGTACTGCGGGAACGCGTCGCTCTTGAAGCGCCGCAGCCGTTCGAGCAGCTCGTCCGGCATCGCGCGCGCTCCGCCTTGTCACTGCACCAGCGGCGTGGTCGCAGACGCAAGCTCGACGCCTTCGATCCGCGCCTGCCCCGCGAGCAACTGGAGATACTGCCGCAGTCCGGTGGCAAAAGCCTGCCGCTCGAGCGTCTGACGCACAGCCTGCTGCACCGCCTCGTAGGGCGGGACCGTGCCGGCCTCGCGTTCCAGCACCTCGACGACGTGAAAACCGAAGCGGCTTCGCACCAGCCGCGGCAGCACGCCCACTTCCGGGTGTCCGAAGACCTCGCGCGCGAACTCCGCCGCGCACTCGGCGGCCGTCATCCATCCGAGTTCTCCGCCTTCGCGCCCGCTCGGGCAGTTCGAGAGCCGCGCCGCCGCCGCGACGAAGCGGTCGGATTCGCCACGCACTCGCGCGCGCAGGTCGATCAGGCAGGCTTCGGCGCGCTGACGCAGCGCATTGATATCGACACCGGGTGTCACGGCGAATAGCACATGGCGCAGGCGCACCCGTTCGCCCACCGCATAGCGCGTCGCATTGGCGGCATGGAACCGGCGGCAGGTCGATTCGTCGGCCGCCGGCCGGGCCACGGCCTGGTCAAGAAGCAACTCGATCGCGGTGGCGGCCGCTTCGCTGATCGCGCCGCGGACTGGCGCAGGATCGTCGGCACCGAGCAGCCCGGCGCCGATCGCAGCCTGGCGCAAGAGCTCGACGCTGGCGCGGCTGCGCAGCTCGTCGGCGGTCAGCGCTTCGTCGGGCGCGGCCAGCGGAGTGCCGTTGACGCTGGCCGCAGGCGCGAGGTTCACGGCTTCCGCGCGCATCACGCGGCCTTGCTCGGCAGGTTTTGTCCGGCCGGCACGTTCAGCCGGCGCGACCGCACGATCTGGTAGGGCCGGAAGACATAGGCGATCGACGCGAGCCCACTCCACACGTGCACCAGTCTGCTGAACGGCAGCAGCAGGAAGATCGTCATGCCGAGCACCATGTGCACCTTGAACGGCCACGCAATCTCGGCCAGCAGGTTGGCATCGGGACGGAAGGTCGCCACGCCCTGCAGGTACGCCGAGAGGATCAGCATCGCGTGCGCATCGACGCGGTGCGCGTACGACAGCGGCAGCGTGATCAGTCCGAGCAGCAGCTGGATCCACAGGATGATCAGGATCGCGAGGTCGGTGCGGTGGCTGGTCAGCCGGATGCGCGGGTCGAACATCCTGCGATGTAGCAGCATCGACAGTCCGATGAAGCACATCGTGCCGGCGATGCCGCCGGAGACGATCGCGATCAGCTGCTTGGACGGCGCGCTGATGAAAGGCTCGTAGACCCAGTGCGGTGTCAGCAGCCCCACCGTGTGACCGAACAGCAGGAACAGGATGCCGATGTGGAACAGGTTGCTGCCCCAGCGCAGCTGCTTCGCGCGCAGCATCTGCGAGGAGTCGCTCTTCCACGTGTATTGGTCACGGTCGAAGCGGGCCAGGCTGCCCATGAAGAAGAACGCCAGGCAGATGTACGGATAGACGTTGAAGAAGAAGTTGTTGAGAAATGTCATGGCGGTTTCCTCAGGCAGCCGTGCGATGCGGCGCTCGGGCAGGGCGGACGATGTGAACCGGCTGCGGTTCATTCGGACGTGACTGGCCGGCGGACGAACAGCGGCCGAAGGCTTCGGGTTCGGCCCAGCTCTCATCGATTGCCGGTTCGGACGGAAGGGTCACGCGCTCGGCGCGTTCGCCTGCCAGATCGAGTACCGCGGCCAGCACGCTCGCATACGGGCTCTGGCGCTCGAGCAGCGCGCTGAAGATCGCGCGCACGACATGGGCAATCTCGCGCAGGAACTCGCGCGCCTGCGCCGGTGGCTGCGTGCTGGCGAACTCGAGCACGACGGGCAGGTAGTCGGGCAACTCGCCCGGCGCCAGGTGCAGTCCGGCACGCTCGTAGGTCTGGGCGAGGTCGACCATCGCAGGTCCGCGATCGCGGCTGTCGCCATGCACGTGCTCGAACAGGTGCAGTGCCGTGCGGCGTCCACGGTCGAAGAGTTCCACGTACTCGGCCTCGGTACGCATCGGCGCCGCTTGTGTCAGCGCGCGCGTCAGCGCCTCGAGCTCGACGAGCCGGGCCGCGTCGAGCGCGGCTTCGGCATACAAAGCCTCGGCGAGCTGCGGTGCCGCTTCGCGCAGCCCGGCATCCGGGTAGCGCAGCAGCCAGGCCAGGGCGCGCAGCGTGTGGGTCATTCTGGGTGCGGCGGATTCAAAGGGGCGCATGGCTACACCGTCGCCTTGATCGGAATCGTCCGCTTCTTCTCGCTGCCGAAGAGGCTCGTCTCGGAGACACCCTCGCTGCAACCGTTGCCGAAGCTGAAACCGCAGCCGCCGCGCACGTTGAATGCGTTCTCGGCGTACTCGCGGTGCGTGGTCGGGATCACGAAGCGGTCTTCGTAGTTCGCGATCGCCATCACGCGGTACATGTCCTCGACCTCGGCCCGCGTCAGGCCGACGCGCTCGAGCACAGCGGGTTTGTCGACACCGTCGACATGGCGGCCGCGCATGAAGACACGCATCGCCATCATGCGTTCGAGCGCGCGTGCCACCGGCTCTTCGTCGCCGGCGGTCAGCAGGTTGGCGAGGTACTTCAGCGGAATGCGCAGGCTGCGCACGTCGGGCAGTTCGCCGTTCATGCCGATTTCTCCGGCCTGAGCGCGCGATGTGACAGGCGACAGCGGCGGGATGTACCAGACCATCGGCAGCGTGCGGTACTCGGGGTGCAGCGGCAGCGCGACGCGCCAGTCCACGGCCATCTTGTAGACCGGAGAGGCTTTCGCGGCGGCGAGCCAGGCCTC
>DAOMFI010000208.1:0-4312 GCA_035429725.1 Burkholderiaceae bacterium | reverse complement strand
GCGAGCTGCTCGCGGTCGTCCTTGTAGCGCTCCTGGATGCTCTTGATGCGCGGCGAGATCGTGCGCATCTTCGCCATCGACCGACCGCTGGTCTCAGTGAGCTTGTAGAACAGGGCCTTCAGCAGGATGGTCACGATGATGATCGACCAGCCCCAGTTGCCGACGAAGCGGTGCACCCAGTTGAGCAGGTGGAACAGCGGGTCGGCGAGGATCGTGAGCTTCCCGTAGTCAGCCGTGAGATCCAGGCGTGGGCCCACCACCTTCAGTTGCTCCTGCAGCTTCGGGCCGACCCACAGCTTCTCGGTGAACTGGCCGGTCGTGCCCGCGGGCACGCTGCGCAGCGGTCCACGGAACCCGAGCAGCGAGTGGGTGCCTTCGACACCGAGCGTGTAGTCGAACGTCTCGGAGACCGGCGGGACGGCGGCGGTCACGAAGTGATGCTGCATCTCCGCCAACCAGCCGCCGGCGAAGCTCTCGGAGAAGGGCTTTTCCGCCGCGTCGGCCACGTCGAGCTTGCGGTACTTCTTGCCGTCGTAGATCGCCGGCCCGCGATACGCATAACTCTCGACGTCGAACATCGAGCGCTTCTGCGGGTACACGTGGCGCGCGAACTGCACGTAGGAGGCCGCCTTCCAGTCCGCCGCGCCAGCGTTGGTCACGTCGTAGACGACGTCGATGGCATAGCTCCCGGGCTTCAGCACGTAGGTCTTGGTGACCTGCAGCCCCTGCCCGTCCGTCCAGGTCAACGGGACGCGCAGCTCCGGCGCGCCCGGCGCGAGCCGGTATTCCTGGGCCGCGGATGCGAAGGTCGCAAGGTGCGTGGGCTCCTGCCCGCCGCCCGCCGCGCGCAGTCCGCTGCGGATGACCTGGAAGCTGGCGTCCGACGTGGTCAGCAGCTGCACCGGGGGACTGCCCTCGGTCTTGCTCTGCGGATACTTGAGCAGGTCCGCGCGCACCAGCGTGCCGCCCTGCAGGCTGACATCCATGTCGAGCACGTCTGTCACGACCCGGATGCGGGGCTGGTCGGCGCCGGCCGTCGGTGCGGCTGGCGCAGGCGCTGCGGCCGCTGTCGTTGCACCTGTGCCCGCCGCAGGGCCGCTCGTTTCGCTCGGCAATGCCGGCAGCTGTCCCGACGGACCGCTCGCCGGGGCAGCGGCGCCGCCGCTGGCAGGCGCTGCAACGGCCGGCGGCGCCGTGGGCGCGGCCCCGTAGTCGCGGTTCCACTGCACGAGATTCATCCACGCGAGCAGCCCCAGGCCGATCCACAGGTAAATGCGCGGGTTATCCATGGGAGGTTCGCTTGAAGAGCGGTGGCAGCGACTCGGGCACCGGGTCGTAGCCGCCGGGGTGCCACGGATGGCAGCGACCGATGCGGCGGACGGCGAGCCAGGTGCCGCGCAGCGCTCCGTGACGTTGCAGGGATTCCTGCGCGTAGCAGGAACACGAAGGATAGTAGCGACAGTTCGAGCCGAGCAGCGGGCTCACGAACCAGCGGTAAAGCTGCACGAGGCCGATCAGGATCGCGCGCATCGCCGGTCTATCCGGGTCCAGAGATCGGCGATGCTCTCGGTGAGCTCCGCGTTCGAGGCCTTGCCCGCGGCGGCCCGCGCGTTCACGACGATATCGAGCCCAGGCAGGCGCGGCTGGCGCTGGCGGAACGACTCACGCACGAGTCGCTTCACGCGATTGCGATTGACCGCATTGCCGGCAGCCTTGATGCCCACGGCGAGCCCGAGGCGCGCATGTTCGAGGCCGTTGGGCCGGGCGATCACCATGAAGTATGGGTCCGAGGCGCGGACGCCGGCGCGGTGCACGGCATCGAACTGCGGCTTGTCGGTGAGGCGTCGCTCCCGCGGCAGGCTGAACGCGGCGGGGGGCGATCGGGGACGTTCCGGTCCGGTCGTCAGACCGACAGGCGCTTGCGGCCCTTGGCGCGGCGCCGGCTCAGCACCAGCCGTCCGCCCTTCGTGGCCATGCGTGCACGGAAGCCGTGGGTCCTCTTGCGGTGGAGGTTGCTCGGTTGAAAAGGGCGCTTCATGTTCGGCTCCGTATCGGCCGCTGTCCGGCCGGGGCAGCGATGCCCTGACGCTAAAAAAGAGCCGGCAAGGATACGCACGGTCGCAGCGAGCGTCAACTTGCGAACGGTGCCGGATCACCACGCATTCCACGCGGAACGCAGGGCGTTCGGACCCGTGGACGGCCTTGCAGTCAAAGATATCCACAGGCCCTGCGGCGGTATACACTCCGCCCCCTTTCCTGCCTGCCTGCTGTCTTGCCGTCACTCTTTGGGGCCGCCGGTCGTGGAGCCGACTCTCTGGAATCAGTGCCTGCGCCGCCTCGAAGGTGAACTTCCGGCCCAGCATTTCAACACGTGGATCCGGCCGCTCCAGGCCGTCGAAGGCGGCGGCCGGCTCCGGCTGCTCGCGCCGAATCGCTATGTCGTGGACTGGGTCAACCAGAACTGCGCGCATCGCATCATGGAACTCTTCGACGAGCTCGTGCCCTCCCCGGCGCCGGAACTCGTCATCGAGGTCGGGTCGCGCCGCCTCGACCTCGCGGAGCCCGCGGTCACGAAGCCGGCCGAAGCGCGCCCGAAGCGCGCCGAGCCGTTGCTGCAGATCGGCGGCCGCCTGAATCCCGACTTCACCTTCGCCAATTTCGTCGAAGGCAAGAGCAACCAGCTCGCGCGCGCCGCGGCGATGCAGGTCGCCGAGAATCCTGGCCGCGCGTACAACCCGCTCTTCATCTACGGCGGCGTCGGCCTCGGCAAGACGCACCTGATGCACGCGGTGGGCAATCACATCCGCGCCCGCAACAAGGACGCGCGCATCTCGTACGTGCACTCGGAGCGGTTCGTCGGCGACATGGTGCGCGCCCTCCAGCACAACACCATCAACGAATTCAAGACGGCGTATCGATCGCTCGATGCGCTGCTCATCGACGACATCCAGTTCTTCGCCGGCAAGGAACGCTCGCAGGAGGAGTTCTTCCACACGTTCAACGCGCTCCTCGAAGGACAGCAGCAGGTGATCCTGACCTGCGATCGATACCCGAAAGAAGTCCAGGGGCTCGAGGAGCGTCTCAAGTCGCGCTTCGGCTGGGGCCTCACGGTGGCCATCGAGCCGCCGGAGCTCGAGACCTGCGTCGCGATCCTGATGAGCAAGGCGTCGACCGCCGGCGTGGAACTGCCGGGAGAAGTCGCCTTCTTCATCGCCAAGCGGATCCGCTCCAATGTCCGCGAGCTGGAAGGGGCGCTGCGGCGCGTGATCGCCAATTCGCAGTTCACCGGCCGCCCGATCACGCTGGATTTCGCCAAGGAAGCACTGAAAGACCTGCTCGCACTGCAGGAGCGGCTGGTCACGATCGAGAACATCCAGAAGACGGTCGCGGAATACTTCAAGATCCGCGTCGCAGACCTCCTGTCGAAGCGCCGCAGCCGCTCGATCACACGGCCGCGCCAGGTCGCGATGGCGCTCGCGAAGGAACTGACGAACCACAGCCTTCCGGAGATCGGCGACGCATTCGGCGGCCGGGATCACACCACCGTGTTGCATGCGTGCCGCGTCATCAAGGAATTGCGCACGTCGCAGACACGCATGAACGAGGACTACCAGAACCTGTTGAGAACGCTGGCAGGGTAATGTGGCCAGCCTGTGGACAAGGCGTGCAGGAATCGGCACCCACATTTCGTCCACAGCCTGCCGACAAGCTGCGCCGGGATTGCCCGCAGGCCTGTGCTCGCCGCAAGCTGTGGGTGTAGCTGGGGATTTCGGCGTTCTCAACCGGTTGCGGGCGCCCTAATAACAGTAGTAATAAAGATTTCAAAACAACTGATTTGGATTCGGATACACAGATGAAGATCATTGCCAAGCGCGAAGCCATTCTCGGACCACTCCATTCGGTGATCGGTGTCGTCGAGCGACGACAAACCATGCCGATCCTGGCCAACGTGTTGCTGGCGGCGAAGGGCGGTCGCCTGCTGGTCACGGCGACGGACCTGGAAGTGGAACTCGTCGCGAGTTCCGAGGTGGACGTGCAACGGGCTGGTGAGGTCACGGTGCCAGGGCGCAAGCTGCTGGATATTTGCCGCGCCCTGCCGGAGGGCGTGGAAATCAGCCTGACGCTCGAAGGCGAGCGGATGATCGTACGGGCGCGGAAGAGTCGCTTCACGCTGTCGACGCTGCCGGCCTCCGAGTTCCCGACCGTCGAGGAAATCAACGCGCAGCAGACGCTGAAGTTGCCGCAGAAGGACTTCAAGCGCCTGCTCGAGAAGACCCACTTCTCGATGGCCCAGCAGGACGTTCGGTACTAC
>DAOMFI010000207.1:0-4370 GCA_035429725.1 Burkholderiaceae bacterium | reverse complement strand
CGCAAGAAGAAGCTGCTGGAAAAGCAGAAGGCCGGCAAGAAGCGCATGAAGCAGGTCGGAACCGTGGAGATTCCGCAGGAAGCGTTCCTCGCGATCCTGCAGGTGGAAGACAAATGAACTTTGCCCTCATCCTGTTCGTACTGACCGTCCTCACGGGGGTCCTTTGGGTCGCCGACAAGCTGGTCTTCGCCAAGCAGCGGCGCGCCCGGGCCGCCCGGCTGCTGGCTGACTTCGACAGCCGCAACGCGGCCGCGCTTGCGCGCAAGGAGGCGATCGTCGAGCAGGAGCGCCGCAGCCTGGAGGAGGGCGCCGTCCGCCAGCCTGCCTGGCTCGAGTACACCGCGAGTTTCTTCCCGGTCATCCTGATTGTCTTTCTGCTGCGTTCCTTCCTTTACGAGCCATTCCGCATTCCTTCGGGCTCGATGCTTCCCACGCTGGAGGTCGGCGACCTCATTCTCGTCAACAAGTACGAGTACGGCATTCGCCTGCCCGTGATCAACAAAAAGGTGATCGAGGTCGGGCAGCCGAAGCGCGGCGACGTGATGGTGTTCCGCTTTCCGCTGAATCCATCGCAGGACTACATCAAGCGTGTTGTCGGACTGCCGGGCGACCGCATCGAGTACTTCAACAAGCGACTGACGGTTAACGGCAAGGAAGTGCCGCTGAAGAAGCTGGACAACTACTACGACCCGGATCGCATGCAGTACTACGCCCAGTTCGATGAGACCCTCGGGGAAACCAGCCACCGGATCATCGTCAACGAGGCCGTTCCGCCGGGGCTGGGTGGCGGCTACCCCAACACTCACCCCGGGGCGTGTCAATACAGCGGCAGCGGCATCGTCTGTACGGTGCCGCCGGGGCACTATTTCATGATGGGCGACAATCGCGATAACAGCGAGGACAGCCGGTTCTGGGGGTTCGTGCCGGACGAGAACATCGTCGGGCGCGCCTTCCTCATCTGGATGAACTTTGGCAATATCGGGCGCATTGGCAGTTTCCGCTGACTGCGATTTCAGTTAACTGACTGAAAAGAAAGGGAAAATGGACAAATTCCGAACTCGCCGACGGCAGCGCGGACTCAGCATCATCGGCCTCATCTTCATCGGGCTGATCGTGGTGGGCCTGCTGGCCTTGGGCTTCAGGACCGTTCCGGCGGTCATCGAGTACATCGCCATCGAGCGCGCCGTGCAGAAGATCAAGAACGAGGGCACCACAGTTGGCGAAATCCGCGCCGCCTTCGACCGCCACGCCACGATCGACGACATCACGTCGATCAGCAGCAAGGACCTCGACATCACGAAAGAGGGCGATCAGGTCGTCATCAGCTACGCCTACCAGAAGAAGATTCCGGTCATCGACAACGTTTCCCTCGTAATCGACTTCGCCGGCAAGACGGGCGACCGCGCGCAGCGCAAAGCGGTGCCGTGAGCGGCCTGCCGGGAACAAGAACCGATGGAACTGCTGGCGCTTGAAGGGCGCCTCGGCTACACGTTCGTCCAGCACACGCTGCTCGAGCAGGCCGTAACGCACCGCAGCCATGGTGCGATCCACAACGAGCGCCTTGAGTTTCTCGGCGACGCGGTGCTGAACTGCGCCATCGCGCAGATCCTGTTCCAGAAGTACACGCGGCTGGACGAAGGCGATCTGTCCCGCCTGCGCGCCAATCTGGTGAAGCAGCAATCGCTCGCGGACATTGCGGAACGCCTGGTGCTCTCCGACTTCATGCGGCTGGGCGAAGGAGAAATGAAGAGCGGCGGATTCCGCCGGCCGTCGATACTGGCCGACACGATGGAGGCCATTTTCGGCGCGATCTTCCTCGACAGCGGCTTTGACGCCGCCAAAGGCGTGATCGGCAAGCTGTTCGACCCGGTCCTCAAGACCGTCGACCCGAAGACGCTCGGCAAGGACAGCAAGACACTGCTGCAGGAGTATCTGCAAGGCAAGCGCATTGCGCTGCCGGTGTACACCGTGGTGGAGACGCGAGGCGCCGCGCACAACCAGGAGTTCGAAGTCGAGTGCGCCATCCCGAAGCTCGAGATCAGCGTGCACGGCACGGGGCGCAGCCGACGCGCGGCCGAGCAGTCGGCGGCAAAGCAGGCCTTCGAAGCTGCACAACTGGCCATAGCGCACCTCGGGCGGCGCACGCGCAAGAAGGCCGCCGCACCCACGGCCGCCGAGGCCGCCGGTTCCGAGCAGGCCACGCCAACGCCGGACACGGTAACGACGCGCGATCCCGCCTGATGACGGAAGCCGTGCGCCGCGTCGGCATGGTGGCGGTCATCGGCCGCCCCAATGTCGGCAAGTCGACACTGGTCAATGCGCTGGTAGGGGAGCGCGTCAGCATCACGTCACGCAAGCCGCAGACCACGCGCGACCGCATCCTCGGCGTCCGCACCGACGCGGATGCGCAGTACATCTTCGTCGACACGCCGGGGTTCCAGCGGCGCCATCGCAGCGCGCTGAACCGGCGCATGAACGAGGCCGTCACTGGCGCTCTGACTGACGTCGACGCGATCGTCCTGGTCATCGATGCGGCCGGCTGGACGGCGGCGGACGACGCCGTGGTGAGCCTGTTACCGCCGGACTCCGGCCGGGTGATCCTCGCGCTGAACAAGATCGATCTCATCGCGCAGCGCGAACGGCTGCTGCCGTTGATGGCGGCTTCCATGCAGCGCTATCCGTTTCACGCGATCGTTCCGGTCAGCGCCGAGAAAGAGCGCCAGCTCGATGACCTGCTCAAGGAAGTCCGCGCGCTGCTGCCGGAAGGCGTGCCGCTCTTCGACGCCGACCAGTACACCGACCGCAGCGCGCGCTTTCTCACGGCGGAGCGCATCCGCGAAAAGGCCTATCGCCTGCTTGGCGATGAACTTCCTTATGGCGTGGCGGTGACCATCGACCGCTGGGACGAGACCGACGCCGGCGCCGAGATCATCGCCACACTGGTGGTGGACCGCGATTCACACAAAGGCATCGTGATCGGCAAGGAGGGCGCGAAGCTGCGGGAGATCTCGCGCCTCGCGCGCGCCGAGATCCAGGAAATGCTCGGCAAGCCGGTGCACCTCGAGGTCTGGGTGCGGGTAAGAAAGGGCTGGAGCGACGATCCTTCGGCACTGCGCAAGCTAGGCTATGGTTGAGAGCGCGGCCGTGGCCGGAAAGGGCGCCCCGGTGCGGCGCCGCCGGGACGAGGCGCGGGTGGACCACCAGCCGGGCTTCGTCCTGCATACGACGGCGTGGCGCGAGACCAGCCTGATCGTTGAGGCCTTCACGCGCGACTTCGGCCGGATGTCACTGGTGGCGCGCGGAGCGAAGCGCCCGACCTCCCAGTTCCGCGGCCTGCTTTCGCCATTCACGCCGCTGACTTTTTCCTGGAGCGGCCGCAGTGAAGCGAAAAACCTCGTGCGTGTCGAATGGGTCGGCGGCCTGGCCCCACTGCGTGGGGGTGCCTTGCTCTCCGCTTTCTACGCCAATGAGCTGATCGTGCGCCTGCTCGCGCGCGCGGATCCGCACGAGCGCCTGTTTGCGAGCTACCTCGACATGCTGCACGGGCTGGGCGACGCCCGGCTTGACGTCGCGCTGCGTTCGTTCGAGCTCGACCTGCTGCGCGAGGTCGGCTATGCGGTGCCCCTTGACCGTTGCGCCGACGGCCAGCCGATCGACCCGGCGGCCGAGTACATCTTTCGCGTCGAGGCGGGGGCACATCGCATCGTGGCGCAGGAACGCGACGAGCACGGCGCGCGCGTGTCAGGCTCGACGCTCCTGGCGATGGCCCGCGGCGACTTCGAGGATGCCTCCGTGGCTTCCGAGGCCAAGGCGATGCTGCGTCACCTGATTCGCTACCATCTCGAAGGCAAGCCGCTCAACACGCGCCGCATCCTGCTCGACCTTCACCAGCTCTGACGCTTCACCCACTTGACTCCATGACGGCGCTCAGCGTCAACCTCAACAAGGTCGCCCTGCTGCGCAACACGCGCACGATCGGCATTCCGAGTGTCGAGCGCGCGGCGGTGCTGGCGCTGGAGGCGGGCGCCGACGGCATAACCGTGCACCCGCGGCCCGACGGCCGCCACGTGCGCGCTCCCGACGTCGAACAGTTGTCGGTGCTGCTCGCGAAGTGGCCCAGCTGCGAGTTCAATATCGAAGGCAACCCGTTCCACGGTCTGCTCGACTTCGTGGCACTGGTTCATCCGGATCAGTGCACTTTCGTCCCCGATGAGTCCGGAGCGTTCACGTCGGACCACGGCTGGAATCTGCCGGCTGACAGCGAGCGGCTGGCGCCGCTGGTGCGGCAAGCGCGCGAACTGGGTGCCCGAGTCAGCCTCTTCATGGATCCCGTGCCCGACGCCATGGAGCACGCGGCGGCGCTGGGTGCG
>DAOMFI010000206.1:0-4387 GCA_035429725.1 Burkholderiaceae bacterium | reverse complement strand
GTCACCGACCAGACCTCGGCGCACGACCTCGTGCACGGCTACCTACCCGCAGGGTGGAGCGTCGAGCGCTGGCAGGCGGCGCAGGCCGATCCGATCCGTCACGGCGAGCTGACCGCTGCCGCAGCCGCGTCGTGTGCGGTGCACGTGCAGGCGATGCTCGACTTCCAGGCACTGGGCGCGAAGGTGGTCGACTACGGCAACAACATCCGCCAGGTCGCGCTCGACCAGGGGGTGAAGAACGCGTTCGACTTTCCGGGCTTCGTGCCGGCCTACATCCGGCCGCTATTCTGCGAAGGCAAGGGCCCGTTCCGCTGGGTCGCGCTGTCGGGCGACCCGGAGGACATCTACAAGACCGACGCGAAGATCAAGCAGCTCTTCCCGGCCAACAAGCACGTGCACCGCTGGCTCGACATGGCGCGCGAGCGCATTGCGTTCCAGGGCCTGCCGGCGCGCATCTGCTGGCTCGGCCTCGGCGAGCGTCACGTGGCCGGGCTCGCTTTCAACGAAATGGTCCGCACCGGGGAGCTGAAGGCGCCGATCGTGATCGGCCGCGACCATCTCGACACCGGCTCGGTCGCGAGCCCGAACCGCGAAACCGAGGCGATGCTGGACGGCACCGACGCGGTGTCCGACTGGCCGCTGCTCAACGCGTTGCTCAACACGGCGGGCGGCGCGACGTGGGTGTCGATCCATCACGGCGGCGGCGTCGGCATGGGTTACTCACAGCATGCAGGTGTCGTGATCGTCGCCGACGGCACCGAGGCGGCCGCGCGGCGACTGGCGCGCGTGCTGGTCAACGACTCGGGCTCGGGCGTGATGCGACATGCCGACGCGGGCTATCCGACCGCGATCGCCTGCGCGCAGTGCAACGGGCTGAAGCTGCCGATGGTGAAGATGTGACGCTGACGATCGCGCCGGGCCGGCTGCGGCTCGACGATCTGCGGCGCGTCTGGCGCTCGCCGGTGAAACTGGCCCTGGCCGCCGACGCGTGGTCGGCGATAGACACGTCGTCGCAGGCAATCGAGCGCATCGTCGCGCGCGGCGACGCGGCGTACGGCGTCAACACCGGATTCGGCCTGCTGGCGAAGAAGCGCATTCCCGACGCCGAGCTGCAGCAACTGCAGCGCAATCTGATCCTTTCGCACTCGGTTGGTACCGGCGAACTGCTTCCTGACGACGTCGTGCGGCTCGCGCTCGCGATGAAGATCGCGAGCCTGGCGCGCGGTCACTCGGGTGTGCGCCGGCAGATCGTCGAGACGCTGATCGCGATCACCAACGCCGGCATCGTTCCGTGCGTACCGGCCAAGGGGTCGGTCGGCGCCTCGGGCGACCTCGCACCGCTGTCGCACCTGACGCTTGCCCTGCTCGGAGAAGGCGAGGTGCGCGTGAACGGCGTGACGCAATCCGCGGCCAAAGCGCTCGCCGCCGCCGGAATCGCGCCGGTCGTGCTCGGCGCGAAGGAAGGGCTCGCGCTGATCAACGGCACCCAGATCTCCACCGCGCTCGCCCTGCACGGCCTCTTCATGATCGAGCGCGTGTTCGAGGCGGCCGTCGTCGTCGGCGCGATGGCGATCGACGCCGCCAAGGGCAGCGACGCGCCGTTCGATCCGCGCCTGCACGAGCTGCGCGGGCACGCCGGGCAGATCGCGACAGCGCGCGCCTACCGCGAGCTGCTCGCTGGCAGCGCAATCCGCGCGTCGCACCTGGTCAACGACGACCGCGTGCAGGACCCGTACAGCCTGCGCTGCCAGCCGCAGGTGATGGGGGCCTGCCGCGATCTGATCGTGCAGGCCGCGCAGACATTGCTTACCGAGGCCAACGCGGTCACCGACAACCCGCTGGTGTTCGCGCGGCGCGACGCGAACGGCCGCGACGACGTGCTGTCGGGCGGCAACTTCCACGCCGAGCCGGTCGCGTTCGCGGCCGACACGCTGGCGCTGGCGATCGCCGAGATCGGCGCCCTGTCCGAGCGGCGCATCGCGCTGCTGATCGACGCGACGCTGTCGGGCCTGCCGCCGTTCCTGGTGCGCGACCCCGGCGTGAACTCCGGCTTCATGATCGCGCACGTGACCGCTGCAGCGCTTGCCTCGGAAAACAAGTCGCTCGCGCATCCGGCGAGCGTCGACAGTCTGCCGACCTCGGCCAACCAGGAGGACCACGTCAGCATGGCGACCTTCGCCGCGCGGCGCCTGCACGAGATGGCCGCCAACAGCGCGACGATCGTCGGCATCGAGCTGCTCGCCGCCGCGCAGGGCATCGACTTTCATCGGCCGCTCGCGACCTCGCCGCGTCTGGCTCCGGTGCACGGCCGGCTGCGCGAGAGAGTGCCGTTCTACGAGGTCGACCGCATCCTCGCACCGGACATCGCGGCGGCGACCGAACTGGTGGCGTCGGGCGAGTTCAGCGCCGGCTGCCGCGACCTCTTCGCCCCCGTCGCGTGACGATGGCCGACACGTCGATCTGGCAGGGACGCGTCGACTCGGCGGAAGGTACGCCCGGACGGCGCTGGCACCAGGTCATGCAGACGCGCGCGTCCGGCGCGGCCGCGGGCACCACGGTGTTGCTCGGCTTCGCCTGCGACGCCGGGGTCGCACGCAACCAGGGGCGTGTGGGCGCCGCCGAAGGTCCACTCGCGATCCGGCGCGCGCTGCGAAACATGCCGGTGCACGAGTGCACGCAGCTTGCCGACGGCGGCGACATTGCCTGCGCCGGCGACGCGCTCGAAGCGGCGCAGCGCGAACTGGCCGCGGCCGTCGCGCAGCACCTCGACGCCGGGCGCTTCCCGCTGATCCTCGGCGGCGGCCACGAAGTCGCGTGGGGAACCTTCAGCGGCCTGGCGACGCATCTCGCGCAGACCGAGGGCGCGCCGCGCATCGGCATCGTCAACTTCGATGCGCACTTCGACCTCAGGCGCGACACGCGCGCGACCTCGGGCACGCCATTCCTTCAGATCGCGCAAGACTGCGCGGCGCGGGGCTGGGAGTTCCGCTACGCCTGCCTCGGCGTCAGCCGCTACTCGAACACCGAGGCGCTATTCACGCGCGCCCGCGAGCTCGGAGTGCTGTTCCAACTCGACGAGGCGCTCGACGCCGCGCACTTCATGCCGGCGCTGCAGGCGTTCGTCGGCGAGGTCGACGACGTCTACCTGACCGTCTGCCTCGATGTGCTGCCCGGTGCCGTGGCGCCGGGAGTCAGCTCGCCGGCTCCGCGCGGCGTCGGCCTCGACGTGCTGGAGCCGCTGCTTGACGCCGTCTGCGCCAGCGGCAAGGTGCGTGTGGCGGACATCGCCGAGATGAATCCGCGCTTCGACGTCGACGGCCGCACCGCCGCGGTGGCCGCGCGGATCGCCGCTCGCATCGCCAACGGAGTCGCGCGTGCAGGTGGATAGCCTGTGGACCGGCGTGCATCTTGCGACGATGTCCGACGCCGAAGCGACGAAATTCGGAGAGGTGCGTGATGCCGCGCTCGCGGTGCGCGACGGCCGCATCGCCTGGCTGGGCCGCCACGCCGAACTGCCGCGCGACCTGCGCGCGGAGCGTACGGTCGACGGCGCCGGCGCGTGGATCACGCCCGGTCTGATCGACTGCCACACGCACATCGTCTACGCCGGCAACCGCAGCGACGAGTTCGAGGCGCGGCTGCACGGCGCCACCTATGCCGAGATCGCGGAGCGCGGCGGTGGAATCGTCTCGACGGTGCGTGCGACGCGCGCCGCGAGCGAAGACGAACTCTTCGTGGCCAGCCTGCCGCGCGTGCGTGCGCTGCTCGCCGAAGGGGTGACGACACTCGAGATCAAGTCAGGCTACGGGCTCGAACTCGAGGCCGAGCGCAGGATGCTGCTTGTCGCCCGTCGGATCGGTCGCGAGCTGCCGGTCACCGTGCGCACGACGTTCCTCGGAGCGCACGCGGTGCCGCCGGAGTTCGCCGGCCGCGCCGACGCCTACGTCGACGAAGTCTGCGAACGCATGCTGCCAGCTTTGGTGGGCGAGGGCCTGGTCGATGCGGTCGACGCGTTCTGCGAGACGATCGGCTTCACGCCGGCGCAGACCGAGCGGGTCTTTCGCGCGGCCCAGGCGCTCGGGGTGCCGGTCAAGCTGCACGCGGAACAGCTGTCGGACCAGGGCGGTGCGGCGCTCACCGCGCGCTATGCGGGGCTCTCGGCGGACCATCTTGAATACCTTTCGGGCGACGGCATCGTCGCGATGGCGAAGGCGGGCACCGTTGCGGTGCTGCTGCCGGGCGCGTTTTACTGTCTGCGCGAGACGAAGCTGCCGCCGATCGACGCGCTGCGCGCGGCGAAGGTGCCAATGGCGGTCGCGACCGACTGCAATCCCGGCACCTCGCCGCTGACGTCCCTGCTGCTGGCGATGAACATGGCCTGCACGCT
>DAOMFI010000205.1:0-4492 GCA_035429725.1 Burkholderiaceae bacterium | reverse complement strand
GGCGCGAGCCGACGCTCGACCAGTTCGATGAGAATGTGGATGACCTTGATGTGCAGCTCCTGCACCCGGTCGGCGTAACGGCCGCCCGGCGTGACGAGCGCGATGTCGGCCAGTTCCGTGACCGGCGTCGCTGCGCGCCCGGTCAGCGCGATCACCTTCATGCCGAGATCCCTGGCCGCCTGGGCCGCGGCGACGACGTTGCGGCTGCTGCCGCTGGTCGTGATCGCGAGCAGGACGTCACCCGCGCGCCCGTGGGACTCGATGAAGCGTGCGAACACGCGCTCGTAGCCATAGTCGTTGCCGACGCAGGTCAAATGCCCGGGATCACTGATCGCCAGCGCCGCATAGCCGCGCCGGTCGTCCCGGAACCGGCCCGTCAACTCCTCCGCAAAATGCATCGCGTCGCACATGGAGCCGCCGTTGCCGCAGGCGTAGGCGCGGCCGCCGGCCGCAAAGGTGTCGGCCAGCAGGGCCCCCGCCTGCGCAATGCGCTCGAGCATCGCGGTGTCGGACTGCAGGCGCGACAGGCTCGTGGCTGCCTCGGCCAGCGCACGCTGGACGTCATCCACGCCGCTCATCGCGCCTCCATCGATGCGATGAAGCGATCGAAGAGATCCTGGATGTCGTGCGGACCGGGACTGGCTTCGGGGTGACCCTGGAAGCAGAAGGCGGGCGCATCAGTCAGCGCGAAGCCCTGCAGCGAACCGTCGAAGAGCGACACGTGGGTGACCTTGACATTGGTCGGCAGCGACTGTTCATCGACCGCAAAGCCATGGTTCTGGCTGGTGATGTAGACGCGCTTGGTCTCGACATCCAGCACCGGATGGTTGGCGCCGTGGTGGCCGAACTTCATCTTCAGCGTGCGACCTCCCACGGCCAGCCCCATGATCTGGTGGCCCAGGCAGATGCCGAAGGTCGGCACCCGCCGCGCGATGAACGCGCGCGCCGCTTCGATGGCGTAGCTGCAGGGTTCCGGATCGCCCGGACCATTGGAGAGGAAGATGCCGTCAGGGTTGAGCTTCAGCGCCTCGGCGGCCGGCGTCTGCGCCGGCACGACGGTGATGCGGCAACCGCGGTCGGCCATCAGCCGCAGGATGTTGCGCTTGACGCCGAAGTCGTAGGCGACGACGTGAAAGCGTGTCGCTTCCGGCGTGACATGCCCGGGCGTGCCGTCGGCCCGCGCCAGGCGCCAGCTGCCTTCGGTCCATGCGTACGGCGCCGTCGTCGTCACGACCTTTGCGAGGTCCTGCCCGGCCATTCCGGGATAGGCACGGGCCCGCGCCTGCGCGGCTGCCACCATCGCATCGGTCAGCACCGAGCCTTCGGCCGCGGCGACGATGCAGCCGGCCTGCGCGCCCTTTTCGCGCAGGATGCGCGTGAGCTTGCGCGTATCGATGTCGGCGATCCCGACAATGCCATGCGCGCGCAGGTAAGCGGACAGATCACGCTGGAGTCGGAAGTTCGACGCACGCTGCGGCACGTCGCGCACGATCAGCCCCGCGGCAAAAATACGCGCGGCCTCCTCGTCTTCGTCATTGACGCCCGTGTTGCCGATGTGCGGGTACGTCAGCGTGACGATCTGCCCGGCGTAGGACGGGTCGGTGAGGATTTCCTGGTACCCGGTGATGGCCGTGTTGAACACGACTTCGCCCAGGGTTTCTCCAGCGGCGCCAATCGAGCGGCCGCGAAAGACCGTTCCGTCGGCCAGCACGAGGGCCGCGACGGGGCGCGGATCGACGATCAGGGGGGACAAGCGGGCTCCTTATCGCCAGAACCGGCGGTCCGAGGCGACTGCCGGCGTCCGGCTTGCGATATGCGGGTCGGAAACCGAGGAAACCGCACCACTACCGCAAATTGGCTACCGATAAACTGCGAAATTATATCTTGCCGTCACTGCGCGAGCACTCAACCCCTGCATGTCGTCGCTACTGGAGGGCCTCAAGCGCCACACGACCATCGTCGCGGACACCGGCGAGCTGGCCGCCATCGAGCGACTGCGGCCGCGCGACGCCACGACGAATCCGTCGCTGATCCTCAAGGCGGCACAGAAGCCTGAATACCGCCCGCTGGTGGCCGCTGCCCTGCAGAGCAGCGCAGGTGACAGCCTCGAGCAGCGCCTGGACCACGTGCTCGTGGCTTTCGGAGCGCGGATCCTTGAGATGATCCCCGGGCGTGTCTCGACCGAAGTCGACGCCAGGCTGTCCTTCGACACCCGCGCCACCATCGAGCGGGCCCGGCGCCTGGTCGATCTCTACGCCCGGCGCGGTGTCGATCCCGCGCGCGTGCTGATCAAGATCGCGGCCACTTGGGAAGGCGTGCGCGCGGCCGAGGTGCTCGAGCGCGAGGGCATTCACTGCAACATCACCCTGCTCTTCTCGGTCGCGCAGGCCGTGGCGGCGGCACAGGCCGGGGCAACGCTCATCTCCCCGTTCGTCGGGCGGATCTACGACTGGCATCGCAAGGCAGCGGGCAGCGCGTGGGACGACGCCGCGATGGCCGGCGCGAACGATCCTGGCGTACGCTCGGTCCGTGCCATCCATGCGCGCTTGAAGGGCGCGGGCTATGGCACCGAGATCATGGGAGCGAGCTTCCGCAACACCGGGCAGATCCTCGCACTGGCGGGCTGCAATCTCCTGACGATCAGCCCCGAACTGCTGGACGAACTCGCGGGAGCCTCGGGCGATGTTCCGCGCGCCCTGACCGCGCCCGACACGGCGCATGACGAACCGCAGCTTTCGGAGGCCGGCTTTCGATATTCACTCAACGATGATGCGATGGCGGTCGAAAAGCTGGCGGAAGGCATCCGCGTCTTCGCGGCCGACTCGAGGCGCCTCGAACAGCTGATCGCCGCGGCAAACTGAACGATGCTGATCATTCCCTACCAGACGCGCTTCACGGCCAAGTCCCTGCCGTGGGTGACGCTCGCGCTGGTGGCGATCAACCTGCTCGTCTACGCCGTCCTGCAGGCCGGTGACAACAAGGCCTACGAACGGGCCGCCGACTACTACTACAGCGTCCAGCTGCCGCAGGTCGAAATGCCGCGCTACGCCGCTTATCTGGAGCGACGCGGCGACCGCCGGGCCATGCAGGTGCTGAGCGTGATCCGCTCGGGTCCCAGCCCCGACGAAGCCCGCGCCGTGCTGATGGTCATGCAGCGCGACCGGGAATTCATGAATGACATGAAGGCCGGGCGCGTCGTGCGCACCGACGAGCCCGTTTATGCGGCCTGGCGCGAGCAACGCGACCGTTTTCAGAATCTGATGTCGCAGGTCTTCGTCGAGCGGTTCGCGCTGGAGCCGGGTTCCGCCGATCTCGTGCGGCTCTTCACCTACCAGTTCCTGCATGGCGACGCGGTGCACCTGCTCGGCAACATGGCGATACTGCTGCTCGCCGGCCCGTTCGCGGAGGCGGCGCTGGGACGCTGGCGGTTCCTGCTGGCCTATCTGGCCAGTGGAGCGCTGGCCGGAGCCGTACACCTGCTGGTCAGCAGCCAGGGACTGATCGGGGCGTCCGGGTCGATTGCCGGAACGATGGCCATGGTGGCCGTGCTGTACGGAAAGCGCAAGGTGCCGGTCTTCTACTGGCTCTTCGTCTACTTCAATACCGCCCGCCTGCCGGCGCTGCTGCTGCTGCCGGTCTGGATCGCGCTCGAGGCTGTGCAGTGGGCGCTGTCGCCGGGCGACCGCGTCGCCTATGACGTGCACCTCGCGGGCTTCGTCGCCGGAGCCGCCATCGCCTGGCTGCTGAAGCCGGCCGATGCGGGCAGGGTCGACCGCATACTCGACGAGCAGTACGCCGCCGCGCCGGCGGAACGCAAGTCGACCCTGCTGACAGAGGCGCGCCAGGCGGCTGCGAAGCTGGATACGCGGCGAGCCGCTGCGGCCTATGGCGAGCTGCTGCAGCAAGATCCCACCAACACGCAATACGCCACCGCCTACTTCAATATGGCCCTGCTCGGGCGCGACAAGGACACGCTGGCCGACGCCGCACTGCGCGCGCTCTGGATACGCACCCGCCATGCCCGGACCGAGCTGCGGCCCATTTACACCCAGATGAGCCAGCCGCACGTCCTGTCGGTGCTGCCGGTCGACGAACAGCTGCGACTGGCGCGTCGCCTGGTCGCCACGCGCGAGGACGCGGCGGCCTTGCGTGTGCTCGATGGCTTGCTGGGCGACAGCACGATGCGCAACCTGTATGGCCGGCAGCTGGCCGATTGCCTGCTAGGGCTCTTCACCACGTATTCGCGCCACGGCTTGCGCCAGCAGGCGGATCAGGTCCGGCAACGGCTGTCACAGCACTTTCCGTCGCCGGGAACTCTTGGCGGCATCGCCCCCAACCGCGAACCGCCGCTCACGGTCCGCGGCGCGACGACGCGCGGTCTGCACCCGCGCGGCAACCCCGCGACCGTCCCAGCGTCGGATCTCGAGCTGGATCTCGACACGCGCATGCACACGAGGTGGGGAGATCAATGAGGGCGTCGCTCCTCGTGTAC
>DAOMFI010000204.1:0-4494 GCA_035429725.1 Burkholderiaceae bacterium | reverse complement strand
CGGGATGAGCGCTTCGGAGCGGCCGTGCGCGCTCATGAACCCGCGCCCCGCAGCTCGCTCGGGTCGAGCGGCTTCAGCATGTCGCCTTCGAGCTGCTTGATCTCCTGCTCGGCCTGCGCAAGCCGCGCCTGACAGAGGCGTGCCAGTTCCGCGCCTCGCCGGTAGGCGGCGATCGACTCGTCGAGCGACAACTCGCCGGACTCCATGCGGCGCACCAGCGTATCGAGTTCGTCCAGCGCCTGTTCGAAAGTCGGGGTCGCGGGAGCGTGCTTGGGCGGCATCGGGAGTCGGGCTGGGGCTTGAAGCGAGACCTCGGATTCTAGTGCAGCGCCGACGAACACCCGCGGCGCCTGTCCCACCGGGCTCTCTAGAATGCTGCCGATGAGCGCGCTCTGGATGCTGGTGGCTGCGGGGCTCTTTTCCGTCATGGGTGCGATGGTGAAGCTCGCCAGCCAGCAATACGGCGTCACCGAGATCGTGCTGTACCGCTCGCTGATCGGCATCATCGGCCTGTATGCCTTCGTGCGCTGGCAGCGCGCCACGCTGGCGACGCCCGTGGCCATGACGCACCTGTCGCGCGGCGTGGTCGGCACCGCGGCGCTCGGGCTCTGGTTCTATGCCACCACCAAGCTGCCGCTCGGCACGGCGATGACGCTCAACTACACATCGCCGCTCTTTCTCGCCGCCTTCACGGTGGGCTTCGGGCTCAAGGCCGGGCTCCGCGCGGACTGGCGCCTGGTCGGCGCGGTGTGCGTCGGTTTCGTCGGCGTTGTCCTGCTTCTGCGCCCGACGTTTTCCGACGATCAGCAGGTTGCTGCGGCGGCGGGTCTCATCTCCGGCGTGCTGTCGGCCATCGCGTACTGGTATGTGCGTGAACTCGGACGCCTCGGCGAACCGGAGTGGCGCACGGTCTTTTACTTCTCGCTCTCGGGCACCGTGCTCGGCTTCGTGGGAACGGCGGTGGCAGGCTTCTCGAAGCACGATGCGCAGGGCATCGCGCTGCTGGCCGGCATCGGCATCACCGCGACGCTGGCGCAACTTGCAATGACGCGCGCCTATGCCTACGGGCACACGCTGGTCGTGGCGAATCTCCAGTACTCCGCAGTGGTCGCGGCATCGCTGATCGGGATCTTCTTCTTCGGCGACCACATCCCGCTGCTGGGCTGGCTCGGCATTGCGATCATCATCGCGAGCAGCGTCGCATCGACCGTGTTGATCGCGCGCCGCCGTGCGCCTGCACCCGCAACGCCCGAAACCTGATTCACCGACCGAGCCCGAGACACCGATGGACTACACGACACTGCTTCCCGCCGAAATACTCAAGGGCCGTCTTGGAGATCCCGGCTGGGTGATCCTGGATGTGCGCCATGACCTCTTCGACCTCGCGGCCGGCCGGCGTGCCTATGAAGCCGGCCATGTGCCCGGCGCGCAGTTCGCCTCGATCGACCACGACCTGTCGGGCGCCAAGACCGGCCGCAACGGTCGCCATCCGTTGCCGGCCCGGGACGCCTTGGTCGCACGGTTTCGCGCCTGGGGCATCGGTAACGACAGCCAGATCGTGGCGTACGACGCCCAGGGCGGTCAGTTCGCGGCACGGCTGTGGTGGCTGGCACGCTGGCTCGGCCATCGGCGCGTTGCCGTGCTGGACGGTGGCTGGCCGGCCTGGCTCGCGGCGGGCGGCAGCACCGAAACAGTGACCACAGTGCGCGCACCAGGCAACTTCAGTGCAGGCGCATCGCTGGCCAGCGTCGTCACCGCAGATGAGTTGCTTGCAGCGCTGGATCGCACCGACCGCCTGCTGCTCGATGCGCGCATGCCGGAGCGCTACCGCGGCGAGCAGGAACCGATCGATCCCGTTGCGGGACACATTCCGGGCGCGCTCAACCGACCGTGGCAGCACAACCTCGCGCCCGACCAGCGGTTCAAGTCACCCGCGGAGCTGAAGACCGACTTTACCGCGCTGCTGGTCGGTCGCCCCTCAGGCGCGGCCACGCACCAGTGCGGCTCCGGCGTCACCGCGTGCCACAACGTGCTCGCGATGGAAGTGGCCGGCCTGCCCGGCTCCGCGCTATACGCGGGTTCGTGGTCCGAGTGGATCGCCGACCGGACACGCCCCATCCGCACCGGTGCAGAACCCTAGCTAGTGCGGGCGCGGGCCCCGTCGGCAATGCAGGACGGCACCACGCGCGGCGAAGAACGCTCAATGGCCGTGAAGGGCGCCGGTGGCCAGCGCCGCGATGGCCACACCGAGCAGCACCAGCCCGACTTCCGGCAACGTCTTCGCCAGTGACGAACGACGCATCATTTCCGGCAGCAGGTCTGAAAGCGCGATGTAGATGAAACTCGCGGCGGCGACTGCCAGCGCATACGGCAGCAGCGACTGCATCTCGTCGAGCACGAAGTAACCGATGAGTCCGCCCAGCACGGCGGATAGGCCCGACACCAGGTTGAACACGAACGCGCGCCGGCGCGTGAAGCCGGCGTTCAGAAGGATCATGAAATCACCGACTTCGTGCGGGATCTCATGCGCCATCACCGCCAGCGTAGCGATGAGTCCCAGATGCACATCGACGAGGAACGCGCCGGCGATGACCACGCCATCGGCAAAGTTGTGGAAGGCATCGCCGATGAGAATCGGCACTCCACCACGCCCGGCCTCGTGCTTGTCGTGCCCATGCGCGTGATGGTGCAGGTCGCCTTCGTGATGGTGCGTGTGGTGGATCAGCGCCAGCTTTTCCAGCAGGAAGAGGCCGAGGATGCCGGCCAGCAGCACCCAACCGAGCAGTTGCGGGTCAGCCTCGCTGTGAAACGCCTCTGGCAGCAGATGCGTCACCGCCGTGGCCAGCAGCAACCCCGCCGACACCGGCACCAGCCGGTCGATGACCTTGGCAAGGTAGCGAAAACTGAGCCACGCCGCGAGCCCGATCGACAGCAGCGTCGAAACGAGATTGGCGAGGATGATGTAGCCGAGCGTGGTCATCGTGGAGCCGGCCCGAGCCACGCGCCGCGGGCGCGCCGATCGTTCCGGGGATCACTTTCTGGGAGAAGCCGCAACGCAAAGGGGCGCCAGCGCGCCCCTTTGCCCATGAGTCGCAAGCGTAGCAGGCCTGTCAAGCCCTGCCCGCGCGCTGCGTCACGCGAGGTATTGCTTGAACCACTGCGTGAGACGCTTCCAGCCGTCCTCCGCCTGCTCCTTGCGGTAGCTCGGCCGGTAGTCCGCGTGAAACGCGTGGGGCGTGTCCGGGTAGAGAATGATCTCGCTGCGCGTGTTGCCCGCGGTCTTCAGCGCGGTGCGCATCTTCTCGACCGTATCGTTCGGGATGCCGCTGTCGGCGGCACCGTACAGGCCGAGCACCGGCGCCTTGATGCGGTCGACAACCTCGATTGCGCCCTTGTCGCCCGGGTAGCGTCCGGTCGCCACGTTGCCGTACCAGGCCACGCCCGCGGCCAGCGACGGGTTATGCGCGGCGTACATCCAGACGATGCGGCCACCCCAGCAGAAGCCCGTGATGCCCAGCTTGCCGCCCCCGCCATTCTTCGCCGCCCAGGCGGCGGTCGCATCGAGATCGGCCATGACCTGTGCATCCGGCACCTTCGACACCACATTGGCGAGGATGTCCGGCACGCTCATGGTCGAGACATCGCCCTGGCGCGCATATAGCTCCGGCGCGATGGCAAGGTAGCCCAGCTTGGCCAGCCGCCGCGTGACGTCCTTGATGTGCTCGTGCACGCCGAAGATCTCCTGCACCACCAGCACTGTCGGCAGGCCGGTCTTGCCGGCCGGTTGCGCGCGGTACGCCGGAATCGCGCCTTCGCCGTCCTTGGTCGGGATCTTCACTTCGCCGGCCGTCAGGCCCTGCGTGTCGGTCGTGATCATCGTCTTTGCCTGCACCGGCAGCACGGCCGCGGCGAAGCCCGCGCCGAGCGAGGTCATCATGAAGCCCCGCCGGTCGAGCCGCAGTGCCGGCTTGAGGCTGTCGAGTTCGGACCTCGCATCGTAGGTCGCCGAATCGGAATGTTCCACTTCTGGGTGTCTCCTGTATGAATGGCCATGAGGTTATCGGCGTGACCGCAACATAGAATGCGGATGAACCCGCGCACGGGTCGCAGGCAGCGCAGGCTGCCGAGCCTCTCTGCCTCAGAGCCGAGACCAACGAAGGAGTTCCTCATGCTTCACCACCGACGCCGGCTCGCGACGTGGATTGCCGTGCTGGCCGTGACCGGCTGCGCCGCGACGCCTCAGTCTCCCGCCGAGCGACTCGCCGGCACCGCATGGGTCGCCGAGACCATCGACGGCAAGCCGGCGACGACAGCCCGCAGCACGCTGCGCTTCTTCGACCGCCAGTTCGCCGGCGGCTCGCTGGGCTGCAATCCGTATTCGACGACCTATTTTGCAGATGCCGAAGGACTGCGCTTCGGCGGCATCGCGCCCACGAGCAACGCGTGCTCCGCGGCGGTGATGGAGCAGGAGGCGAGATTCACTGCAGCGCTGCA
>DAOMFI010000203.1:0-4526 GCA_035429725.1 Burkholderiaceae bacterium | reverse complement strand
CTCCGCGGCGAATCCGCCGTCCTCGGGCGGCGGCGGTGGTGGCGCTTTGCCGTTATTGCCGCTGGTTCTGCTCGCCGCGCTGCTGGGCGTTCCTGCGGTCCGTCAGCGCAAGAAGTAATCCAGACACCGAGCCCCAGGCGGCACCGAGCAGGTGCGCCTGCGGCACGACAGCGGCGCCGAGCCAGTCCGCGTAGGGCAACGCGCCGCCCGCGGGCTGCTCCAGCGCGACCTTGATCCAGCCGCCGGCGAATAGCGCAGCCGGCAGCCACAGGTCGCGCACGGTGCGCGATCGCACACTGAAGAGCCACTTTGCCGCGCCGGCGAAAAACAGCGCGTGCAGCACCCCGGACAAACCGCGGTACCACAGGATGCCGGGTGCAAGCGCCGCGAGCCCGAGCCCGATCACCACGCCCGCCGAAGCCAGCACCGCCCATTGGCGTGGTGCACTCAGGTCCGGCGCAAAGAGCCGGGCCACGATGACCAGTGCAGCGGCATTGATCAGCGCATGCGGCCAGTTGATGTGTACGAGGTGGCCGGTCAGCAGCCGCCATGGTTCGCTCGCCAGGACCGCACGCCGGTACTCGAACGCATCGCCGAGACCGCTCGCATGCAGGAGCAGCACCACAGCGGCGAAGACAAGGGCCCAGCGTTCAGCGGTCGAAAGCGGGAAGCCGCGCACGAAGTCTTTCCGTGAAGCAACGACTCGTATAATGCCGAAGTCGTTGCAGCCGCGCGCAATGCGCGGTCATCAAAACAATTCCGCGGCCCTCCTCATGCGCGTCAGAACCCTCGCAGAACTCGCCCGTGGCGGACAGCTTGCCGGCCGCCGCGTCTTCATCCGGTCCGATCTCAACGTGCCGCTGGACGATGCCGGCAACATCACCGAAGACACGCGCATCCGCGCCTCGATTCCGGCGATACGCACCGCGCTCGATGCCGGCGCGGCGGTCATGGTGACGTCGCACCTGGGCCGCCCCACGGAGGGCGAGATGAAGCCCGAAGATTCCCTGGCGCCGGTGGCGAAGCGCCTCGGTGAATTGATGGGCCGGCCGGTGGCACTCAGGTCCGGCTGGGTCGACGGCGTGGCTGTTGCGCCCGGCGAAGTCGTGCTTCTCGAAAACTGCCGTGTGAATCGCGGCGAGAAGAAGAACAGCGACGAACTCGCGCGCAAGATCGCGGCCCTGGCGGATGTCTACGTGAATGACGCGTTTGGCACCGCCCACCGGGCCGAGGCCACGACGCACGGCGTCGCCAAGTTCGCCCCGATCGCGTGCGCCGGACCGCTGATGGCCGCCGAGATCGAGGCGTTGGGCAAGGCGCTGGGCAATCCCAAGCGGCCGCTGGCCGCGATCGTGGCGGGTTCCAAGGTCTCGACCAAGCTCACGCTGCTCAACAACCTCGCGCAGAAGGTCGACCGGCTGATCGTCGGCGGCGGCATCGCCAACACCTTCCTGCTGGCCGAGGGCTTCCCGATCGGCAAGTCGCTGGCCGAGCCCGACCTTGTGCCGGAATGCAAGCGCGTGCTCGCCACGCTTGCCGCCAAGGGCGCGACCCTGCCGCTGCCGATGGACGTCGTGGTGGCGAAGGAGTTCTCGGCGACGGCACCGGCCACGGTCCGCCGTGCCGACGACGTGCACGCGGACGACATGATTCTCGACATCGGGCCGTCGAGCGCGCTCGCGCTTTCGCACATGCTGCGCGATGCCGGCACGATCATCTGGAACGGACCGGTCGGCGTCTTCGAGTTCGATGCCTTCTCCGAAGGCACGCACCAGATGGCGCTGGCGATCGCCGAGGCCACGGCCAACGGCGCGTTTTCCATCGCCGGGGGCGGCGATACGCTGGCCGCGATAGCGCGCTACGGGATCAGCGACCGCATCAGCTACATCTCGACCGGGGGCGGCGCTTTCCTCGAGTTCCTCGAGGGCAAGACGCTGCCGGCGATCGAAGTCCTTCAGTCGCGCGCCGCGGCGTGAACAGCCACCGGCTGCGGGAGCCCCGTTGAGTCGATTTGCCGTCGCCGGGCTCGATCACGTGCACGTGTATGTGCGGGACCGCGGCGCGGCGGCCCGCTGGTACGGGTCGATCCTGGGCCTGCGTCGCGACCGCCGGTTTGCAGCCTGGGCGCGCGAAGCGGGCGGGCCGCTGATCCTGACGGCGGCCGACGGCATTACGCACGTTGCGCTCTTCGCAGACGAGCGTCGCGCCGGGCACGGAACGACGGTGGCGCTGAGAACGGATGGCGATGGCTTCGCGGCGTTTGCGAAGCGTGCCGGACGGCTGCCGTTGTTCGACAAGCGGCGCCGCCAAGCCCAGCCGCGCATGCAGGATCACGACCAGTCGCTGTCGCTGTACTTCAGCGATCCCGACGGCAACCCGATCGAACTGACAACCTACGATGCCGCGCTCGCGCGGTCCCGGCTGAGCGGACGGTGACACCATGCCCAGAAGCACGAAGATCGTCGCAACTCTCGGCCCCGCGTCGAGCGACCCCCTGGTGCTGGAGCGGATGCTGGCCGCCGGCGTCGACGTCGTGCGCTTCAACTTCTCGCACGGTTCGGCTGAAGATCACCTGAAGCGCGCGGTGCACGTGCGCGAGGCAGCTGCCCGCATCGGCCGCGACGTCGCGATCATGGCCGACCTGCAGGGGCCGAAGATCCGTGTCGGCAAGTTCGAGAACGGGCGCGTGACACTGCGGGCCGGGGCGCCGTTCATCCTCGACGCCAACGCCGAACGGGGCAATGAGACCCGCGTCGGCCTCGATTACAACGACCTGCCCAAGGACGTCCGCGCCGGCGATACGCTGCTGCTCAACGACGGCTTCATCGTGCTCGATGTCGTGCGCGTCGTCGGCAGCGAGATCCACACCACCGTGCGGGTGGGTGGAGAACTGTCGAACAACAAGGGCATCAACAAGCAGGGCGGAGGGCTCTCGGCGCCGGCGCTGACCGGCAAGGACGTGCGCGACATCGAAACCGCCATGCAGTGCGGTGCGGACTACGTCGCGGTGTCGTTCGTGAAGAACCGCACCGACGTCGAAATGGCCCGCCAGCTGGCCACGATCGCCGGCGAGAAACATGGGGTGAAGCCGCAGATCATCGCCAAGATCGAGCGCGCCGAAGCGATCCCGCTGTTGAAAGAGATCCTCGAAGCGGCCGACGGCATCATGGTCGCGCGCGGTGACCTGGCGGTCGAGGTCGGCAATGCCGCGGTGCCGGCCCTGCAGAAGCGGATGATCAAGATGGCACGCTCAGCCAACAAGCTGGCGATCACGGCGACGCAGATGATGGAGTCGATGATCGTCAATGCCGTGCCGACGCGCGCCGAGGTGAGCGACGTTGCGAATGCGGTCCTCGATGGCACCGATGCCGTCATGCTGTCTGCCGAAACGGCGGCCGGAAAGTTTCCGGTCGAGGTCGTCGAAACGATGGCCACCATCGTGGAGGAGGCCGATCGCTCCGAGCAGGTCGGGCTCGACACGAAGTTCATCGATCAGACCTTCACGCGCGTCGATCAGTCGGTCGCCTATGGAGCGCTCTTCACGGCGTTCCACCTGCGCTGCGCGGCGATCTGCGCGCTGACCGAATCGGGCTCGACGACGCTGTGGATGAGCCGACACGATGTCGACATCCCCATTTATGCGCTGACGCCGAGCGCGGCGACCGCGCGGCGCCTCGCGCTGTACCGCAACGTGCGGCCGCTGCATTTCACGGCCGGTGCCGACCGCGACGCGGCGCTGGCGGGTGCCGAACGGCTGCTCCTTGAAAAAGGTGTTGTCAGCCGGGGTGACCTGATCGTGCTGACGGTTGGAGAGCCGATGGGTCAGGCGGGCGGCACGAATACGCTGAAGATCGTTCGCGTCGGCGAGCACGCCTGACGGGGCATCCCGCCGGGGGGGCCGCGCGCCCGACTCCGCGGCCAGCCCGGGCCGGGTCGCACGGCCCGGCAGCCTCGCCTAAAATTATCAATTGACCGGTCAAATCCTCAGGAGAATCAGATGGCGTTGGTGTCGATGCGTCAGTTGCTGGATCACGCGGCCGAGAACGGCTATGGCGTGCCTGCCTTCAACGTCAACAACCTCGAGCAGGTGCAGGCGATCATGGAAGCGGCACATGAGTGCAACGCGCCGGTGATCATGCAGGCCTCGGCCGGCGCCCGGAAGTACGCCGGCGAGAACTTCCTGAAGCACCTGATCCAGGCGGCGGTCGAGAGCTATCCGCACCTGCCGGTCGCGATGCACCAGGACCACGGCCAGTCGCCAGCGGTCTGCGAAGGCGCGATGAAGCTCGGCTTCTCCTCGGTGATGATGGACGGCTCGCTGAAGGAGGACGGCAAGACGATCGCCGACTACGACTACAACTGGCAGGTGACGAAGAAGGTCGTCGACATGGCGCACGCGCTCGGCGTAAGCGTCGAGGGCGAACTCGGTTGCCTCGGTTCGCTCGAAACGATGAAGGGCGACAAGGAGGACGGCCACGGCACCGAGTCGACGATGACGCGCGAGCAGCTGCTGACCGATCCCGACC
>DAOMFI010000202.1:0-4537 GCA_035429725.1 Burkholderiaceae bacterium | reverse complement strand
CACTGGATCTACAAGGATGACGACTCCGATCTCTCGGAACTGCAGTCGCGCACCCACCAGTGGCTGCAGTCGCTGCTCGAGATCCAGCGTCATACCGGGGACTCGAGCGAGTTCCTCGAGCACATCAAGGTCGACCTCTTCCCGGACAAGGTCTACGTCTTCACGCCGAAGGGCAAGATCGTCTCGCTGCCGCGCGGCGCCACGGCGGTGGACTTCGCCTACGGCATCCACACCGACGTCGGCAACAAGACGGTCGCGGCCCGCATCAACAGCGAGATCCAGCCGCTGCGGACCGCGCTGCGCAACGGCGACATGGTCGAGATCGTCACCGGGCCGGTGGCGCGACCGAATCCGGCGTGGCTGTCGTTCGTGCGCACCGGCAAGGCGCGTTCGGAAATCCGCCACTTCCTGCGCACGATGAAGTTCGACGAGTCGGCCGAACTCGGAGAGCGGCTGCTGACCCAGGCGGCGCGGCAGTTCAACCTCTCACTGGCGACCGTCACCGAGGAGCAGTGGAACGAAGTCGTCAAGCAGGCCGAGCTGGAATCGCGTGCGGCGCTGTTCGCCGACATCGGTCTGGGCCGGCGATTGGCGGCAGTGGTGGCGCGCCAGCTTGCGCTCGGCGCCGGTACCGAGATGCCTGGTGACAACGGTGCCGGTCAGGCCGTCGTGCAACCGCATGCCGTTCCCGTCGTCGTCCGCGGCACGGAAGGCATGGCGGTGCAGATGGCAAACTGCTGCCATCCGATTCCAGGCGATGCGATCGTCGGGCATATCCGCAAGGGCCAGGGGCTGGCCGTGCACCAGGCCGATTGCATCCATGCACAGCGCGCCCGCCGCGCCGACCCGGACCGCTGGATCGAGCTGCAGTGGGCACACGATCCGGCCACGCACTTCACGGTCGGGCTCGATGTCAACGCCCTTAATGAGCGCGGCGTGCTCGGGCGCATAGCGGTCGCGATCGCGGAGGCCGAGTCGAACATCCTGAATGTGCACGTCGATGACGAGGACGCCCGCGTCGCGCTGATCCACTTCAAGGTCCAGGTGCGCGACCGCACGCACCTGGCGCGCGTGATCCGCATCCTGCGCCGGGTGAAGCACGTCGTGAAGGTCACGCGCCCGCGCGGCGGAACGCGCGCGCACCCTCAGGACTCGGCGTAGCTCACTGCGAGGATTTCTAGCGCTTCCACGCCGACCGGCGTTTTCAGCTGCACCACGTCGCCCTCGCGCGCCTTCAACAGGGCGCGGGCAATCGGCGAGATCCAGCTGACCCGGCCGCGCGCAGGATCGACTTCGTCGATACCGACGATCCTGATCTCCCGGTCTTCCCCGGCGGTCCGATAGACGACGGTCGCACCGAAAAAGATCTGGTCGGTCGCCGGACGGGCGGCCGGGTCGACGACTTCGGCGATATCCAGGCGCTTCGTCAGGAAGCGGATGCGGCGATCAATCTCGCGCAGTCGCTTCTTGCCGTAGATGTAGTCACCATTTTCGGAGCGGTCGCCATTTGACGCCGCCCACGATACGACCCGCACGACCTCGGGACGCTCGACCTTGACGAGGTGGGCCAGTTCGTCACGGAGGCGGCCGTATCCGGCCGGGGTGATGTAGTTGCGCACCCCCGTGGGCAGCTCGGGCAACTCGATGTCTTCGTCGTCGTCGCCGGCGGAGTCATCTTTCACAAATGCCTTGCTCATGGCTTGTTTCGCAGTGTCCTTGCGGTGCTCACTTGCGCATTTTGCGCGCAACGCGCTGCGCGTGCCTTGATCGGGTACCGTAGCGCCCACGCTCTCGCCCCGGAGGCGCTGCCATGACTCAATCCCCCGACACCCGGACCGAGCACGACAGTTTCGGGCCTATCGAAGTCCCCGCCTCCGCGCTGTGGGGCGCGCAGACCCAGCGCGCGCTGCACCACTTTCCGGCGGGAGACCGCATGCCATTGCCGCTGATTCACGCAATCGCGCGCGTGAAGGGCGCCGCGGCGAGGGTCAACCTTGAACTGGGGCTGCTCGATGACCGGCTTGCACCGGCCATCGCATCGGCCGCCGATGAGGTCGTTGACGGCCTGCACGACGCCCACTTCCCGCTGCCGGTGTGGCAGACCGGCTCGGGCACGCAGACGAACATGAACGTCAATGAGGTGCTTGCCAATCGCGCCGGTGAACTGCTCGGCCTTGCACGCGGCAGCCGGACGGTGCACCCCAACGATCACGTCAATCGCGGCCAGTCGTCGAATGACGTCATCCCGACTGCGATGCACGTCGCCCTCGCGCTAGCCATTGCCCGCCAAGTGCTGCCGTCGCTCGATAGCCTGCGTGCGACGCTGGCAGGCAAGTCGCGTGCCTTTGAATCGATCGTGAAGATCGGCCGCACGCACCTGCAGGACGCCACGCCGATCACGCTCGGACAGGAGTTTTCCGGCTACGTGGCACAGCTGGACTTCGCGCGCGATGCGCTCGAGTCGGGTCTGTCCGCGCTCCTTCCGCTGGCCATTGGCGGAACCGCGGTGGGCACCGGACTGGCGACGCACGCGGAGTTCGGCACCCGCGTCGCCGCCGAACTGGCGCGCACAACGGGGCTGCCCTTCACGCAGGCGGACAACCGTTTCGCAGCGCTCGCAGCGCATGACGCAGTCGTCTTCGCGCACGGCGCGCTGAAGACGCTGGCGGCGGCGCTCGCGAAGATCGCCAATGACGTGCGCTGGCTTGCCAGCGGCCCCCGTTCGGGGCTGGGGGAGATCTCGATTCCGGAGAACGAGCCCGGCAGTTCCATCATGCCCGGCAAGATCAACCCGACGCAGAGCGAGTCGCTGCTGATGATCTGCGCGCAGGTCTTCGGCAATGACGTCGCAGTGAACTTCGGCGGCGCCACCGGCAACTTCGAGCTCAACGTCAACAAGCCCCTGATCGCCGCCAATGCCCTTTCTAGCGCGCGGCTGCTGGCCGACGGCATGCGCTGCTTCGAGGAGCATTGCGCCCGCGGCATCGAGCCGCGCGTCGACCGCATCGCCGAACTGCTCGACCGATCACTGATGCTGGTGACCGCACTGGCGCCGCACATCGGCTACGACAGGGCCGCCGCGATCGCACACAAGGCGCATCACGAGGGGACGACATTGCGCGAGGCCGCCCTCGCGCTCGGTCACGTCAACGCGAAAGACTTCGACGCCTGGGTGCGGCCGGAGACGATGATCGGACCGCGATCGGACTAATGCTGCCGCAGCTCTGACGGCTGGCGGCAGTTCCCCAGCCCGCACCACGCAAGAGCAATGGCGAACCTCGGCTCTCAGCGTTGCCGAGGTCAGACTCACGCTACCGCCGAAGGTGTCGCGCTCGCCGGCCTGACGGCCCCGTTGCTCCGGTGGCGCACTCACTCATCGACGGGGTTTTCTGCAGCCCCGGGGCTTTCTAGTGCCTTTGTGGCAAACGCCGTTCTCTTCGGTAACGCCGCTTCTAGCGCCCGCCCGATGCAGTGCCGGCGGCGCCGATCGGCAAAAAATTCCGGATCGTGGAATAACCCCGCCAACGCGTCCGAGCTAAGTATTTGATTTTGAAGCGGATCGCCCTCGACCGAGAAAGTGCCCTAGAACGCGTTACGCCGACGTCAGATCCTGCCGGCAACATGTCACCTTAATCATCCTGCGCTGGTACGCAATTTTTGCGGCCGTGGCCACTGGCAGTCCCCGATGCACGCAGTTTCTCCCGTTGCAACCGCCGGCTATTCGCGATCGCGTCGCCTTGCCTCGACTGGCGCGGCGCCAAGACCGCCACTGGAGGCGGCCTTTCCGCTGCACGTGACCGTCGGACCATTTCGCGTCGTCATTGTCCATGCGCCACGTGACCGCATGCGGACACGCCGGCGGTTGATGGAGTACGAATTGAGTCACGGTGCGGTCTGGCTGCATGAGTCGCTGACCGGCGAGCGCCTCGCCTTCCAGTTCCTGAATGCGATCGTGCGACTCATCCACAAGTCCGCCGGCTGCCAGACCGGCTGCATCGAGGAGGCATTCACGCAGAGCCTGGCTGCGGGCCTCGTGTCGTTTGCCCAGCACAACCCTGACGTCTGGACCTGGTTCAACCGCCTGCTTGCCGAGTCGGTGAAGCCTGGCGCACGTTTCGAGCAGGCCGCCTCGGGTAACTTCCGCGGACGGCTGACGGTCCCGAAGGTCGCTCTGGTCGAGCACCATGTCGTGCGGTTTGCGCCGCTGAGCCACGGTGTCGCGGTCCGAAACAGCGTGGACGGCTATTTCAGGGCGTCGAAAGACGGCCACTTCGTCGAACTCTACGAATGCCTGTACGGACCGCAGCGCGCCGTGGTCTTCGTTCACGAGGTCACCCACGCGATTCACGCCGCAGCGCGCCTGCGCGTGCGCGACACGCGCGAACGATTCGTCCAGGCCCAGGTTGCCGGTTGGCTGAGCTTCATACGTCGCAACCCGGGCGCCTGGATGTGGCTGCTCGCGACGATCCGCGAACAGTCGGAATTCGAGCCGCTCGCGCTGCTGACGTAGCGGGGCCGTGCCCGTGTGATTCAGGAG
>DAOMFI010000201.1:0-4606 GCA_035429725.1 Burkholderiaceae bacterium | reverse complement strand
CGCCTCCCACATGTCCTTGTCTCGCTGCGCGGTCCAGATGCGCGGGTGAACATGGCCCGTCGCCTCGTCATAGGCGCGACTGACGTCAAAGGGCAGGCAGTGGTCGAAAATGACCCAGTGACCGAACTGCGGCTTCAGGGCGTCATAGGTCGCTCGATACACCGACCTGAGGTCCCGGCCCGCCCGCGCGCCCTCCTTGACCGACTCGAACATCGCCGTCACGAAGGCGCGCGTGCCGTCGAGCCCGGACTTCACGGCCTCCGGCGACTGCAGCGCTGCGCCGCGTCCCGGCACGAGCTTCTGCGGCTGCAGCGCGGCGATGGCATCCAGTGTTGCCGGCCAGTCCGTGAGATAGGCATCGCCCGTATATGGCGTCGCGTCGTATTCGACCAGATCGCCCGAGAACAGGATCTTCTCCTGCGGCAGCCAGACCACCGTGTCGCCCTTCGTGTGGCCGCGGCCGAGCTGCAGGATCTCCACCTGCAGCTTGCCCAGCCACAGCGTCATGCGCCGGTCGAACACGATCGTGGGCCACGTCAGCCCCGGGACCGACTCCACCGCGCGAAACAATCGCGGAAAGCGCTCGATCTCGCTCTTCATGTCCTGCTCGCCGCGCTCGACGATCAGGTCGTAGGTGTCACGGCTGGCGATGATCTCCTGGGGCTGGTAGCCCGATGCCCCCAACACGCGCACCGCGTGGTAGTGCGTCAGCGTGACGTACCGGATCGGCTTGTCGGTGACGCTCCGGATATGCCGGATGACATCCTGCGCCATCACCGGCGTGGCCTGCGCATCGATCACCATGACGGCGTCGTCACCGATGACGATTCCGGTGTTCGGATCGCCTTCGGCGGTGTACGCATAGGCATGATCCGAGAGCCGGTCGAAGCTGACCTTCTTTTCCTCGACGTCGGCCTGTGAAGCGAACTTCTTTTCCACGAGCGTCCTCGGTGTTGTGCCGCACCGTGCGGCGAATCAGCAGCAAGCATGGTGCGCTTCGGCGCGCCGCGCAAGTCTCCGCGCCGAAGCGGGCGCCCGCGCGCGTATTAACCGGCTGTGCGGTCGATCCGCCAGGCCTGATAACGAATCCCGGAGATCGCTCCCACGACGATGCTCGCGAGCGCAATGAAGGAACCCACCGAAAGCGTCGACACGCCCGACAGGCCCTGCCCGATCGTGCAACCCACGGCCGTCACGCCGCCGAAGCCCATCAGCGCGCCGCCGACCAGATGATTCGCGGTGTCCTCGGTGTCGCGAAACCCCTCCCAGCGAAAGCGGCCCGTTGCGAGCGCGTAAACGGTCGAGCCGAGGAGCATGCCGAGCACGGCGACGATGCCGATCGTCAGTTCCTTGTTCGCGTCGCTTGCGAACATCAGGTAATCAAGGGTCCATGCCACGGGCGCGACGAACGAGAGCGATTCCATCTGGCGCGAATTGGTCCGGAGAAAGGTCTGCTCCAGCGTCTGCGGGTGCTCCTCGACGTAACCGATGTAGCCCGAGACGAACCACACCGCGACGATGATGCCGCCGATTCCGAGACCGGCGAGAAGGTTGTCGAACGACCAGAAGCTGCGGTCGCGCAGCACAAACCAGGCGAGGCCACCGGCGGCCGACAGCCCGAGCCCGACGTGCCACGCACTGCGTGCATCCAAGGAGCTCGCGAGCAGCGACGGCAGGTCCTGGCGGGTGCCGAGCGTCAGTCCGATCTGTTCGAGCACGCCCACGCGAAACAGCGCCAGCCCGCCGCGCAGTGTCATGTAGGCGACGACGCCGAGCACGAGCAGCACGACCACCGACTTGAGGTTGCCCGCTCCCGCGCGCGCGAGCGACTTCGAACCGCAGCCCCCCGCCAGCACCATGCCGAAGCCGAACATCAGGCCACCCGTGATGTAGGCCAGCGGCGTGAAGCGCGCCGAGGTGTAGAAGCTCCAGCGAACGTCGATCAGGCCCGCGGCGTCGAGCAGCGTCGTGCCGGCAATGGCCACGGCAATCGCGAGCAGCCACTGGCGCATCCGGGTCCAGTCGCCAAAGTTGACGATGTCGGCCACACCACCCATCGTGCAGAAGTTTGTCCGCTGCACGATGGCGCCGAAGGCAAAGGCCAGCGCGAACGCCGCCCACAGCACGGTCGCTGACAGGGAAGCCAAGTGCGCGTGAGCCGTCATCGCGAACACCACCTTGGGCGGTGGCTTGCTGCCGGGAGGCGCGCGAGTGTAAACCTCGTGCGTTGAGGTCCAGTGCCCACCAACGCGCGTGGCACAATCGTCGAGTGCCCGCCCCGCCGCTTCGCATCCTCGGCATCGACCCCGGTCTGAATCGGACCGGCTTCGGCATCGTCGAGATCAGCGGCGCGCGGCTGACCTGTCTCGCCGCCGGCGTGATCCGTGTGCCCGCAGGCGAGTTGCACGCGCGCCTCGGCGTCATTCTCACGTCGCTCGGCGACGTGATCCGCGACGCCCGCCCGCAGGTCGCGACGATCGAGAAGGTCTTCGCCAATGTGAACCCGAAGTCGACACTGCTGCTCGGCCAGGCGCGCGGGGCAGCGATCTGCGCGGCGGTCCAGGCCGGGCTCGCCGTGCACGAGTACGCCGCGCTGCAGATCAAACAGGCGGTGGTCGGGTTCGGCCAGGCCGACAAGCGCCAGGTGCAAACGATGGTGCAGCGCCTGCTGGCGCTCGACGCGCCGCCGCCCACCGATGCCGCCGACGCGCTGGCATGCGCGATCTGCCACGCGCATTCCAGACGCCTGCAGATTGCCCTCGCCGGGCCTTCACCACGATCGACGGTCCGCCGTTCTGCGGCGGGCAGCCGGCGCGCCTGGACCGCGCGACTGGCCGGGAGCGCCAAGTGATCGGCCGTCTGGCCGGCGTGCTGATCGACAAGTCGCCGCCGACCGTGGTGGTCGACGTCAACGGCATCGGCTACGAAGTGGATGTGCCGATGAGCACCTTTTATCAGTTGCCGGCGGTTTCGGAGCGCGTCGCCTTGCTGACGCATTTCGTGGTGCGTGAGGACGCACAGCAGCTCTACGGCTTCCTCACCTCCGCGGAGCGCAGTGCGTTTCGCGAGTTGATCAGGATCTCGGGCGTCGGTGCGCGCACGGCGTTGTCCGTGCTCTCCGGCCTGTCGGTCGCGGAGCTCGCGGAGGCCGTCACACGGCAGGACGGTGCGCGGCTGACGCGCATTCCGGGCATCGGCAAGAAGACGGCCGAACGACTGCTGCTCGAGCTGAAGGGGCGCCTGGGTGCGGACCTGGGCACGCCTGCGGCTGCGGCCAGTGACGCAAGCGCTGATGTCGTCCACGCCCTGCTCGCGCTCGGCTACAACGAGCGCGAAGCCTCAGGCGCCGTGCGCCAGCTGCCGTCCGGCACGAGCGTGTCGGACGGCATACGCCTCGCCCTAAAATCGCTGGCCAAGGGCTGATCGCCCGCGTTGCCCACCATGACCGCCTCCGAACGCCTCGTCGCTGCCAGTCCATCGTCGCCGAACGAAGAAGCGATCGAGCGTGCGTTGCGTCCTTCCACGCTGGCGGAGTACGTCGGCCAGCCCAAGGTCCGGGAACAGCTGGGCATTTTCATCGAAGCTGCACGCAACCGCGGCGAAGCGCTCGACCACCTGTTGCTGTTCGGCCCGCCGGGTCTCGGCAAGACGACCCTCGCGCACATCGTCGCGCGCGAAATGGGCGTTAATCTGCGCGTGACCTCAGGCCCGGTCCTCGAGCGGCCCGGCGATCTGGCGGCGCTGCTGACGAATCTCGAGAAGAACGACGTGCTGTTCATCGACGAGATCCATCGGCTGAGCCCGGTCGTCGAAGAGATCCTTTATCCGGCGCTCGAGGATTTCCAGATCGACATCATGATCGGCGAAGGGCCGGCGGCGCGCTCGATCAAACTGGACCTGCCGCCCTTCACACTGGTCGGCGCGACGACCCGCGCCGGCATGCTGACCAATCCGTTGCGCGACCGCTTCGGGATCGTCGCGCGGCTGGAGTTCTACTCGGCTGAGGACCTGACTTCGATTGTCACGCGCTCGGCGCGCCTTCTTAGCGCATCGATCACCGGCGAGGGGGCGCAAGAGATCGCGCGCCGCTCGCGCGGCACACCCCGGGTCGCCAACCGCCTGCTGCGGCGGGTGCGCGATTACGCGGAGGTGCGCGCCAGCGGCGAGATCGACCAGGCCACGGCCGACGCAGCACTTGCAATGCTCGAAGTCGATCGGCTCGGACTCGACCTGATGGACCGCAAGCTGCTGACCGCGGTCATCGAGCGCTTCGCCGGCGGCCCGGTGGGAATCGAAAGCCTGGCTGCGGCCGTCGGCGAAGAGCGCGAGACGCTCGAGGACGTCGTTGAGCCTTATTTGATTCAGCAAGGGATGCTGCAGCGAACCCCGCGCGGCCGCGTGGCGGCTATCGCGGCCTACCGCCACTTCGGTCATGTCGAACCCGGCGCGGCCGGCAGCGTAGGCGATCTACTCTAGTGCGACCGAGGGAAACCGGGCGCGGATCCGTGCGGATCAAGCCGTGCTGCGGCGCGACGTGCCGCCAGGCCTCCCGTTTGCACTAGAATCGCCGGCTTTGCGAAAGCGGCACGGGCGGCATTAGAATCTC
>DAOMFI010000200.1:0-4660 GCA_035429725.1 Burkholderiaceae bacterium | reverse complement strand
TACGCCGAGGAAGATGTCCCCGAAGACCAGCGCGACTTCATCAAGCTGAATGTCGAACTGGCCAAGCAGTGGCCTTCGATCACCCGCATGAAGCCCCATCCCGCCGATGCCGACGAGTGGAAGGACGTCCGGGACAAGCGACACCTGCTGGAGCGCTGATCCCGTTGCCCCGCTCGTGCGGCCATTGAAGTCGGCCTGGCGGACTGGCCCCTTGGACGACAGGGTGCCCGGTCATCCAGAGCGGCGGCCGACAGCGAAAGCGGCCTGACCAATTTGGTTTACTATGCCCTCGCTCGTTGGGAGGAAACCCCTGTTGGTCACGGAAGCGTTGAACGGAGAGTGGCGTGCTATATCACCTGCATGAGCTGCAGCGCCGTTTCCTGAATCCCCTGTCGGTGTGGGCCCAAGCCACATCGGAGCTTTTTTCCAGCCCCTACAGTCCACTTTCCTACACACCGCTTTCGCGCCGGCTTTCCGCCGGCTATGACCTGCTGCACCGTGTCGGCAAGCACTACGAAAAGCCTGAATTCGGCCTGAAGTCGACCCGCATCGGCGACACCGACGTGCCGGTGGTCGAGGAAGTGCAGATCGAAAAGCCATTTTGCCGGCTGCTGCATTTCAAGCGTGTCTTCCCCTCAAAGTCCAAGCGTCCGGCCGATCCGAAGGTGCTGATCATTGCTCCCCTTTCCGGACACCATGCGACCTTGCTGCGCGACACGGTCCGCGCGCTGCTACCCGACCAGGATGTCTGGATCACCGACTGGATCGACGCCCGTCTCGTGCCGATTACCGCCGGACCGTTTCACCTCGATGACTACGTCGACTACGTCATCGAGTTCGTCCGCGCCCTCGGTCCGGACGTGCACCTGATCTCGGTGTGCCAGCCCACGGTGCCGGTGCTGGCTGCGGTCTCCCTGATGGCGAGCCGCAGTGATCCGAAACTGCCGAAGTCGATGACGATGATGGGCGGTCCGATCGACACCCGGAAGAGCCCCACGCAGGTCAACGCACTGGCCAAGCGCAAGAACTTCGAGTGGTTCGAGAACAACGTCATCTTCAAGGTGCCTTCGGCCTACCCGGGCTACCTGCGCAAGGTCTACCCGGGGTTCCTGCAGCACGCCGGCTTCGTCGCGATGAACCCCGACCGGCACCTCAATTCGCACTGGGACTACTACCTCGACCTCGTCAAGGGTGACCTCGACGACGTCGAAGGCCATCGCGCCTTTTATGACGAGTACAACGCCGTGCTCGACCTGCCTGCCGAGTATTACCTCGACACCATCAGGATCGTGTTCCAGGAGCACCGGCTGCCCAACGGAACATGGAAGGTTCGCGGCGAACTCGTGAAGCCCGAGGACATCAAGACGGTGGCGCTGTTCACGATCGAAGGCGAACTGGATGACATCTCGGGCAGTGGGCAGACGCAGGCCGCGCACGACCTGTGCAAGGGCATTCCGAAGGGTCAGAAGAAGCACCTGACCGCCAAGGGAGCCGGGCACTACGGCATCTTCAGCGGACGCCGCTGGCGCGACGAAATCTCGCCCCAGATCAAGAGTTTCATCCGCGCCAGCGCCTGAGCCGCGCGGCGCTCGCCGTGCGGGTTTACGTCGTGAACTACAGAGCCGCTGTGACGCCGCCCATGTCCGGCCCGACCGCGCCTACGCTTGCTGAACAAATCGACGCGCTTCTGCCCCAGACCCAGTGCACGAAGTGCGAGTTCGACGGCTGTCAGCCGTACGCGGAAGCCATAGCGGCCGGCGCGGCCCGGATCAACCAGTGTCCGCCCGGCGGTGCGGCCGGGATTGCCCGGCTGGCTGCATTGACCGGGCAGCCGCCGCTGCCACTGAATCCGGCACATGGCCAGGAACAGGCTTTGCGCATGGCCGTCATCGACGAGTCCCTGTGCATCGGCTGCACGCTGTGCATCCAGGCCTGCCCGGTCGATGCGATCGTTGGGGCGCCCCGGCGCATGCACAGCGTCATCGCCGCGTGGTGCAATGGCTGCGACCTGTGCGTTGCGCCCTGCCCGATGGACTGCATCGCGATGGTGCCGGTACAGCCATCCCGCGCCTGGACCGACGCCGATGCACGCGAGTCGCGTGCACGCCATGAGCGCCGTCGGTACCGGCTGGCTGAGGAGCGCGCAGCGCGCGAGCAGCAATTGCTCAGCAAAGCTCACGCGAAGCTCGACGAACTGCAGGAGCACCACGAACTCGCGCCAGCTGAACTTTCCCGCAAGCAGGCCGTCGTGCGCGCAGCGATCGAACGCGCAAGGGCGCGACGGCAGGCACCGAAGCCATGAACCCCGCCAAGCGCCGGGCCGTCTACGAACGGCTGCGCAGCCTGAATCCGCATCCCCGGACCGAGCTCGAGTACGAAACGCCGTTCCAGCTGCTGGTGGCCGTCGTTCTTTCAGCGCAGGCCACCGACAAGAGCGTCAATCTGGCCACGCGCACGCTGTTCAAGGTGGCAGCGACGCCGGCCGCTATCGCCGGCCTGGGAGAAGAACGCCTGGCCGACTACATCAAGACGATCGGCCTGTACCGCACCAAGGCGAAGAACGTCGTCGGGCTCGCACGGCAACTGCTTGAACACCATGGCGGCGAGGTGCCGCGCGACCGCGCCGCGCTCGAAGCCCTGCCGGGCGTCGGCCGCAAGACCGCCAACGTCGTGCTCAACACGGCGTTCGGCGAACCGACGATCGCCGTCGATACTCACATTTTCCGCGTGGCCAACCGCACCGGAATGGCGCCGGGCGCCAGCGTTGACGAGGTCGAGCGGCGCCTGGAGAAATTCACGCCGGACGAGTTCCGCAAGGACGCCCATCATTGGCTGATCCTGCACGGCCGCTACATCTGCAAGGCGCGTTCTCCCGAATGCTGGCGCTGCCCGATCAACGAGTGGTGTGAGTACCGCCCGAAGACACCCGCTCCGGCACAGCCGAAGTCCGGCTTTCCTCCCCGCAAGAAAGCGTGATCTTGTTCACTCCGACCAAGGACGACGTCCGGCGCTTCTTCCGCGAAACGTGGCGCAAGCATCGCGCCGCCGAGCTACTGACACCAATCGAAGCGCTGGCGCTCGACTGGATCATCGAGCATCCCGAGTATCACGGCGAACTGGCGCATCCGGAGGACGATTCCGAGTACCGCATCGAGGACGGCCGCACGAATCCGTTCCTGCACCTGTCCATGCACCTGGCGATCACCGAACAGTTGTCGATCGATCAGCCGCCCGGCATTCGGGCCGCTTACGAGCGGCTCGTGCTCCGCCACGGCGACGAGCACCGGGCCGCGCATGCCGTGATGGAGTGCCTGGGTGAAGTCGTCTGGACTGCGCAAAGGGCCGGCCAGGCGTTGCCGCCGGACGAGATGAGCGCGCGCTACCTGGAGTGCCTCGCGCGCCAGGCCGGGCAGAACTGAGTCATCAGGACCGCGGCGCGACCGGGCCAAGCGGCGCCGCTGGCGATCAGCGCTTGGAGTTTTCCAGCGGACCGGGCAGCCCACCCAGGTAAGCGGCGAGGTTCTTGATGTCGGTCCGCGACAGCGGCTTGGCCAGTCCCGCCATGATCGCGTTCTTGCGGGCGCCGGTCTGGTAATCGCGCAGCGCCTTCTCGAGATAGTCCGGATACTGTCCAGCGAGCTTCGGGTAGCTCGGATCGACCGGGCTCGCGAAGTCCTTGCCATGGCACGCGGCACACTGGGCCTGCGCGAGTTCCTGACCCTTGGCGACATCAGCCGCCTGCGCCGAGAGCGCCGCGGACGCCGCGACGGCGGCAACAAGACATTTCGTTTTCATCATGGCCACTCGCTTACTTGCCTCGTGCCGCGTAATACGCGGCGACGGCCGAGATCTGCTGGTCAGTCAGGCCCTTGGCGATGCCCGTCATCGTCGGATGGGCGCGGCTGCCCTGCCGATATTCCTTCAGCGCCGCCTCGAGGTACTGCTGCGACTGTCCACCGATCTTGGGCACGCGGTAGACCTGCGGGAACGAGGCCTGGTATCCAGGAATCGAGTGGCAGCCGATGCACATCGACACCGGCGCATCGCCGGCCGGTGCAGGCGCACTCGCCTTCTTGTCCTGCGCCGCCGCCAGCAGCGGCAGAAGCGCCGCAACAGCGGTGAGCAGCAAACGGTAAGTCTTCATCCGCGGCATCCGTATGGTGTTCGTTTCGAAGCGCAACACAAGGTCGAGACCTGCAGCGCGGCCGGTTCATCCCCTCTCCAGGCCGGGCGCGATTGTAATCGACTCCGCGCCCGTTTCCGGACGGTCGCCCGGGGGCCGACTTCGCCGCGAACCCGTGCGTATACTCGACCGACCATTTCTCCGGCCCCCTCAGCCCATGTCGCGCTTCGAAGGCTCGTCCACCTACGTCGCCACCGACGACTTGAAGCTCGCGGTCAACGCCGCGCTGACGCTGCAGCGCCCGCTGCTGATCAAGGGCGAGCCCGGCACCGGCAAGACGATGCTGGCCGAGGAAGTGGCGCGCGCGCTCGGCATGCCGCTGCTCGCCTGGCACATCAAGTCGACCACCAAGGCACAGCAGGGGCTGTACGAATACGACGCCGTGAGCCGCCTGCGCGACTCACAGCTTGGCGATGCGCGCGTCAAGGACATCGAGAACTACATCGTCCGCGGCGTGCTGTGGCAGGCCTTCACGTC
>DAOMFI010000199.1:0-4677 GCA_035429725.1 Burkholderiaceae bacterium | reverse complement strand
ACGCCAAAGCTTCGCTGCGCCGTGATCGCAAGGCCGCTCACCACGCTGGAGTAGCGATCCCCACGCACAACTTCTGCCGATGGGAATGCAGCGCCGATTCGTTCCACCAGAAAGCCGAGACCGGTGGAACCGCCGGTGAAGTACACGGCGCCAAGTTGCCCCGGATCGAGTTGCGCCAGGCGCATCGCTTCGCGGGCGGCGGCGACGATGCGCTCGACGCCGTGCTCGAGAGCACTGCGCAGTTCTCGATCGTCGACGGGCACCTGCAGGCCGGGCTCGATGAAGTCCAGCGCAATGGTTGCCCGGCCGGACTCCGACACGGCGATCTTCGCCTTTTCCGCGCACGCCGCCAGATCGTGCCCGCGGTGGTGATTCAGTACCTGCAGCAGTCGCCGATGGGCGTCGTGGTCGTTGTACATGCGGCGCATCTGCTTCAGCTCCGCGATGCGGTTCGGCGTGTAGGTCGTGTTGATCAGGTGCCAGGTCGCGAGGTCGAAATAGATCTTCGACGGCACGGGGCGGCCTTCCGGCCCCGTGCCGTTGTAGCCCAGCACGGGCATGATCTTCGCGAGGTTCACCGCCCGATCGAAGTCCGTTCCCGCGATGTGAACGCCGAAATTCGACAGGACATCGCTGCGCCGATCGGCACGTTGATGAGCCAGAGCGGAGGCGCGCACGACCGAGAAGTCCGAAGTACCGCCACCGATGTCTGCCACCAGGACCAGCCGCTCGCCTTCGTCGGGCCGCAGCCGCGATTCGTAGTCCAGGGCGGCCGCAATCGGCTCCAACTGGAACCGAACCTCCGACAGCCCGGCCGCGCGCGCGGCCTGCAGCAGCGTGTCCTGCGCCCGGGCATCGCGCCTCGGGTCGTCATCCACGAAGAAGACCGGCCGCCCGATGACGACTTGCTCGATGGGAATCTGCCAGTGTGCCTGGGCGACTTCCCGCAGCTGCCGCAGGTAGGCGATCACGACGTCGATGTACCGGACCTGCAGGCCGCCGGGGAGTTCGGTCGCCTCGTCCATCAGGTCGGAACCGAGGATGCTCTTGATCGACCGCATCAATCGGCCCTCGTGGCCATCGACATAGGCGGCGATGGCCGCGCGGCCGAACTGGCGCGTCGCATCTTCGGCGCTGTAGAACACCGCCGTCGGCATGCTGGGCGCGCCGTTTTCAAGCGGCGCCAGTTCGATGCGCGTTCGTGCCGGGCGGCTCGGCTCAGGCACGACCCGCGCTACCGCGGAGTTCGAAGTTCCGAAGTCGATGGCACAAAAAGCGGCGGCGGACGGAACGGTCAGTGACACGCTCAGCGACGGAGAGATCAGGTGGCGGCGGATTCTCCCCTACTTACGCGCGGGCGACCCTGGGCGACCCGCTTCCCGGGACGAGAACGCACCCGCCTGCTTCGACCTCCGACGTGGTCTGCAGCACGCGCCGACCCCAGCGAACCGTCGGGCCTTTGGCCCGCACGTTCGTCGCGGGCGCTTGGATAAACGCGCAGGCCGACCCGGCACTCACCGCCCGAAAATGCCCTTCAGGATGTTGACCGGATCCGGCAACTTCTCTTCCGGCTTTTGCTCTGCCGGCGGCGGTGCCGCGTCCTGCGGCTGCCCTTGTGGCTGTCCCTGCTGCTGCATTTGGCGGCCCGCGCCGCGCGGCATGTTGCCCATATCCATGCCGAGCATCGCATTGGCCACGCTCTTGACGCGCAACTTGACCGCCCACTGTGGCTCCCAGGCAATCTTGGGGTCGGCCGGGCGCGGCGGATGTGCAAGGTTCAGTTCGGAGCCGTAGGCAATCATGCGCAGCATCGCGCCGCCACCTTCGCCGAAGATGCCTTTCGGCACCGTGCACCTCGTGACACTCGGTTCGAGCAGGACCTTCTCCTTCAGCCAACGGTCCACTGCCGGGTTCGTCTGGTAATCGATGAGACCCATGCCAACCTCCGGCACTTCGCTCGAGGTCCAGAACACCATCTCCATTTCCGATCCGCCCTTCGCGCCCATCGCGGCGATGAAGTAGGCGCGGGCGGTCGGCAACGCTGCCCATTCGAGCTGCGTGGCACCGCCGGCATCGCCCTGGCGCAGTTCGATCGCCGGCATCAGATCCTGCTGGGGACCGATGCCGAACTTGAACCCTTCGGGCACACCCTGTCCGGTGAACGCATGCTCGCCAACCAGCGATGCGTTGGCGGGCACCATGCGCGAGTCGACTTCGTTCGGCCACAACGGTCGCCCGGCAGCGCTATGCGCTCCGCGCTGGGTGGCACGGCGCGAAACGAAGAACTTCCCATACTCGTCGGGACGTGCGGTGGCCATGTCGAGCACGCGCGGCTGCCCGGCCCGCACGGTGTCGCCACAGCCCCAGTACAGGTACATCTTGCCCTTCGGCCGCTCGTACTCGTGCTCGACGACGGTATCGTCGCCCGGCGTCGGCGGCGGCCCCTTCTCGACCTTGGGTGCCACCAGTTTCAGCGTTGGCGCGAGCTGGGTGCCGGCGGGCACGGCCTGCAGCGCCTCAGGCAGCGTCGGATTGCGGCTGGTGTACAGCGTCACGTCGACCCAGCGGCCGGCCGAGCCCGTCTGCGTCATGCCGAATGTGTTCTTGCCGCCCTGACCGCCGCCGAACATGCTGCCCATCATCGACATCGGGCCGCCTCCGCCGCCCCCCATCGATGGCATGCCCATGCCGGCGAACGTGGCCACATCTATCCAGGCCTGCGAGACCGGCGGCTTGACGACCTGCGAAGGCCCTTTGCCGGCCTGCGCCCACACGGCACCGGTTGCGAGAGTCACCGCAAGGCCGAGAGTGATACGGGTCAGTGCAGCGGTCTTCATGTGAATTCTCCTCGACAATTGACGATGCCGGGCGTTCGCAGCCGGAATGCAAGCATGACGCCATTCGGGACACCGGCGCAACACCTGGCGCAAACGCGTGCGCGCCCGCGCCTGAAGTCGGCTGGGCCTTCCTTGACGCCCGTCAGGGAACACACGACCCGGGTTCCTAGTCTGAAACCGTACATCCGCCTCGGGGACAGCCCATGAGAGCACCGACTCTGCTTGTAAAGGACATTGCCGTGCACACACCGGCGACGGCCCTGGCCAGTGAGACGATCACCACCTGCGCCAAACGCATGCATGCCGAGCATGTCGGCTGCCTGATCGTCGTGGAGAAGAACGACGGCAGCCAGTTTCCGGTCGGCATGCTGACCGACCGCGACATCGCGATCGAAGTCGTGGCCTTCGGTCTCGACCCGAACGCGCTGACCGCCGGCGACGTGATGAGCGAGAAGCCTGCCGTGGTCGAGGAAGATGACGACCTGCTCGACGTGCTCGCGCGAATGCGCGAACGCGGCGCGCGGCGCCTGCCGGTCACGCGGCCCGACGGCGCGCTGGCGGGAGTCATTGCACTCGACAACGTGCTTGAAGCCCTGGGCGAGCAGCTCGACGGCATGATCGGTGTGCTGAAGGCCCAGCAGACGCGCGAGCTGCGCACCCGACCGTAGCGTCTTGCCATGAGTGCGGCGAGCGCTGCCGACAACGCCCGCATCGCCGCGGTGTTTGAGGAGATCGCGGATCTGCTCGAAGTGCAGGACGAGAATCCCTTTCGCATCCGTGCCTATCGCAACGCGGCGCGCATGGTCGGGCAGCAGGGCCCTGATTTGGCGGCACGCGCGGCGCGCGGCGAGCCGCTCGCGAAGATCTTCGGCATCGGCGCCGATCTCGACGCCAAGATCCATGAGATTGCACGCACCGGCACCTGTTCGCTGCTGCAGGAGCTGCGCGGCGCGGTGCCTCGTGGGACATCCTCGTTGCTGCACATCCCAGGACTCGGCCCGAAGCGCGTCCACGCCCTCGGCGAGCAGCTCGGCGTGCACAGCCCGACGGATCTCGTCAATGCGCTGAAGAGCGGCCGTCTGCGCGAGCTCCGCGGCTTCGGCCCGAAGACCGAGGAGCGTTTGCGGGAGGCGCTCGGTGCCCACCGCGGCAAGAAGCAACGCGTCCCGCTGGCCGTCGCCGAGCGCGAGGCCGGGCCGCTGCTTGCCTACATGAAGTCCAACCCCGCGGTGCGTGAGGTGATCATCGCGGGGAGCCTGCGACGCCGGCGCGAAAGTGTCGGCGACATCGACCTGCTGGTCACGAGCGATCGCGGAACCACGGTGACGCGCCACTTCGTCGCGTATCCGCCGTTCCGCGAGGTGCTCGCGCAGGGCGCCAAGCGCGCCAGCGCCGTGCTGGAGAGCGGTTTGCAGGTCGACCTCCGCGTCGTGCCGCAGGAGAGCTTCGGCGCGGCGCTGCTCTACTTCACCGGCTCCAAGGCGTACAACATCGAACTGCGCCGGCGCGCGATCGCGCGCGGACTGAAACTCAACGAGTACGGGCTGTTCAAGGGCGAGCGACGCATCGCCGGCGCAAGCGAAGAATCGATCTACGCCGCGCTCGATCTGCCTTGGGTGCCGCCGGAGCGGCGCGAGGTTGCGAGCACCGCAGAAGGAGGCTGAAACGATGAAACTCACGTCATCTGCGTTCGAGGACCACGGCAGCATCCCGCGCAAGTACACCTGCGAAGGCGCCGACGTCTCGCCGCCGCTGACGATCGAAGGCGTCCCCGCAAACGCACGCAGCCTTGCGCTGATCGTCGACGACCCCGATGCACCCGACCCGGCCGCGCCGAAGA
>DAOMFI010000198.1:0-4769 GCA_035429725.1 Burkholderiaceae bacterium | reverse complement strand
CAGGAAGCGCTGCTCGTACTCCGAGAACAGCCGCTCGCCATAGAGCGCATACGCAAGGGCGGTGAAGGACCCGCCCGACACGCCGGTGATGATGTCCACCTCGTCGATCAGACGGCGGCGCTGGCCGTCGACGACGACCTCGATCCGCCGCAGCTCCTCGAGCACGCCGAAGGAGAAGGCCGCGGCGCGCGTGCCGCCGCCGGAGAACGCCAGGATGAACAGCGTGTGCGGGTCGTTGTTCTGGCGCTTCGGCATCAGCAGGGTCGGCCGGTACCCCGCCTTCGGATCGATCTGTGTGATCGGTTCGTTGATCGGGCGGCTGGCGCAGCCGGCGAGTGCTGCGACGGCAAGCAGACCGGCGACAAAGCGGACAAAGCGGTCAGCGCGCATGTTTCACCTTCAGTCGTGGCCTCGGGGTTGGCGGCAGCCGGCGAGCAGGTCAGACAACCCGCGGCGGCGCCTGCACGAACCATCACTCGTGGTTCTCGAAGAAGGCACCGACTGCTGTGGCGCCGCGTCCAGATCGATGAGTTCCATTCCCGCGTTGGCATCCGTCGGATCGCTGATCTCGGCAACGATAACGGCAGTTGGGTCGTTGTCAGATAAGGATTCGACGATTCTTGATTTCTGCGGGATTTCGATAGACGCGCTCCTCACATGCGTCGATAGTGATCTGTTGCGGTGACCCTGAGCCGGTTCCCGACGAGGCCGACTGGCCGCTGCGCTTGCAGGTGCAGACCAATGTGCTGAAGGGAATCTGAAAGCAACCACCGACGCAATCCTTAGGAGAGCCGAGCATGACCCACACCCACCCGCCCTACGTCGCCGCCGCGTGCCTGGCGGCTGCGCTGGGCGCGGCCCTGCCGCAGCCTGCGCAGGCCCAGAGCAACCCCGACGCGTGGCAGTTCGAAGTGTCGATCTATGGCTGGTTCCCCGCGATCAGCGGCACCACGTCGTTCCCGCCCAGCGGCAACGGGCCGAGCATCGACGTCAGCATGGGCGACGTCATCGATGCGCTGAAGTTCGCCGCCATGGGCACCTTGGAAGCCCGCAAGGGCCAGTGGGGCCTGTGGACCGACCTGGTTTACGCCGACTTCGGTGCCTCGCGCCAGACCACGCTGACGGCGCGTCCACCCAACCTGCCCGCAGTGCCGGTGCAGGCCGACGCCAGGCTCGACATCAAGTCGTGGATCTGGACACTGACCGGCCTGTACGGGCTGAAGAACGACAGCGAAGGCTCGCTGGACCTGCTGTTCGGCGCGCGCCTGCTGGACATGACGAACACGCTCGACTGGTCGCTGGCCGGCCCCGGCCCGCTCGACCCCAGCGGCAGCAAGGAGGTGTCGGCGTCGTACTGGGACGGCGTGGTCGGCCTGAAGGGCAAGGCCCTGCTCGGCGCCGAGCGCAAGTGGTTCATCCCCTACTACGTGGACGTCGGCACCGGCGAGTCGAAGCTGACCTTGCAGGTCAACGCCGGCATCGGCTACCAGTTCGACTGGGGCTCGGTGCTGGCCACCTGGCGCTACCTGGACTACGACTTCAAGAGCGATTCGAAGGTGCAGAGCATGAGCTTCAACGGGCCGACCATCGGCGTCGCGTTCAAGTTCTAGCCCTGCCGCACCCGTTGGGCATTGCCGAAAGGCTCCGGGTCAGTCGAAGTAGACCTTGAAGGTCAGCCCGACGCCGATGACGCGCTTGAGTTCATCGTCGGGCTTGTTCAACCGCAGCTCCAGGTACGGTTCGATGCGCCAGTCGCCACCGATCGGCGTTTCCAGCCCGGCTTTCAGCGTGACGCGGCTCCATTTGTCGTAACGCGTGTCGTACAGTGTCTCGACGCTGGCGTACGGGGCGATCGGGTGCTCGAAGGCCACGGTGTCCCACTCCGTGCCGACGCGCACCCGGTAGCGCTGCGAGGCTTCGCCGTTGATGTCGCGCAAGTCCACGCGCAGCCGGCCGGTCAGCCACAGCGTGCCCTCCATCGGGTAGCGCCCGTTCAGCTCGACGATGCCGGTGTGGGAGCGGTATGAACCTGACCCGGAGCTGGCCGAGGTGCCGTACTCGTAACCCAGGCGGGCCCAGAGCAGGCGGTTCTTCGACCATTCCGCCTCCGGTACGTCGCGGCGCAGGACCGGTGCCAGCGTGTAGTCGAAGTTCAGCGTGAACTGCGCGTCCTGCACCGACAGGATGCGGTCGTCCACCGAACCTTCCATCGTGCGCGTGGCCGCAGCACTGAACATTAGGCGGCTGCGCTCGTCGAGACGGGCATAGGCATTGATCTCGGGCCAGAAGTCGTACGACGTCGAATCGCTGGCGGCAGATGCCGACGCCACAAACGCCAGACCGATGGCGATGCAGACCCGTCGCGCCGGGTGCGGATGGGGGTGGCGCCCCGGATCGACGCGACGCGTACGGCTCACGGCTCGCCGCCGCGCAGGGCCGCCACCTGCTCCATCAGCCGTTCCGGCGTGACCGCCTCGGGCGGCAGCGGCTGGCCGACGATCAGCTCCACCCGCGAGCGCAGGCCGCGCCGCTGCCGCGCGTCGATCGGGCGCGAGAAGGCCGCGCCGCCGTAGCGCGAGAAGAACGACCCCCACAGCCCGCGCAGCGCCATCGGAATCACCGGCACCGGCACGCGCTCGACGATCTTCTGCACGCCCTGCCGGAACGGGCTGAGCTCGCCGTCGAAGGTGATCTTGCCCTCCGGGAAGATGCATACGAGGTCGCCGTCGGCGAGCGCGGCATCGATGCGCTCGTTCGCCCGCGCCAGCATCGCCGGGTCTTCCCTGGCCGGCGCGATGGCAATCGCCTTGGCGTTGCGGAAGAACCAGTGGGCGAACGGGATCTTGAAAATGCGGTGGTCCATCACGAAGCGGATCGGCCGCGGGCTCTCGCCCATGATCACCACCGCATCGACGAAGCTGACGTGGTTGCACGCCAGCACCGCCGCACCTTCGGCCGGGATGCGGTCGGCATTCACCGCGCGCAGCCGGTACAGCGTGTGCGTCAGCACCCAGGCGATGAAGCGCAGCAGGAACTCCGGCACCAGCCGGTAGATGTAGACCGCCACCGCCGCGTTCATCACCGCGGTGACGAGGAACAGCTGCGTGATCGTCAGCCCCGACGCGAGCAGCGCCGTGGCCAGCAGCGAGGCGACGACCATGAACACGGCATTGAGGATGTTGTTGGCGGCGACGATGCGCGCCACGCGCTTGCGCTCGGAGCGCGTCTGGATCAGCGCGTACAGCGGCACCGAGTACAGCCCGGCGAACAGCGACAGCAGCGCCAGGTCGGCGACGATCCGCCAGGCGCCCGGGGCGGCGGCGAACTGTGCCAGCGTGCCGTTCGTCATCGGCGTGAAGGCTTCCGAGGCGAAGAACAGGTCCAGCGCGAACACCGTCATGCCGATCGAGCCGAGCGGCACCAGCCCGATCTCCACCCGCCGCCGCGACAGCTTCTCGCAGGCCAGCGAGCCGACGCCGATGCCGACCGAGAACACCGCCAGCAGAAAGGTCACCACCGACTCGTCGCCGCCGAGGTGGCTGCGCGCGTAGGGCGTGAAGCTGGTCAGGAAGATCGAGCCGAAGAACCACAGCCACGAGATCCCGATGATCGAGTTGAACACCGCGGCGTCGCGGTGCGCGACCTTCAGGTTGGCCCAGGTCTCGCAGAGGGGATTCCAGTTGATCTTCAGCCCGGGGTCGGCGGCCGGCGAATCCGGCACGAACTGCGCCGCCAGCCGCCCCAGCAGCGCGACCGCCAGGCCCACGGCAGCGGTGGCCGCGGCCGCCCGCTCACCGAAGCCGCCGATCAGCAGGCCGCCACCGATCGTGCCAAGCAGGATCGCAACGAACGAGCCCATCTCGACCAGGCCGTTGCCGCCCGTGAGCTCGTGCGCGTCCAGATGCTGCGGCAGGTAGGCGTACTTGACCGGCCCGAACACTGTCGATTGCAGGCCGAGCAGGAAGATCGCGGCGTACACCAGCGGCGCGGAATGCAGCAGCAGGCCGGTGGCGCCTATCAGCATGACGCCGATCTCCGCCTCCTTGATGCGGCGCATGAACCACGACTTCTCCAGCTTGTCGGCGAGCTGCCCGCTGGTGGCCGAGAACAGCATGAACGGCGCGATGAACAGCCCGGCGATCAGGAAGCCGGCGAGGTTCGGATCGACGTGGCCCCAGCTCGCCGCCGAGTAGGTCGCCAGCAGCGTGAAGGCGAACTTGAAGACGTTGTCGTTGGCCGCGCCGAGAAACTGGACCCAGAACAGCGGCGCGAAGCGGCGCTGGCCCAGCAGCACGAACTGGTTCTTCGAGTTCAAAGGGGCTCCGGGCGAACGGCCGACGGGTTGCGCAGGAATCTTAAAGGCCATCGGCGAAGGCCGGCCGACAGGCCGCGGTTTCGTGCGCCGTTACGGCGAGCCGGCCTGGCGCAGCAGCCGGAAGGCCTCTCGGCAGGCCGCCTGCCCGTCGTCCAGCCGGGCGCTGCCGGTGCGCCAGTCGCCGAGCAGCCCGCCCAGCGACCCGGCGAAGCGCAGCGGCAGCGTGACGATGTTCTGCGGGGCCGCGCTGACGCGGGGGTCTTCGACGGTGCCGCCAAGCAGCATCGTCGGCGCCACCGCGAACAGCTGCGGCACCTTTGAGCGCGGGTCGATGCGGCCGCTGAGGGCGCGCGTCACGAGGTCGATCTCGACGTCGCCGACGATTCGCATTCGCGTCGTGTCGACGAAGAAGCCGCTGGACCGCGCCACGCCGCGCTCGACGTCGAAGCCGGCC
>DAOMFI010000197.1:0-4881 GCA_035429725.1 Burkholderiaceae bacterium | reverse complement strand
TGGGGCCACGACCTACCACCGTAAAGTGGCCAGCTGGCCAATTTATGGGGCAAAACGCACAGCATGCGCAGATTAGAAGGGAGTGGTGGCCAAGGACGGAATTGAACCGCCGACACAAGGATTTTCAATCCTCTGCTCTACCAACTGAGCTACTTGGCCTGGGTACGGCAGGACGGCGTCTGAAGCCGTCGCGAAGGGCGCGAAGTATAGCGGAGCGGCGGATAGGCACGGCCGGTGCCCGGCCGCCGTGCCCGTGCTGCTCGCACCACCGCCAACGCAGCTAAGCTACGCGGGTTCACCTGACTGGAGTCTCGCGATGCCACGCACTTCGCTGCGCGCCCTGGGCGCCGCACTGCTTTCGCTCTTCCTTGCGGCCGCAGCCCAGGCGGCCGACCTGACGATCGGCTTGTCGACCCCGGTCACGTCGCTGGACCCGCACTTTCACAACCTGACGCCCAACAACAGCCTCAACCGGCATGTCTTCGAGACGCTGGTCAAGCAGGACGAGACCCAGCACATGCAGCCGGGCCTGGCCGAGTCCTGGAAGTCGTTGAACGATCTCGAGTGGGAGATCAAGCTGCGCAAGGGTGTCAAGTTCCACAACGGGCAGGAGTTCACCGCCGACGACGTCATCGCGACGTTCAAGCGCGTACCCAACGTGCCCAACAGCCCGGCGTCGTTCGCCTTCTTCGTGCGGCCGATCGTCGAGATCAAGGCGGTGGACAAGAACACGCTGCGGCTGAAGACCGACAAGCCGCACCCGCTGCTGCCGAACGACCTCGGTGCCATCATGATCCTGCCGAAGTCTGTCGCCGAAACGGCCAAGACCGAGGACTTCAATTCCGGCAAGGCGATGATCGGCACCGGGCCCTACCGGCTGACCGAGTATGTCGCCGGCGACCGCGTCGTGCTGAAGCGCAATGATGCGTATTGGGGCACGAAACCGAACTGGGACAACGTCCGCTTCAAGATGATCCCGAGCGCACCGGCACGGGTGGCGGCCCTGCTGGCCGGCGACGTGCAGATGATCGAGGGTGTACCGACGGCGGACATCGCCAAGCTCTCGAAGGACGGCCGCGTCGACCTGTCATCGGCCGTGTCGAACCGGATCATCTACCTGCACATGGACTCGGGCCGCGAGAAGAACTCGCCTTTTGTTACAACCACCGACGGCAAGCCGATGGAAGCGAATCCGCTGCGCGACCCGAAGGTGCGCAAGGCGATCAGCAAGATGGTCGATCGCGACGCGATCGTCTCGCGCATCATGGAAGGGCAGGCCGTCGCTGCCGGTCAGCTGCTGCCCGACCAGTTCTTCGGCACCAGCAAGGCGCTCAAGCCCGAGAAGTACGACCCCGAAGGCGCAAAGAAGCTGCTGGCGGAAGCGGGCTACCCGAACGGATTCGGACTCACCCTGCACGCACCGAACAACCGCTATATCAACGACGCAGCGATCGCGCAGGCGGTGGCCCAGTACATGACGCGCAACGGCATTCCGACCAAGGTCGAAACGATGCCGTCGAACGTGTTCTTCTCGCGCGGTTCCAAGCTCGAGTTCAGCTTCCTGCTGGCCGGGTGGGGAGCAGAGACGGGTGAGACGTCATCTCCGCTGCGCGCACTGCTGGCGACTTTCGACCAGAAGCAGGGGCTCGGCACCGCCAACCGCGGCCGCTTTTCGGACGCCGGTGTTGACGCTCTGATCACGCAGGCGACCACGACGATCGACGACACCAAGCGCGGCATCATGCTCGGCCGCGCCTCGGAAAAGGCGGTCGGCGAGCTGACGGGTCTGGTGCCGCTGCACTACGAAGTCAGCACCTGGGGCACGAAGAAGGGCCTCACCTACAAGGCGCGCGCCGACCAGTACACGTTTGCCTACGACGTCCGACCGGCAAAGTAAACCGGTGCAAGCGGCACCGCCTTTGCGTGCAGTTTTAGTCGCGGCCGCCGCCGGGCCGCCCCAAGGCGGCCGCGCTAACTTCTCCGCGCCGAGCGCACGTGCGACCCGCAGGGTCGCGTACACGAGGCGCGAATCATGACGGTGTTTGTCCTTCGGCGTCTGGCGCAGACGCTGCTGGTGCTGCTGATCACGTCGGTGCTGGTGTTCGGCGGGCTGTTCATGATCGGCGATCCGGTCGAAATCCTCGTCAATCCTTCGGCCGACCAGATCGAGAAGGAACGCGCGACCAAGGCGCTCGGGCTCGACAAGCCGCTGCACGAGCAGTACTTCGGCTTCCTGCGTGGCGCAGTGACGGGCAACCTCGGCAACTCCTTCGTCTATGCCCGCCCGGCACTCGAGGTCATCTTCGAGCGCATGCCAGCCACGCTCGAACTCGCCTTCCTCGCGATGGTGATTGCAGTCTCACTGGGCATACCGCTCGGGCTGTACGCGGGGCTGCGGCCGCACAGCGTGGTGTCCAAGACGATCATGGCGGGATCGATCCTCGGCTTTTCGCTGCCGACCTTCTGGGTCGGCCTGATCCTGATCCTGATCTTCGCAGTCACGCTGGGCTGGCTGCCGTCGACCGGTCGCGGCCCGACCACCGACGTGCTCGGACTGCAGCTTTCGATCTTCAACTGGGAGGGCCTGCGCTACGCGCTGCTGCCGGCGATCAATCTGGCGCTGTTCAAGCTTTCGCTGATCATCCGGCTGACGCGTGCGCAGGTGCGTGAGCAGAGCCTGCTGGACTACATACGGTTCGCGCGCGCCAAGGGTCTGTCCAACACGCGCGTCATCGGCGTACACCTGCTGAAGAACATCCTGATCCCGCTGGTGACCGTGGTCGGGCTCGAACTGGGCTCCGTCATCGCGTTCGCGGTGGTGACGGAAACGATCTTCGCCTGGCCCGGCATGGGCAAACTGGTCATCGACTCGATATTCCAGCTCGACCGGCCGGTCGTGGTCGCCTACCTGCTGGTGGTCGTGTTCATGTTCATCGTGATCAACCTCGTGGTCGACCTGCTCTACTCGGTGCTCGACCCGCGCGTGCGGCTGGCAGAGGCGAAGGGATGAGCGCCGTGGTCGCGCCAGTTACGGCCGTGGAGACGCCCTGGCTGCGCTTCCGTCGGCAGTTTGCCGAGAGCCGTCTGGCGCTGCTCGGACTGGCGCTGCTGGCCGTGATCATCGCGATTGCACTGCTGGCGCCGTGGCTTGCGCCGCAGAACCCCTACGACCTGGCGAAGCTCGACCTGCTCGACGCGCGCCTGCCGCCAGGCGCCAAAGCCGCCGACGGCATGACCTACTGGCTCGGCACCGACGGCCAGGGCCGCGACATGCTGTCGGCGATCCTCTACGGGCTGCGCGTGTCGCTGTATGTCGGCGTGGCGAGCGGCGTCATCGCGCTGACACTCGGGGCTGTCATCGGCGTGCTGGCGGCGTACCTCGGCGGACGCTTCGAGCAGATTGTCATGCGCATTGTCGACATCCAGCTCGGCTTTCCGGCGATCCTGGTTGCGCTGATCCTGCTGGCGGTGCTCGGCAAGGGGGTCGACAAGATCATCATCGCGCTCGTCACCGTGCAATGGGCGTACTACGCGCGCACGGCGCGCTCGGCGGCGTTGGTCGAACGCAGCAAGGAGTACATCGAGGCGGCGCGCGCGCTGGGCCTGAGCGCATGGCGCATCGTGCTGCGGCACTTGCTGCCGAATGCGCTGCCGCCGCTGATCGTCGTCGGTACCGTGCAGGTGGCACACGCGATCGCGCTCGAGGCCACTCTGTCGTTCCTGGGCCTCGGCCTGCCGCCGACCGAACCTTCGCTGGGCCTGCTGATCGCCAATGGCTACGAATACCTGATGTCCGGCAAGTACTGGATCAGCGTGTACCCTGGTGTCGCGTTGCTGGTCACGATCCTTTCGATCAACCTGGTCGGCGACCAGTTGCGCGACGTGCTGAATCCGAGGCTGTCGCGATGACGTCGCGCGCCCCTCTGCTGCAGGTCACCGGCTTGCGCACGGAGTTCGCGACGCGCGAGGGAGTGCTGCCGGCCGTGGCAGACGTGTCGTTCGATCTCGGGCGCGGCGAGGTGCTCGGCCTGGTGGGCGAATCGGGCTCCGGCAAATCGGTGACGGGCTTCTCGATCCTCGGGCTCATCGACCCACCGGGGCGGATTGCCGCCGGCAGCATCGTGTTCGATGGTCAGGAACTCGTCGGCGCCGCACCGGAGGCGCTGCGTCGCCTGCGCGGCAAGCGCATCGCAATGATCTTCCAGGACCCGATGATGACGCTCAATCCGGTGCTGTCCATCGAGACCCAGATGGTCGAGACGGTACTGGCGCACGACGACACAACGCGCGCGGCGGCGCGCCAGCGGGCGATCGAGGCGCTGGGCCGGGTCGGCATCGCCGCCGCGGCCGAGCGCCTTACGCAGTACCCGCACCAATTTTCCGGCGGCATGCGCCAGCGCGTGGCCATCGCAATCGCGCTGCTGCACAAGCCCGATCTGATCATCGCGGACGAACCCACGACCGCGCTCGACGTGACGGTGCAGGGCCAGATCCTCTACGAAATGCAGAAGCTCGTGCGCGAGTCCGGCACGGCGCTGGTCTGGATCACGCACGACCTGGCGGTGGTTGCAGGGCTGGCCGATCGCATCGCGGTGATGTACGCGGGCAGAATCGTCGAAATGGGTGACGCCGCCGACGTGCTCGATACTCCGCGTCATCCGTACTCGCGCGGTCTGCTCGATTCGGTGCCGGCAGCGACCCAGCCCGGCGCGAGACTGCGCCAGATCCGCGGCTCGACGCCCTCGCTGCTGCGGCTCGGGCCCGGATGCGCTTTCCGCGAACGCTGCGACCGCGCGACGGAAGATTGCGCTGCCATGCCACCGCTCGCGGAGCACGTTGGGCGCGCGGTGCGCTGCGTGCACCCACTGGAACTGGCATGAG
>DAOMFI010000196.1:0-4909 GCA_035429725.1 Burkholderiaceae bacterium | reverse complement strand
CCCGCCAGCGGCGGAGTGCGCGCGACAATGGCGTCCCACGTTTCGAAGTCGGTCTTGGGCGCGAGCGGGAACGCGATGCAGGGAAGGCCCGCCGGCACGCCACTCTGTTGCTGCGGCCAGGTGTCGAGTTTGCCCACGAACAGCAGGCTGGCTTCGCTGTGCTCGAGCACGAACTTGACCGTGTCAGCGCCCTCGGTCGGAAAGATCGCCACCGTGGTGTAGCCGGCGAGCCAGATCGCCAGCTCGGCCATGATGAAGTGCGCGCAGTTCTTTGACAGGATCGCAATGCGCGCGCCGCGCGGGAAGCCGCGCGACTGCAGGTGCGCGGCGATGCGCCGCGACTGGTCCAGCGCCTGCGCCCAGGTGTAGTCGACCACCTGCCCGCCGCCGACAGGCTGGGTCAGGTAGACGCGGTCAGGGTGGCTCGATTCGTGGTCGAGCACATAGTCGAGTATCAGGCGGTTCTGGCTCATGTCTCCCCCGGAGTTGCGCCTCGTATTGACCGCCCGTGTGCGGCGGTGGCGCAGACTACTCCGAGACGCTTCACCGGACCACTGGGTAAGCCCTGACCGCCCCGCGCCGCACTCCTGCAGCGCAGCAGCGCCGCGAACCGAAAGGCGCCAAGGCCGTCCCGATAGAATCGCGCCATGCGCCAATACGAAGACTTCATGCGCCATGTGTTCGAGCACGGCGTCGTCAAGGCGGACCGCACCGGCACCGGCACGCGTTCCTGGTTCGGCTACCAGATGCGGTTCGACCTCGGCGAGGGTTTCCCGCTCATCACCACCAAGAAGCTGCACCTGCGCTCGATCATTCACGAACTGCTGTGGTTCCTGCAGGGTTCGAGCAACGTCCAGTACCTGCGCGACAACAAGGTCACGATCTGGGACGAGTGGGCCGATGCCTCCGGCGAGCTCGGCCCGGTCTACGGAGTGCAGTGGCGCTCATGGCCGACGCCCGATGGCGGTTCGATCGACCAGATCGCGCAGGTGGTGCAGCAGATCAGGTCCAACCCGGACTCGCGGCGGCTGATCGTCTCGGCCTGGAACGTCAGCGACATCCCGAAAATGGCGCTGCCGCCTTGCCATCTCCTGTTCCAGTTCTACGTGGCTCCCGGCGAGTCGCCTTCGGCTCCGGGCAAGCTCTCCTGCCAGCTCTACCAGCGCAGCTGCGACATCTTCCTCGGCGTGCCGTTCAACATCGCCAGTTATGCGCTGCTGACCCACATGGTGGCGCAGCAGTGCGACCTCGACGTCGGTGACTTCGTCTGGACTGGGGGCGACTGTCACATCTACAGCAATCACTTCGAGCAGGTGCGCGAGCAACTCGCGCGCGAGCCGCGTCCCTATCCGCGCCTGACGATCCGGCGCAAGCCGGCATCGCTCTTCGACTACATGTTCGAGGACTTCGAGATCGTCGACTACGACCCGCATCCGCACATCAAGGCACCGGTCGCGGTCTAGGTCGGCACGATGTCAACGGCTACACGACCCGCGCTCCGCGGCGGCGCGCTGCTCGGGCTGGCCGCACTCACGCTGATGTGGGGGCTCAACTGGCCCCTGATGAAGTTCTCGCTGCGCGAACTGACTCCGCTGTACTTCCGTGCCGTGACGATGACGGGCGGCTCCCTGCTGCTCTACGCCTTCTACGCTCTGCGCGGACAGGACATGCGGCTGCCACGCGCGGCCTGGCCGGCAATGGCCGTCCTCGCCGCGACCAACATCTTCGGCTGGCATCTGTTCTCGATCCTCGGCGTGCAGGCGCTCGCCTCGGGGCGGGCGGCCATCCTCGGCTTCACGATGCCGATCTGGACCGTGCTGCTTGCGATCGCTTTCTTCGGCGAGCGCCTGACGCCCCGCATCGCGTGGGCCGCGGCCTGCGTCGGCGTCGCCGTTGCGCTGCTGCTCGGCGATGAGCTGGCCACGCTGGCCGGCAATCCGCTGGGCGTGCTGTGGATGCAACTGGCCGCGCTGTCGTGGGCGCTCGGCACGATCCTGATGCGCCGCAGCCGCCTCTCGCTGCCGACTCCGGTCATCACGGTCTGGATGATGCTGCTGTCGAGCGCGGTGTTCTGGGTCGTCGCAGCGCTCGCCGAACCCTTCCCGAGCTGGAGTTTCTCGGCACCGATGTGGGCCGCGCTGGTCTGGGGCTTCGCGATCAACTACGGCATCGCGCAGATCATCTGGTTCGGCCTGGCCCGCGAACTGCCCGCCACCGCCAGCGCGTTCTCCATCATGGCCGTGCCGCTGGTCGGTATTCTGTCGGCCACGTGGATCGTCGGCGAGATTCCGCGCTGGCAGGACTGGATCGCCGCCATTTTCGTCGTCGGAGCGATCGCAGCCACGCTGCTCGCCCGCAAACCGCAACCGCCCGCGCCATGACCCCGCCCCGCCTGACCCTCATCGTCGCCCGCGCCCGCAATGGCGTCATCGGCAAGGACAACGCCATGCCGTGGAAGATCCCGGGTGAGCAGGCTTACTTCAAGCGCGTCACGATGGGCCACCCGATCATCATGGGCCGCAAGACCTGGGAATCGATCGGTCGCCCGCTGCCCGGACGCCGCAGCATCGTCGTGACGCGCAACCCAGGGTTTGACGCTCCGGGTGCGGTGGTCGTTTCCAGCCTTGACGCAGCGCTGGCCGCGTGTGCTGGAGCGACGGAAGCCTTCGTCATCGGCGGCGCCGAGCTCTATCGCCTGGCGCTGCCGCGCGCCGACCGCCTGCTGATCACCGAGATCGACTTCGACTTCGACGGCGACACGACCTTCCCGGCGCCGGACCCCGCGCACTGGCGCGAAGCGGCGCGCGATCACCATGCGCCGACCGTCGAACGGCCGTTTGCCGTCGATTACGTCGAATATGTCACCCGCTGAAGTCGCCATGACCGCTCCGTACCCTCACCTGCTGGCGCCGCTGGACCTCGGCTTCACGACACTGCCCAACCGTGTGCTGATGGGCAGCATGCACACGGGCCTCGAAGACGGACGCAAGCACTTCCCGGCGATGGCGGCCTACTTTGCCGAACGCGCACGAGGCGGCGTCGGCCTGATCGTCACCGGTGGCTTCGCGCCCAACATCGAGGGTTGGGCCAAGCCGTTCGCAGGCACGCTGTCGACGTCGGCGGCTGCGCGACGGCATCGCCTCGTGACAGATGCAGTGCATGCCGAGGGCGGGCGGATCGCGCTGCAGATCCTGCATACCGGCCGCTACGGCTACCAGCCGTTCTGCGTGGCGCCGTCCCGCATCAAGAGCCCGATCTCGCCCTTCACGCCGAGGGAACTTTCGGCGCGCGGCGTCGAGCGGCAGATCCGGGCTTTTGTCCGCTGCGCGAAGCTCGCGCGCGAGGCCGGCTACGACGGCGTCGAAGTGATGGGCAGCGAGGGCTACTTCATCAACCAGTTTCTTGTCACGCACACCAACCTTCGCACCGATGAATGGGGCGGCACGTACGAGAACCGCATGCGACTGCCGGTCGAGATCGTCGCGCGCGTACGCGAGGCCGTGGGACCGGACTTCATCCTCATCTACCGGCTCTCGATGCTGGACCTGATCCCCGACGGCAGCAGCTGGCCCGAGGCGGTGGCGCTCGCCCAGGCCGTTACCCGGGCGGGTGCGACGATCCTCAACACCGGCATCGGCTGGCACGAGGCGCGCATCCCGACGATCGCCACCAGCGTGCCGCGTGGCGCTTTCGCCTGGGTGACGAAGAAGATGCGCACCGAACTGCGCGCCGCGGGAATTTCGATTCCGCTGGTCACGAGCAACCGGATCAACACGCCGGAGGTCGCCGAGGAGATACTGGCCGAGGGCTGCGCCGACATGGTGTCGCTGGCGCGGCCACTGCTGGCCGACGCCGAATTCGTGGCCAAGGCGAAGGCGGGACGCGCGGATGACATCAACACCTGCATAGCCTGCAACCAGGCCTGCCTCGATCACACGTTCAAGAACCAGCTCGCCAGCTGTCTCGTCAATCCACGCGCCGGTCATGAAACGACGTTGATCATCCGCCCGGCCGCGCAACGCCAGCGCTATGCCGTCGTGGGTGCCGGCCCGGCCGGCCTGGCCGCCGCGACGACACTGGCGGAGCGCGGACACGAAGTGCACCTCTTCGAGGCCGCTGCGCAGATCGGTGGCCAGTTCAACATGGCGAAGAAGATCCCCGGCAAGGAGGAGTTCAGCGAGACGTTGCGCTACTTTTCGCGCCGTGTCGCCGCCACCGGCGTGCAGCTCGCGCTGAACACGCGTGCCACGGCCGACGAACTCATCGCGCAGAAGTTCGATGGCGTCATCCTCGCCACCGGCGTGACCGCTCGCGATCCGAAGATTCCGGGGCAGGACGGTCCCAACGTGCTGAGCTACATCGACGTCCTGGCCCGCGACAAGGCGGTGGGCGAGCGCGTCGTCATCGTCGGCGCCGGGGGCATCGGCTTCGACGTAGCCGAGTTCCTCGTCACTCCGCCGGGCCACTCGCCGACGCTCAACCTCAAGGAATGGCTCGCCGAGTGGGGCGTGGCCGATCCGGCGGAAGTGCGCGGCGGCGTCGTGCGTGCGCAGCCGTCTCCGCCTGCCCGCCAGGTGGCGCTGCTCCAGCGCAAGGCCGGCAAGCTCGGCAAGGGCCTGGGCAAGACCACCGGCTGGATCCATCGCGCCGCCCTGCAGATGAAGCGCGTCGAGATGATCGGCGGCGTGAACTACGAGCGCATCACGCCCGAGGGACTCTTCGTCACCTATGGCAGCGAACGCAAGGACGGTCAGCTGATCGCGTGCGACACGATCGTGCTGTGCGCAGGACAGGAGCCGCTGCGCGAACTGCAGGCGCCGCTGCAGGCGGCCGGCGTCGCGGTGCACCTGATCGGCGGCGCCGACGAAGCCACCGAACTGGATGCCAAGCGCGCCATCGCGCAGGGAAC
>DAOMFI010000195.1:0-4936 GCA_035429725.1 Burkholderiaceae bacterium | reverse complement strand
CCGTGAGCGCCTAGCCCGCGTAGGGAGTTCCTTGATGGAACCGCAGCACCCAGGTGTCGCCCGATCTTGACCAGATCGAACTTCGGCGCCCGCATTCCATGACCTCCCGGTTCCGCACCTTGCTGTTGTAGGTGAGTTGAGCGGTGTTGGCATCGAGGAGTCTCACCCGGAAGTCCTCCAATGGCAGTTGGGCAGCGATGGGCTCTCTAGGAAAGTCCAATATCTGCTGCCGCGTGTACGTTCGCCCCGAGCGGCCGAACTCGAAGAAGTCCGGCGCCAGCGCCCGTTCCATGAATGCCTTGTCGAAGCGCGTCTCCTCACGCCACATTGCTTCTTCGAGGCGAATCAGGGCTCTGCGATCTTCTTCAGACAACTCGCTAGCCATGGCTTCCACCCAACCGTTGTCAGGACGTCAGCTATTAGGCCAGATTGGCGGATAACTGCACTGGCGGGTCCTGGCCGCGATATGACGCGCCGCTCGTGGCGCGCCTGAGCATTTGGTTTGCTGCTTTCAAGCATTTCGGGTGGCGGGTTTCCAGCCTAACCTGTTGCGCATTCCCGGCACTGGACGCAGTCCGCGTGGACCCAGGCCGCCGGCAAACCGAAGGCCGCCGCATGAAGGCCTGCTCACGCCAGATCGATGCCGATGCAACGCGCCGGGCGTTCGCCCAGCATTGCACCCTCGATCGCAAGGTGGGCGAAGTCCGTAGTCACGTCGGCGCGTTCCAGTGAGCCCATGAACGCATGCACGCAGCGCGCGCCGTCGGACTCGTTCGGGTCCGAGTCCCTTGCCCGGGTCAGTGCGCGGGGATCGCGCAGGCCCCACAGTGCGCCGGCGATCTCGTCGTACTTCGCGCGGTCAGGCGCGGGCGCGAAGCAGGTGATGACGCTCTTTGCCAGGTCGAGCGCAAGCATGAAGTTGCCGATCGTCCAGTCGCGGGTCAGGCGCAGCGTGCCGCGCCTGATCCGGCCCGCCTGATCGCACTCGACCTCCAGGGCAATGTCCTTCTGGAACGCTCCCGGAGCGAAGGTGCGCTGCAGTCTGTCGCCGGCGACCTGCTCGTTGAGCTGCTTGAGGCGAAAGAACTTGAAGAAGTCACTCTCCTGCCACTGCGCGTAGGAAATGTCGAACTCCTGGCCGCGCGCTCGCGCCCACTGGCTTGGAAGCACGAACGCGGCGAAGGCCACACGCTCGAGTTCTTGCGCCGTGACGCTCCAGCGCGTTCCTTCGGGCTGGGCGTCGACGCCGGCCGGGTTGTTTTCCTTTGCTAGCAGTGAGCGCTCGGGCCATGGGTCGTGGTAGACAAAGCGATCCCGCTCGCTGTCGTAGGCTGTAATGCGAATGCAGTGGCCGTTTTTGCCATCGTGGTAAGCAAGCGGCACATTGACTTCTCCGCTGGCCGCCTGGATGGCTTTGAGGGTGTCGATGATCTGTGCAGGCTTGCACTGCACCAGCCGCGAGATGCGCTGCGTCGCGGCTGCCGGCAACGGCCGCGTGAGCAGGCAGTAGGGTTCGATGCCGAACAGCGTGAAGACGAGCCAGATCTGCTCGATGGTCGCGCCCCGCGCCTTGGGATCGGCATAGATGCCGGCGTTCTCGGGCCGGGCCGCGAACTGTGCGTACGCCTCTTCCATGATCCGGTACCAGGCCGGGTTTCGACTCCGGGCATGTTCGAGCGCTTCGGCTGCCGGATGGGTGGGCACGCCGCTGAAAATCGGGTTCTCTTGGTCCGTCATGTCTCTCCTCCTTGGACAGCTGACGAAACTCCCGGTCGATCGACCGTAAGGCCAGGATTGATGCCCGGTTTCCCTTGCCAAGGCGGCCGGGCGGCGGCTCGCCGTTGCGCGCTGGCAGTGCCCAGCCAAGGTACCACCAACCCAACTGCATATTTGATGCGCAACAAGTGGGTGTTGTCCATGCCTACTGTCGGCGATGCGCCAGGCCTCGCAGTCTTGGCAGCCGGGGTGAAATAGGACCATGATCCAACGTCGCCCATGACAATGTCCGAGTTCGCCCATGTCCAAGATCGTTTGCAGGCCCAGGGCGCTGACGCCCGAGCAAGCCGCAAAGGTGCTCCGTCGCAGCATCGAGATCAACCCATCGAACGCGGATGAACAGCGCGTACTGGCCCGAACTCCCGCTGGAAGACGCGGCGGACCGCGGCGGCTCGCTGTACTGATCGGGCACAAGTGGCCCGAGAGCGGTGTGCGGCTGACGGTGCAGTTCCTCGACAATCCGGCGCGCGATCTGCGCGCCCGCATCCTGCTGCACATGAACGCATGGGCGAAGACCACCAACGTGCAGTTCGTGGAGACCGCGGGCGTAGGCCAGGTGCGCATCGCCCGGCTCGACGCGCCGGAGGAGATGTCGGGGTACTGGTCTTATGTCGGGACGGAGATCCTGGGCATCGACGAGGACCAGCCGACCTTCAACCTCGAGGGCTTCACGATGAAGACGCCCGAGGCGGAGTTCCGGCGCGTTGTAAGGCATGAAGCCGGCCACACGCTGGGCTTCGAGCACGAGCACATGCGCGCGGATCTGATCAAGAAGATCGACCGCCGCAAGGCCATCGCCTACTTCGACCGCACCGAGGGCTGGACCGCGCAGGAGACGATCGAGCAGGTCCTGACCCCGCTCGCGAAGAAGTCCATCATGGGCACGACCGAGAGCGATCCGCACTCGGTGATGTGCTACCAGATTCCGGCGGAAATCACGAAGGACGGCAAGGCGATTCCGGGCGGCAAGGACATCACGCCCAAGGACTACGAGTTCGCCGCCAAGGTCTACCCGATTCCCAAGCCCGCCCGCGACACAGGAACTGCCGAGATACCCGCCGTGCCCGCCAGCGCAGTGCCGACGCCGCTTTCACTGACGCCGCAGGCGGTCGGCGCACCGCTCAGCTTCGCGGCACCCGCGGTGGACGGCGACACGTTCCACATCGTCGTCATGGACCGCTTTGAACCCGACGTGGCGGGGTCGGCGGCGGCGGCGCGGCGGCAGAAGTTCGCCCGCGTCTTTGCCACCTACGGCGGCGCCCGCGTCACGATCCCGATGCGGCTCAATACCGACGAGGGCGAGGAGCACACGCGCTTCCGCGCCATCATCGACATGCATGAGCGAATCAAGGCCTACACCAACCGGGACAAGGGCACGCTACCGAAGGACAAGGAGCTGATCGCATTCGGCACCGATCTGTTCGAGACGCTGTTCCAGGGCGATGTTCGGCGGCTCTACGATGAAGCTCGCTCGCGCCAGCACGGCCGCAAGCTCGACTTCGTCTTTACGTCGATGGTGTCGTGGATCGCCGAGAAGCCGTGGGAGTTTGCCTACGACGCCTCGCGCCGGAGCTTCCTTGCCACCGAGGACATCCACTTCGTCCGCAACGTGCTGACCGCGATTCCCGCCGACGTGATCCCGCCTCGCGCCGGTCCGCTGCGGATACTCGTCGCGTCGGCCCAGCCGGCCGGGTTCGGACGTCTTTCGGTGGAGCAGGAACTCGAAGTCATCCGCCGCGGCTTCGATCCGCTGATCGATGCGGGCCTGGCGGAAGTCGAGGTCCTGCCGCGCGCGACGCCGAGCAGCATCCACGCGCGGCTGTCGACGGGAAGTTTCACGATCGTGCACTTCATCGGCCATGGCGTCTTCAACGAGAAGACACAGGAAGGTTCGCTCGTGTTCGAGGACGCACGCGGCGGGGAATACCTGCTCGGCGAACGCTCCGTGCGCGAGATCTTCTGCCAGCGCGGAGTCACTCTCGTTTTCCTGAACGCCTGCCAGACCGGTTCCGGAGGCCGCGCCGACTTCAACAAGGGCGTGGCGCAGTCGCTGGTGGCGCATGGGCTGCCCGCCCTGGTCGCCAACCAGTACAGCGTTCTGGATTCATCCGCCACGCAGTTTGCGCAACACTTCTACTGGGCTCTGGCGCAGGGAATGACTGTCGGGCAGGCCGCGCGCGAGGCGCGCATCGCCGTCAACTACTCGCTGCAGGGCGAGATGATCGACTGGGCGGTGCCGGTCGTCTATGCGCGCGACCCGAACATGACTCTCGCAGTCCGGCCGCATGGGCTCACCGAGCTTGCTCCGGCCAGGATGCGCGCGAAGTCCCGCCGTGCCATCGCGGCACGGCCGATCGAGGTCGCGGTCTGGGACATCGACAACGTCTTCCCGTCGCTCAAGGACACGCTTGAGCGCATGACGGGCGCGCAGGATCGATTCGGGTTCGAGCTGGTCGACCTGTCGGCGCCGATCGACGCCTGGGACCTGGAGAACAAGACCGGCGACGGTACGCCGTATCTGTGGGCCGAGAAGCTCGCGCAGCGCCTGGGTCGCATGCCGCTGGAACTGCATGTCAACGTGCTCGCCTGCGTCACCCGTCACTGGCTGCGCGATGACGACACCCTCAATCTTTACGGCTGGTGGCCTGAGAAGGGCGAGGCGCCGGTGTTGATCTTCTCGGTCGCGGGCTTCGACAAGCTGCCGCCGGCAGGCGCCGAAACGGATCGCGCCATTGCGAATGTCCTGGTATCCGGTTTGACCGGCTACCTCGCGGGAATCGACGCGCATGAGCGCGGGGCGAAGGATTGCCCGATGTTTGCCAACGACGCGCGCGACCTGAAGCACATCGTGGGGCCACAGGTCTTCGACCGCGGTTGCCGAGCGAAGGTCTCCAAGGCCATCCCGGCGGATTTGCCGGCGCTCGACGCACTGCTGAAACTTTTTCGCTGAGAGGGCGGGGTAACTGACATGGCAACAAAGCCGAAATCGAAGTCGAAGGTAAAGGCCAGGGCGAAGCCGGCCGCGAAGTCGAGAACTGCGGTCAAGAAACTGGCCAAGACGGCATCACGGTCCGCGGCACGACCGCGTAAGGCGCCGACCGCCGGCGGCCCGGTCACGCTTGAAGAGGCGCGCGCGCTCGCGCGCGCCGCGCAGCCGAAG
>DAOMFI010000194.1:1779-4946 GCA_035429725.1 Burkholderiaceae bacterium | reverse complement strand
TCCTCGGCATGCCCTGAGATCCTTCACGACCCGCGTCGAAGCCAGGTCGCCCCCAAGAAGCTTGAATTCTACGCGGTAGATGGGTCACTTCAGGGAGAAGTCAACCCGGGTCGTCGGTCCCTTGTCCTGGATGCCTTCCGCGGTGAGCCTGGGTTCGACCAGGAACAGGCGCTCGCGCGAAATCTTGCCCTGCGTTTCGAGGTGGTTCCGTACGGTTGTGGCGCGCTGATTCGCCAGTGCCCGCAGGTCTTCCGGGGTGACGGTAAGGCTGGAAAGTATGAGTGCTTCCATCTCGGGAGCCGGGATCGACTTGGCGATGCCGATGAAGTTGCGCGGCTTGCCCTCGATGTCCGCATCCGAATAGACGCTGGCGATCAACGCTGCGCGCTCCTCAGGGCTGACCGAGACGGTGCTGGGGTCGACAGCGTCTCCGCCGCGGCGGACCAGGCCTTTGACCTTCGCCGCCTTCAACTTCGCGTCGTACTTGGCGCGCCGTACGCCATCCGTGTCGGCGGCAGGTTCGACGCGACCGATGATGTCGAGCTTTAGTCCCGGCCGATCGGCGAGCGCTTTGGCCAGCGTGTCGAGCCGCTTGACCTGGTCGTCCTTCAGCGTCGCGGTGCCAGGGGCGAATTCGATGTAGCCCAGTTCCTCGCCGCCGCCGAACGCCGCCGCCAGCAGCGTGAACGGCGCGGTCACGACCTTGGTTAGCAGATTGACGATGACCTGAATGATGATGCCGCCGACCGAAAACTTCGGATCGTCCAGGGTGCCCGAGATCGGCAGGTTGATGTCGATCTCGCCCTTCGAGTTCTTCAGCAGCGACACCGCGAGCAGGACTGGAAGCTTGGTCGCTGTGGGGCTTTCGACCTTGTCGCCGAACGTCAGCTGATCGAGGAAGAGGTGATTGTTGGCGGCCAACTTCCCGCCCTCGACCTTGTACCTCACCTCCATTGACAACTTGCCTTTGATGATCGGATAGCCCGCGTACTTCACCGCGTAAGGCGTGAGGCGCGGCAGGTCGACGCCCTTGGTGCGGCCCTCGATATCGAGGAAAAGCGTGGGCGCCAGCGGATTGAGCCGGCCGCTGATGTCCACTGGAGCCTCGTCGTCGATCTTGCCGGCCAGCGTCAACGTCGCGGGCTCGGCGCTGTCGGACGCGAGCGTGGTGGCCGATCCCGCGAGCCCCGTCATGTTGGCGGTGTAGTTCGGCTTGATGAAGTTGTCGGTGAAGTTCACGTTGCCGCGCGTGAACTCCATGTGCCCGAAGCGCAGGATGGGGCGCGGCGTCGACGGATCGACGGCGGCGGAAGTGTCTTTCGCGCTCAGTTTCGCCGCCTTGGCGGTGGACGCTTCCGGCGTGTTGCCGGCCATGTCCCGATCCACCGGCACGTCAGCTTCTCGCTTCGGTATGGCCATCGCCGAGGGAGCATTCCCTGAAGGTGCGGCGGCCGTCTCGGCGCCGGCTGAATCTGCGTCGCGCCGGACAATGTCCACCAGGTTCAGGCGCCCCTGCTCGGAGACGATGACGCGCGCATAGAAGTCCGAGAGCGCGAGCTTGCCGACAGTGACCTTCGGTACTTGATCGCCCAGCTTCAGATCGATCTGGTCCAGATCCAGCACCTGCCACTTGAGCAGATCGTTCTCGCCGCGGGCATCCAGCAGGTGCAGGTTCCCGAGCCGCGCGCTGCCCTTGTAAGTAATGTGCAGCGGGTCCGCTTTCGCCTTCTGGCTGATGGTCACATTGCCGCGTGCCGAGGCTTCAGCGCGCGCCAGCACGGCATTCAGCCTCGCCGCCAGGTAAGGCCGCACCGCCGACACGTCGAGGTTGCGGGCGTCGACGCGCAGGTCCGACACGATCGGATTCCAGCGCGCGCCGCCCTGGACCGACAGCGTCCCGCCGCTTCCGAATGTCGTCCTGAGCGCAAGCTCGGCGCGCTCGCTCCCGTCACTGACGACATTGCGCACCGTTCCCGCAATGTTGGAAGTCCGCACCTTGACGTTGGGATCCACGGCCTGATCCTCGAGGCGGACATCACCCCGGGTGATGCTGGCTTCCTTCAGCATGACTTTCCAAGGCGGTGTTGAGCTGTCCGTAGTCGCCGACGTTGCGCTACCGGCTGCCGTCACGGGCTTCGCGCGCAGCACCTGCTGCCAGTTGATCCCGCCGTCCGGCAGACGCCGTAGCGTCGTGCGCGGAGCGTCCAGGGAAAGCTTGTCAAACGTGATCCTGCGTCCGGTCAGATCGATCGTTGCGCCGTCGATGGTCAGCCCGGCCAGATCGAAGTCGGCTCCACTTCCCTTCGGTCCGCGCAACGAAATGTCCTTGCCGCGGACCTTAATGTCGCGCAACAAAACGGTAACGGCCGGCTGCGCGGCGGCAAACTCCAGCACGCCATCCACGTCGCTGCTGCCATCGAGGGTGCCGTTGATCACGTTCGCCAGATAGCGCGCGGGCGCACGCAGTCTCGTATTCCGCATCGCGAGCGCCAGTTGTCCGCCAAGCGGCGCAAGGCCAACCTCGCCATCGAGCGACGTGGTGCCGCCGCCTTCAGCGACATCGAACTTCAGTTGAACCTTGCCGCGCTCCGGCGCTGTCGTGGTCAGGTTCGCCACATCGGCCTGCAGGTTGACGGCCTGCAGCCGGAACATTCCCGCGGAGTCATCCGCCAGGTTCACGGTGCCTTCGCGGACTGACGCGTGTCTGAGCGTCATGGCGAGCGGCGTCTTCGCGGGAGTTGGGGTTGTCGTAACGGCCGGTGCAGCCGGCGCGGATAAAGTGGGCTGCTGGAGGAACTGAATCCAGTTCAGCGCACCTGTCGCATCGCGGCTGACTTCGACGGTCGGTGCAACCAGCGCCACATCGCCAATGACGGCGCGCGTGGCGAACGGGTCGACTTCCTCCAGCACGACGGCCAGCGACTTCCACGTCAGAAGCGGTTTTGGCTGCGTTGCCGGCGCGGCCAGCGCAAAGTCCGTCACCTCGAAACGACCCGAGATAATCGTTCTTGCGGCGACAGCGGGACGGTCGCCCTTTGCGGTTGCGGCGCGCCGGAACGCGACCCGCAGGTCGGTGCTGAGCGCGCCCCGCGGAATCGCAAAGTTGAGCCGAACCGGGGAGTAAGCGAGGTATTTCGGAACGTTGAGTCCGTCGAGCTTCAGATCGA
>DAOMFI010000194.1:0-1679 GCA_035429725.1 Burkholderiaceae bacterium | reverse complement strand
ACCTCGCGCACGGAAAGCAACGGCGCGGTCTCGCCCGGTGCGCCATCGATGACGACGCCTCGCATCGTCGCCCGCAACGTGAAGGGATTGGCGCTGACGCTCTCGACTTTCACCGTGCGCCCCAGTTCGCGCGAGGCCACCGTTTCGAGGCCCCAGCGCACGGCCTTCGGAATTGCGAAGTAGCCGACAACGCCAAACAGGACGACCAGCACCGCGAGCGCGATGGCGGCCCTGCGCAGGCGGGGAATCCAGGAGCCGAGTGCCAACGACATTCGCGTCACAATCGATCGGTAGCTTCAGGAGGCGCGTACGTATCGGTCCCGGATAAGGCCCAGTAGTTCTGCCGGCTGTGCGATCACGGCGTCGGCCCCCCAGTGCTCGATCGGAACTTCGTTTCCCAGATAGCCGTAGGCGGCAGCAACCGTCCGCATGCCCGCGGCCTGCCCGGCCTGCACGTCGCGCAGGTCGTCGCCGACGTAGACCGATTCCGGGGCAGTGCATCCTGCCTGGCGAAGAGCGTGCATGAGCGGCGCCGGGTGCGGTTTGGCATGTGCAGTGGTGTCACCGCTGACAACGCAGACGGCCCGCTCTGTCAGGCCGAGCGCGCGCACGAGCGGATCGGTAAAGCGGGCGATCTTGTTGGTGACGATGCCCCACGCGAGCCCGTCTTCTTCAAGGCTTTCCAGGGTTTCGGCCATCGTCGGGAACAGCGTGCTGGCCTCGCTCAGGGCCGACTCGTACTCGGCGAAGAACTCCTGGCGCAGTGCTTCATAGGGAGCGTCGGCTGGCGTCAGACCGAAGGCGCGGCCGATCAGCCCGCGCGCACCATGCGACGCCACAGGTCGCAATTCCGACAGCGGCAAAGCCTCGCGACCGCGCGACACCAGCATCCGGTTCACGGCGCCAGCGAGATCGGGTGCTGTATCGACCAGTGTTCCGTCGAGATCGAAGAGCACGAGGCGGATGACAGTCATGCTCAGGCCGGTTTGCGAAAGGCCATCAGGTAGTTGACGTCGGTGTCGCGGCCCAGGGCGACAGACTGGGTGAACGGGTTGTAACTCATGCCGACGATCTCGTGCAGGGTAAGGCCCGCCTCGCGTGCGTAACCCGACAGCTCGCTCGGCCGGATGAACTTTGCGTACTCGTGCGTGCCGCGCGGCAGGAGGTTCAGCACGTACTCGGCGCCGACGATCGCGAGCAGGAATGCCTTGGGATTGCGGTTGATCGTCGAGAAGAAGACCCAGCCTCCAGGCCGGGCCAGCGCCGCGCAGGCGGCGACGCTGCGGGCCGGGTCCGGCACATGCTCGAGCATCTCCATGCAGGTGACGACCTCAAAGGCGGCAGGTTGCGCCCATGCCCAGTCTTCCGCGGTTCCTTCGTGATAGGCAACGTTGGCACCGCTTTCGATGGCATGGAGCTGGGCGACCTTGAGCGCCTTGCCGGCCATGTCGATCCCCGTGACGTCGGCGCCACGGGCTGCCATCGCCTCCGCCAGCAGGCCGGCGCCGCAACCGACATCGAGCGCGCGTCGGCCCGCGAGCGCTGCCAGGCGGTCGATCCAGGCGAGGCGTACCGGGTTGATCACGTGCAGCGGCCGCATCGGCCCGTTGGGATCCCACCAGCGGGCGGCCATGTCGCTGAACTTGCGCAGCTCGGTTGGATCGACGTTGGCTTCCATC
>DAOMFI010000193.1:0-5044 GCA_035429725.1 Burkholderiaceae bacterium | reverse complement strand
CCGGGCGGCTCGCTCGGCGAAGGCGCGGCGCTCGCGACCGCGATGGTGCCGTTCCTGCTGGCCGCGATCCTGTTCAGCTACTTCGGCCTGCAGCGGCGCGCCTGGCAGCAGGGAGGCAAGGACCAATGAGCGAAAGCCGCGATGTTCCTGCCGCGCCGGAAACCGCCGATTCCTCAGGCATGCGTTACCTCGAGTCGACCCGGCGCCGGCTTGTCACGCTCTGGCTTCCGCTCGCGGCATTCCTGTTCGTGCTGCTGTTTCCGTTCTACTGGATGGCCATTACGACCTTCAAGCCGAACGAAGAGCTGCTGTCGCGCGAGGGCAATCCCTTCTGGGTCATCAACCCCACGCTGGCGCACATCAAGAAGCTGCTGTTCGACACGGCCTACCCGGACTGGCTGTGGAACACGATGCTGGTCTCGGTCGTGTCGACGCTGCTGTCGCTCTTCTGCAGCGTGCTGGCGGCCTACGCGATCGAGCGGCTGCGCTTCCGCGGCTCGCGCTACGTCGGCATGAGCATCTTCCTCGCCTATCTCGTGCCGCCGTCGATCCTGTTCATTCCGCTGGCGGCGATCATCTTCAAGTTCCAGCTGTTCGACACGCGGCTCGCGCTCATCCTGACCTACCCGACCTTCCTGATCCCGTTCTGCACGTGGCTGCTGATGGGCTACTTCCGTTCGATCCCGTACGAGCTCGAGGAATGCGCACTGATCGACGGCGCCAGCCGGCTGCAGATCCTCGTGAAGATCATCCTGCCGTTGGCAGTGCCGGGTCTGATTTCCGCGGGGATCTTCGCGTTTACGCTGTCGTGGAACGAGTTCATCTATGCACTGACCTTCGTTTCGTCGTCGGAGGTCAAGACGGTCCCGGTCGGTGTCATTACGGAACTCGTGGAAGGCGATGTCTACCACTGGGGCTCGCTGATGGCCGGCGCGCTGTTCGGCTCACTGCCCGTGGCGATCCTGTATTCCTTCTTCGTCGAGCACTACGTCTCCGGAATGACGGGCGCAGTGAAGGAGTGACGCGCCGCCGGCGCGCCGCTGCGCAATGACCGCTCCGACCTACGACATCGTCGTCGCCGGCCTAGGGGCGATGGGCAGTGCCACCGTCTGCGAACTGTCACGCAGAGGCCTGCATGTGCTCGGCCTCGACCGTCATGCTCCGCCGCATGCATTCGGTTCCTCGCACGGGGAAACGCGCATCATCCGCGAGGCGTACTTCGAGCACCCGGTGTATGTGCCGCTGGTGCAGCGCGCCTTCGAACTCTGGCGGGGCTTGGAGCGCGCATCGGGTACCCCGCTGCTGCGGGAAACGGGTGGTCTGATGATCGGACGCCCGGACAGCGCGCTCGTCGAAGGGGCGCTCCGCAGCGCGCGCCTGCACAACCTTACGCACGAGGTCCTGACGTCATCTGAGGTGAGAGGGCGGTTTCCCGCGCTGCGCCCGGACGACGACATGGTTGCGGTCCACGAGCCCCGCGCAGGCATCTTGTTTCCCGAAGCCTGCATCGGCGCTTTTCTCGCGCGTGCGCGCCGACAGGGCGCCGAGCTGCATGGCAATGAAGCCCTGTGCCGATGGGAGTCGGGTACCGACGGCCTGCGGGTCTACACGGAAAAGGGCGAGTACCGCGCGCGCCGGCTCATCGTCTGCGCCGGCGCGTGGGTGAATGAACTGCTGCCTGGGCAGGAGCTGCGATTGCACATCGAGCGGCAGGTGCTGCACTGGTTCGAGCCGGTCACCATGGCCGATCAGTTCGCGCCCGAACGGTGTCCGATTCACCTGTGGCAGTTCGACGAAGGCCGCTTCTTCTACGGCTTCCCGGATCTCGGCGGCGGCGTGAAGGCAGGCTTCCACCATGAGGGCGAGATCACGTCCGCCAGCGATGTACGGCGTTCCGTGACGTCCGCCGAGGTCGAGGCCGTGCGTTCCGTCATGCGCCGCTTCCTTCCCGGCGCGGACGGTCCGCTGCGATCATCGATCGTGTGCCTGTACACCAACACACCCGACGGGCACTTCCTGATCGACACCCACCCGCTGCACCCGGACGTGCTGATCGCCAGTCCGTGCTCGGGCCACGGCTTCAAGTTTGCGCCGGTGATCGGAGAGATCCTGGCCGATCTCGCGCAGGACAAGGTTCCTCGCTTCGATCTCACGCTCTTCAGGCGGCGTTGATTGCGCGGCAATCAGGGCATCAGCTGTCCGCCGTTGACCTCGAGAATCTGGCCGGTGACATAGCCGCTCAGCGCCTTCGAGGCAAGGTAGAGGTACGCGCCGGTGCACTCCTCGGCGCTGCCGAGCCGGCCCATCGGCACGGCGGCGCGGAACGCCTCGAGCTGCGCCGCGTTCGTGTGACGAGCCTGCAGCGGCGTAATGATGACGCCCGGCGCGACGCCATTGACGCGGATGTTGTCCTTCGCCAGTTCCTTGGCGAGTCCGCGCGTGAACGTGCTGACGAAGGCCTTGGAGCTCGCGTAAAGCACGGAGCCGGGCCCGCCGCCGTTGCGCGCCGCGATCGACGTCGTGTTGATGATCGCGCCGCCGCCCTGCGCGCGAAACTGCGGGACCGCTGCGCGGCTCGTCGTCACGACCGAGCGCACATTGAGGTCGACGACCGCGTCAAACAGCTCCTCGGTGGAATCGGAGATCGGGCAGCGCCGCACGAGGTCGCCAACGTTGTTGATCAGCACATCGAGCCGGCCGTAGCGGTCGACCGTCGAGGTCACCAGGCCGACGAGCTCCCCGGGCCGGGTCGCGTCGGCGCGCAGCGCATGTGCGCGACCGCCGCCAGCTTCGATATCGGCGACGACGGCGCGCGCCGCCGTTTCGCTGGCGTAGTAATGGACGACCACGGTGCTGCCTTCGGCGCCGAAGGCACGCGCGACGGCGGCGCCGATGCCGGTGCTGGCGCCGGTGATCAGCACCACCTTGTCCTTCAGGTCGGGAATCATCGCTTCCTCACTTGACGGGAGTGATCAGAGGCCGCCCGGCAATCTGCGCGGCGATGTTGTCGAGCACCAGCTGCCCCATCGCAGCGCGGGTCTCGCGCGTAGCGCTCGCCTGATGCGGCTGCAGCACGACATGGTCGAGCGCGAACAGTGCCTCCGGCACGCGCGGCTCGTCGGCAAAGACATCGAGCGCAGCGCCGCCCAGTTTTCGCGTGACCAGCAGGTCGACCAGCGCGGCCTCGTCGACGACCGAGCCGCGCGCGATGTTGACGAACACGCCGGGGCCGAGCGCTTCCAGCACGGCACGACTGATCAGCCCGCGCGTGGCGGCGCCGCCGGGGCAGGCGGCGACCAGCACGTCCACGCTGCGTGCCAGCGCCAGAAGATCGGGCTCGTAGCGCCACGGCAGGTCCTTCGGCCGCGGACCGTTCCAGGAAATCGACATCTCGAAGGCTGAAGCGCGCTTCGCGATCGCCTGGCCGATGCGGCCCATGCCGACGATGCCGAGCCGCTTGCCGCTCATCCGCGTCTGCAGCGGCATGTGGGCCTTCAGCCACAGACCGGACCTCACGTAACGATCCGCCGCGGCGATGCCGCGCAACGCGGCCAGCATCAACCCGATCGCGAGGTCGGCGACATCGTCGGTCAGCACGTCCGGCGTGTTGGTGATCGCAATGCCGCGCTCGCGCGCCGCGGCGAGGTCGATCGCGTCCACGCCGACGCCGAAGCAGGCGATCAGCCGCAGGTGCGGCAGCTGCTCGATCAGCGCACGCGAGGCGCCGGCACCGCCGGTGGTGATGAGGATTTCGACGCGCCGGGCGACTTCTCGCACGAACGCGTCGCGGTCCGGGGCTTGCCACAACCGATGCACCGTGTACTCGGCTTCGAGTTGCGCCTGGCTCGGGCCGTAGATCGCAGCAACCTGCAGGATTTCGGGCTTCATCATGCGAGCGGTGCCACGCCGAGACGCTCAGACCAGGCGGCCATGTCGGCCAGCGCGCCGGGCTCGAACGGAATTCCGGAGACGCGCCGCGTCTGCTCGCTGCGCAGTTCCGGGTCACCCGGCAGCTGCACGTGGCCGGGCTCGCGCGGCAGTTCATCGGCCATTGCCCGGACGGTTGCCGCCAGCGTCGTGCCGCCCGCGAATCGCCCCGGGTCGAGCGCGATCACCAGGTGCCCGAGGTCCTGCGGCGTGTCGAGCGCCTCGTACATCGGCGTGATGTGCGGGCCGAACGCCATGCCATTGAGCGCGCCGCACAGCAGATCCACCATCAGCGCCAGGCCGTAGCCCTTGTAGCCGTAGTCCGCGCCGCCGAGCGGCGTGATCGCCACGGCGGCGTGCGGGTCCGTCGTCGGCTCGCCGTCGGCGTCGACCACCAGGCCCGGCGGCACCGGCCTATTCTCGACGCGCGCGTTGATCACGCGGTTGAACGCGACCTGGCTGGTCGCCATGTCGAGGCACAGTGGCACATCGCCCTGACGCGGAAGCGCGATCGCGATGGGATTGGTGCCCAGGAACGCGCGCCGGCCGCCGTACGGAACGACGATCGCGTTGGCCTGCGTGAACGCGACACCGATCAGCCCTGCCGCGGCCGCCTGCCGCGCGTACAGCCCGACGGCGCCGCAGTGGCTCGATCGCCGCACGCCAACAGCGCCGAGGCCGCTCTCCCGCGCCAGGCCGATCGCGCGGTCCATCGCGCGCACGCAGTGCAGGATGCCGAGGCCATTGTCGCCGTCCATGCTGGCTGTGCATGGGCCCGTGGTCTTGAAGCGGCCCGGCGCCACGGCACGCGTCGAGCCGCGCTGCAGCCGGTCGAGATAGTGCGTCAGCCGCAGAACGCCATGCGAGTCGATGCCCCAGAGACTGGTCTGCACCAGCCCATCGGCAACGATCGCGGCGTCATCGTCCGGCACCCCCACCGCCCGCAGGCAGGCCCGCGCCCAGGCGCCGACGCGTTCGTGCGCGATCAGCCGCATGCCGCGGGGGCGGGTCGTGGAGCGTCAGCGCGCCGACCAGGCGACGACCCGTTGCCGCTGCTCGCCCAGCCCGGCGATGCCGAGCGCCACCGAGTCGCCGGCCTTCAGGTACCGCGGCGGCT
>DAOMFI010000192.1:0-5058 GCA_035429725.1 Burkholderiaceae bacterium | reverse complement strand
CATCGCGCAGCAGCGCTGCCGCGAACACCGCGTAAGTCCATCGATGCGCGAGCGCGCCCAGGATCTCGGGCGGCGCATTGCGCGGCAGGATCTGGCCGCGCCGGTGATCGAGCGCGCGCAGCGCGGTCACGAGCCCGCGCTGCAGTTGCCCACCGGGACCGCCATATCGACCGGAGCCCGGTATCGGCCGCAGCTGCACGAACTCCGCATAGCCGTCGATCAGCGGCCGCGCCGCCAGCGCGAAGCTCTCCGCCGGAAACCCCATCCTGACGCGAAGCAGGACGATCAGGTTCGCCGTCCCGCTGCGATCGACGATCGCCTGCGCGGAGAGTGCCGGCCGCTCGGACTCGATTGGCGACCCGATTGCTCGCGGCGACCCAGACCCGGAGGGCGTGTCGTTGAAGGTCATTCGACCAGTATTCCGGGCGCCTTGACGGCCATCAGCTTCGATCGAAGCCTCGACGAGGACCCGATGTCCTCTTGACGAGTTCGACCGAACTTCGTCGTGAGCCACGCCGCAGCGTCGGCTCCTCGCATCGGCCGCTCGTCGCACATCGGCGGCAGAGATTCCGCGCCGATGCAAGCCGGATTCGGGGCTTCATCGAAGCCCCGATGGAGCCTGATTCACACGTGCTCGCTCCCTAGGATGGCAACGCAATGCGGCTCGCTCGATGCGCCGCACATCCGCGCCAACGTGAAGGGGGTTCCGATTGCGCAAGACAGCGAGCTGGGCGCCGACAGCAGGACTGATCACCGCGATCGTCACGCTCGCGGCCCTGCCCGCCCACGCTTGCTGGGACGAGGCGGCCGCGCGCTACCGCGTCAGCAGCGAGTTGCTCTACGCGATCGCGCGCACCGAATCGGCACTCGACCCGCAGGCCGTCGGACGCAACCGCAACGGCACGCGCGACATCGGGCTCATGCAGATCAACTCGGCGTGGCTGCCCACGCTGGCCGCCCACGGCATCGGCGAGCGAGATCTCTTCGACCCCTGCACCAGCATCCACGTCGGCGCCTGGATCCTCGCCGGCAACGTCCAGCGCCTGGGCTACACGTGGGAGGCGGTCGGTGCCTACAACGCCGCCAATCCCGCCTTGCGCCGCGCCTACGTCGACAAGGTCCGCCGCCACCTGCGCAGCGCCGACGACGGCGTGCATCGCGCTGGCCACGGCGCCACCCGTACCGCCATCACCCGAGGCGACCACCGAGCACCGGTGGTCGCAACCCTGCCCTGACCGCTCGCCCGAGCACTTCCTCTCCACCCAACCACGAGACACCACACCATGACTCTGATCCGCCGCAGCAGCACTGCCGTTCCCATCGCCCTCGTCCTGACTCTTGCCGCCGGCTCGGCCCTCGCGGGCACCACCGGTACCGAGTTCCAGACGATGTACACGACCCTGCTCAACTGGGCGACCGGCTTCCTGGGCAAGTCGATCGCGATCGCCGCCTTCATCCTCGGCGCGGGCATCGGCATCGCGCGCTCCTCGCCGATCCCGGCGCTCGCCGGCGTCGTCTTCGCGCTCTTCATGGTCTACGTGCCGACCATCATCGACTCGATCATGACCGCCGTGATCTGACGGGCCGGCCGCGTGATCGACGCCTCGCTCGACATCCCCCGCCGTCTCAATGACCCGCCGCGCATGTTCTGGTGGGACATCGACGTCGCCCTGCTGGTGCTGGGGGCCGCGCTGGCGGGCATGGTCGCGGGCTTCTTCGTGAGCGGCTGCGCCGTCGGCCTGCTGCTCGCCTCGGCCTACGGTCGCGCGAAGGCGGGCAAGCACCCTGCCTTCGCGCTGCACCTGCTGTACTGGCACCTGCCGGCCTTCATGACGGGCCTGAAGCGCACGCCGCCTTCCTACCTGCGCGAGCTGGCCGGATGAAGCTCGACTGGCTGCGCGCCGACATCGCCAGCGCGCGCCGCGCGAGCGCCCTGCTCGTGCTGCTGCTCGCCTGCTCGATGCTCGCCAACGTGACGCTGGCGGCCTTCGCGATGCACATGGCCGGGCGCGAGCGCGTGGTGGTGGTGCCGCCCAGCATCAGCAAGACCTTCTGGGTCGAGTCCGAGCGCGTGAGCGCCGAGTACCTCGAACAGATGGCCTACTTCCTCCTGCAGCTCACGCTGAACGTCACGCCGCAGAGCGTCGACCACCAGTCGCGGGTCCTGCTTCAGTACGCCGCGCCGGCCTCCTACGGCGAGTTGCGCGCCGTCCTCGCCACCGCGGCCGAGCGCGTCAAGCGCGATGGCGCGTCCACCGTGTTCAGCGCGCAGGACCTCGCCGTCGACGAGCGCGGACAGCGCGTGGGCGTGCGCGGCGTGCTCACCACGTTCATCAGCGACCGCCGCGTGTCCGAGGTCTCGAAGGGCTACGCCATCGAGCTGCAGTACGCCGGCGGCCGGATCTTTCTGAAGGCGTTCCGGGAGACCAGTCCCAATGACCCGCTCGAAATCCAAGCTCAGTCCCAGCTTCGCCTGGCTCCTGCTGCTGGCACTGGCCGCTAGCCAGCCCGCCCTGGCGCTGCAGGTCGTCGACGCGCGCGACGGCGAGACCGTGCTCGCCAAGGTCTCGCGCAAGGAGGTGACGCGCATCTCCGTCGATCGTGGCCGCATCCGCAAGGTGACGGGCAACGCCGGCGAATTCGTGCTGGAGAAGGACGACGAGAAGGGCCAGGTCTTCATCCGGCCGGTCTCCCCGGACAGCACCAAGCCCATCAACCTCTTCGTCAGCACGGAGCGCTCGACGATCGGGCTGCTGCTGCAGCCGGTGGACACCCCGAGCGACGCCATCGTGATCCGCGAGGCCCGCGACGCTGCGACCGGACCCGCACGCATCGAGCGCAGCGGCCGTCACGTGCGCACGATGAAGAACCTCCTGCTCGCGATGGCCGAGGACGCGCTGCCCGACGACATGGAGGTGCGCGAGCCCGGGCGCGAGCTGACCCTGTGGCCCGGCGCGAGGCTCACGTTGCAGCGCCAGTGGCTGGGCAGCGGCGTGGTCGGCGAGAAGTACCAGCTCGTCAACACCGGTGCGTCCGCGCTCGACCTCGCCGAGCGCGATCTCTTCAAGCGCGGCGTGATGGCCGTGAGCGTCGAGCAGGCGGCCCTGCGCCCGGGCGAGACCACCCAGCTGTTCGTGATCCGGGAGCGCCGCGCCGATGACTGATCCCGCCCTGCCGCCCGGCATGTCGCCGACCGGCGCGTCTCACCCATCGGGCCAAGCGTCCCCATCGGCCCAGGCAGAGCCTTCGGCCGCGGCCGTCAAGCGCCGTCAGGTCCTGCTGCTCGCCGGCATCGCCGGCACGATCGTGGCCGGCACGCTGCTGTCGGTCTCGTTGACCGGCACGAAAGGCAACGACGCGCAGCCCGCGAAGCCGCAGTCGACGAACATCCTCGCGCCGGGTGCGCAGGTCGATCCCCGCGACGCGTGGCGCGGCCAGGCCGATGCGCAGCTGAAGGCGATCGAGCAGCGCTCGCGCGACCTCGCGCAGCGCAACGCCGAGCTCGAAGGCCAGGGCAAGGAAATGCTCGAGCGCCTGAAGAAGCTCGAAGGCAGCGGACTCACACCGCTGCCGCCTCCGCCCGTCACCGCCCCGGCGGCACGGCCGAGTTTCGGGCCGGATCGCCCGGGGAGCGCGCTTCCGGACTCCGGCCTGCAGCGCTTCCCACCGCCACCGATGCCACAAGGTGGCGTGCAGGGCGCCGGCCTGCCACCGCCGCCCGGCGGGGTTCCGAGCACGCCGACGCCCACGGGCATCGTCAGCATCGTGCTGGGGGACGTCGCACCGGGCAAGGGCGCCAAGCCGGCCGCGGACGTGGCAGCGGCCAGCTCCACCGCTCGCGACACGCGCCGCTTTCTGCCCAGCGGCGCCTTCACCCGGGCGGTACTTCTCGGCGGCCTGGACGCGCCCACCGGCGGCCAGGCGCAGCGCAACCCGCAGCCGGTGCTGCTGCGCCTCGCCGACAACGCGATCCTGCCGAACCAGTTTCGTGCGCGTGTGAAGGAGTGCTTCGTCGTCGGTGCCGGTTACGGCGACGTGAGTTCCGAGCGCGCCTACATCCGCACCGAGTCGCTGTCCTGCGTCACGCGCGACGGCACGGCCATCGACGTGCCGGTGAAGGGCTACGTCGCCGGCGAAGACGGCAAGGCCGGCATGCGCGGACGCCTGGTCTCCAAGCAGGGGCAGATCCTCGCCAATGCCCTGCTCGCCGGCGTGGCCAGCGGCATCGGCCACGCGTTCCAGCAGAGCTCCACCACGCTGTCGGTCTCGCCGCTCGGCACCACCAGCACCGTCGACCCCGGCAAGCAACTCGAAGCCGGCCTGGGCACCGGCGTCGGCAAAGCCTTGGACCGACTCGCGCAGTACTACATCAGCCTCGCCGAGAAGGTCTTCCCGGTGATCGAAGTCGACGCGGGCCGCAGCGTCGACGTGGTCCTCACGCAGGGCGTGGCCCTGCCCGGGACGCTGGACGCCGCCGGCACCGATCCCGACAACCTCGCGCAACTCGCCGAGCGCGCCCGCACCCTCCGGAGGAACGACGATGAAGACGACTGACGCCCGCCGCGCGCTGCGCGCCCTGGCCGGCAAGACCATCCTGGCCGCGGCCCTGACCGCCGGCTTCGGTAGCGCGGCCTTCGCGCAGACCGCCCAACCACCGATCGCCCCCGAGCTGAGCAGCCTGTCGCAGCGTCTGCAGGCGCTCTACCCATCGACCCGCTTCGGCGAGATCCGTCCGACGGCGTGGCCGGGCGTCTTCGAGGTGGCGATGGGCGCCAATCTCGCCTACGTCGACGCGAGCGGCCAGTACTTCCTGTTCGGTCACCTGTACGACATGAAGGCGCAGCGTGACCTCACCGCGGAGCGCAAGGACACGCTGGCACGCATCGACTTCGGTGCGCTGCCGCTCGTCGATGCGATCAAGGATGTGCGCGGCCGCGGCTCGCGCGTGATCGCGATCTTCAGCGACCCGGACTGCCCCTACTGCCGTCGGCTGGAGGCCGAGCTGAAGGGCCTGTCCGACGTGACGATCCACACCTTCCTGATGCCGATCGCCTCGCT
>DAOMFI010000191.1:0-5089 GCA_035429725.1 Burkholderiaceae bacterium | reverse complement strand
CGCGTCGACAGCACCTGGCCGAACTTGACGAAGATCGGGCCGAGGTCCTCGAGCGCCTGGCGCAGCCGCACGCCGCGCGTCTCCCGCGGGGCGCCGAACGTGGTCCATTGCACGAAGCGGACCAGCGTCGGGTTCTTCAGGCTGGAAACGACGATCTCGTCGAGGCGATAGCGCCAGACGACCGTCAAGATGCGGGCAAGGCGCAGCAGACGCATGGCGGCGATTGTACGAGCCGCAGACCGGCGGCCCGCGATGGAGAGCTAGGTGCGCGAACGCTCGCGCAGTTCGACCCGCTTCTCGAGCCGCGCGACGTCGTCGCGCAGGCGAGCGACATCGGCGTTGAACTCGCTCACCTCGTCGCGGCCGACGATCATCGGGTTCTCCGTGACAAGATAATGGGCGCTGTTCTCGAGCATGCGCTCGGCCAGTTCGCGCCAGTGCGATGCGCTGCTGCGGAGCAACCCGACGATGCGCTGAGCCGCGACATCGCCCACAAAGCGCGACAGTTCTTCCTCGGGCTCCGGGCGCAGGTTCTGCAGTACGAAGGCGAGCGCCTGGGCGAAGTCGGCATCGCCCTTGAGCGAAACGTTCCGCATCATCGCCTGCGGGTCGCCGAGCGCGAGCGGCAGCGCCGCAAGATCCGCCCCGACCGTGACGGCCGGCTCCGCGCGCGCGGCATCGGCAAAGACGCCGCCATCTTCGATCCGGAAGGCGAGAGCGAACGGGGGCGCCTCGAAGCGGGCAACGCGCCCGGCGAAGGGCGCCAGCCGTTCGCGCGCCCACTCTTCGCGCGCGAGCATCCGGTTCAGGACGCCGAGCGCGGCGGCCGTCGTCAGTTGTTCGATCATGCGGGAAGTGTACGCAGCCGACGACCCATCAAGAAAACGGGGCGCCTGGGCGCCCCGATCTTCCTGCCGGCCGCGAAGCGGCCGCGCGCAAGCATCAGGCCATCTGCTGGATCCCGGCCAGCACCCATCCGCCCGGGCCGCTGGCCGGCTTGGTGAGGTTCCAGACTTCGGAGACACGCTCGACTTCGCCATCGACGCGCAGGGTGCCGTCGAACTTCACGCTCGCCACATGCTCGTCGGCGCTCGATTCAATGCCGAGCAGCTCCGCGTCGAGCGACACGACCTCGGTGCGCGTGTGATCCGGACGGTCGTGCATCTCATGCGTCAACGCGATGAACATGTCGTTGGTCGTGAACTCGGCGATCTCTTCGAGATTGCGGCTGTCCCAGGCACGCTGCAGGCGCGCGTAGTGCTCCTTGGCGTGCGCGAGGAACTGTGCCGTGTCGAACCCGGCCGGAATACCCCACGGCGCTGCGGACACGCCGCCGCGCATGAACTGATCCATGGCCGAGCCGGGCCGGGCCCCGGCCGCCTGCGGCGTCACGCTCGTCCGTTGCACAGGCGCCTGCGTCGGCGCCGGCGAAGTCTCATAGCCGACGTTGGAATAGGTGCCGGGGCCGCGTCCTGCGGCGGCCGGTGCCGGAGCTGGCCGCGAACGACGCAACAGGAAGCTCGCGAGCATCATCAACGCCATTCCGACCAGCAGCACGGTGAGAAACATCGTCAGCGCTTCACCGAAACCGAGCCACGAGGCCAGCGCCGCGATGCCGAGGCCGGCGGCCAGCCCCATCAGAGCCCCGCGCCAGGGACTGGCCGGGCGCGCTGCCGTAGCTGGAGCGCCCGCGGCAGGCGCCTTGGTCGGGGCCGCCTGCTGCGCACCGCTCTGAGCCGGCGCGGCCTGCGGTGACTGCGGCGACTGGGCCGGTGGTGTGGCCTGGCGCTGCTGGACCTGAGGCGACTGCCGGCCGAATGTCTTGCCGCCACCGAAGCGACGCTGCGCGTCGGCGTCGAGTGCGAAGGTCGCGGCGATGACGCCGATGACGACTGCTGCAACCCACTTGTTCATGCGATCTCCAGGTTCAGTACTTGGTGCCGACGTGCAGGGCACACACGCCCGCCGTCAGGTTGAACCATTGGACCTGATCGAAGCCGGCGCGTTCCATCATCTGCGCAAGCTCGTCCTGTGGCGGGTGCATGCGTATCGACTCCGCGAGATAGCGGTAACTGTCGCTGTCGCCAGCGAGCTTCTTGCCGAGCCACGGAAGCACGTTGAAGGAGTAGGCATCGTACAGAGGGCCGAGCGGTTGCCAAATGCGGGAAAACTCCAGCACGAGCAGGCGCCCGCCCGGACGCAGAACGCGCGCCATCTCGGCCAGCGCGACGTCCTTGTGCGTCATGTTGCGCAGCCCGAAAGCCACGGACACGAGATCGAAGTGCCCGGAGGGAAACGGCAGCTTCTCCGCGTCGCACTGCGCAAGCGGAAGTACCAGGCCCGCATCGAGCATGCGGTCACGCCCTTCGGCGAGCATCGAGCCGTTGATGTCGGTGAGCCACACCTCGCCACTCGTCCCGGCGCGCTGCGCGAAGGCCTTGGCCAGATCGCCGGTGCCGCCGGCGATGTCGAGTACTTTCATGCCGGGCCGGACATTGGCCTGGCGCACCGCGAACGCCTTCCAGACGCGATGCAGCCCGACCGACATGACGTCGTTCATCAGGTCGTAGCGGCTGGCCACCGAGTCGAAGACTCCGGCCACCCGCGTGGCCTTTTCCTCCTCGGCAACTTCCTCGAAGCCGAAGTGCGTGGCCTTGCGTTCGCGTTCAGTCATCGCAGCCCTTGTTGGCGCCGAATTCAGTGGCGCGCGCAGCTGGCGGCTGGGGGGCTCGGCGGCGCATCCGTCGGCTCGCGGCTCGCTCCCGCGGCGTCGAGCCGTTCCAGATACTCGCTCCAGAGCCGCGGCTGGTTGACGCCGAGCTCGTAGAGATAGTCCCACGCATAAATTCCACTGTCGTGCCCGTCGGAGAAGACGGGCTGGATGGCGTAGTGACCGACCGAACGAAGGTCGCTGATCATTACATCGCGCTTGCCGACCTGCAGCACTTCCTGGCCCGGCCCATGCCCGCGCACTTCAGCCGACGGCGAGTACACGCGCAGAAACTCGAACGGCAGGCGGAAACTTGCGCCGTCATCGAAGGTGATTTCCAGCACCCGCGAAACCGTGTGCAGCACGATGTTGGACGGCGATGGCGAGCGGGACGGATGGGCAGACATAATGACTTGAGCGAGAGGACGCGGAGCGGTGCGCGGAAGCGCGACCGGGGCCGGAGATCGTACACCGTGGCCGGTCAGCGACGGCGGCCTTTCCTGCGCTGGCGCCAGAGGCGTGCAAGTTCATCCTCGCCAAGGGGCGCCGCGGACTTCACGCGCAGGCTGTCGACCCACTCCCGGGCGAAGTCGCGCTGTAGCGCGTAATTCAGGCCGCCGGTGATCGCCATCGCGATCAGCGCACCGACGCCGGCGAGCGCCATGTCCTTCTGTGCGTCCCACTCGTCGCCCTGAACCCCGAGAAATTCGATGCCGAGATCGCCTCCGAAGACTTCGGCTGCGCCCCACTCGGCAAGTTCATACAGCACCGACGTGGACAAGGTAACGCTCAAGGGAAAGAAGTAGCCCCAGAAGCCGCGCAGATCCGCGACACGCAGGAAGACCTCCCGAATCGGGTAGGCGAGCAGCAAGCCATAGGCGAAGTGCACGATCCGGTCGAAGTGGTTGCGGGAGGCCTCCGCGGCCTGCGCCCCCAGGCCGATGGGCTCCATCCATTGGGCCCACGGCACCAGCGAGTACGTGTAATGCGCACCGATCGAGTGCAGCAGGAGAAATACGAAAATCAGCGTGTAGGAGATCCGGGACAGCGGCAACGCACGGTGACTGGCCAGCAGTGCCAGTACGCCCACCACCAGCAGCAGGTTCTCGAGCAGCCAGGTATCGCGTGCGTATGGACGAACAGCGAGCAGCAGCCAGAAGAGCGTGAATACGCCAACTAGCCCACGCAGGTAGGTGCGGCGGCTGATCATGGCGTCATGCGAAGGATCACTGATGAGCGCCCGGCTTCGGAGCGGCGGGCGGACGCTTCGAGATGAGGTTCCAGATCAGTTGTCCCGCGGGCGGGCGGAAGATGTCCGAGTGCGCGCTGCCATCGGTGCCGGGCGCCGTGTAGCGCACCACCTTGCTCGCATCCAGGTAGAGCACCCGCATCGTCTCGTCGTACTCGCCCTCGATGGCGCCGGCGTCGCTGACCGCGGCACAGCTGACGATCGTTCCCGAATTTTTCCGGCAGAACGAACGGTAGTAGCGGTAGTTGCCTGCGAGATCGGCCCAGATGATGGTCCGTACGGCAGAGTCATGTTTGGATGTCGTGACCACGATGGACCTGGCGCGCGGACAGTGATCGGGAAACCTGACGTCTTCGTAAATGTAGTGCCGCTGGTCCCTGAACCGCTGCAGCGACAGGGCCGCCTGGAATCCGATCAGCCGGTCGACCACACCCGCCACGGGCGTGTGCGCGGCAGCCTCGCTGCGCCGGATCACCGAGCCTACGCACACGGCCGTCACGGCCGCCCGCGAACCGAAGCTGTGCGTCAGAAAGGACACTGGCAGCTTTTCGCTCAGTGGCAGCACGGCCTCTTCGGTGATCACGCCCAGCCAGGTCAGCCCGAGGGTGTCGGCCAATTCGGCGATCTCGGGATAGGACACGGCCTCGTTGATCGGATCGATCCAGCGCCCACTCCATGGTCCAGCCCAGGTGACACCGACAAAGAGCGGCCGGAACTCCCCCTTCGCGGCCATCCCCGTCGTCCGCACGAGCGAATTGAAGTTGCGGATCGCCTCTTCCTGGGTCGTGCGCCATCCCATCATCGCAACGACCAGGTGGGTGTACTGGCCGGACTCGGCGTCCTTGCGCAGTGCCGCCTTCAATAGCTCGACGGCACCCCAGCTGTCCGTGAACGCCGTCTGGTAACTCGCCCACTCGCCGACGCGAGGGTGCCGCTGGCCGTCGCAGAAGTCCATGAGTTCCGTTCCGCCCGACTGGTACACGCTGTAGAGCGCGCAGTTCCCGGAGCCGAGCGGCTTGCCGGTGTAGCGAAGCACCTGCGATATCACCGGGATCTGGCCCCGGCCCCAATTGCTGGCGGTCACCGCATCGGGCCGCGGCAGGCCGTCGCGCAGTTCGGTGGCCAGGCGC
>DAOMFI010000190.1:0-5115 GCA_035429725.1 Burkholderiaceae bacterium | reverse complement strand
GCACGCTGGTCAAGCGGCCGCGCGAGCTGATCGAGCGCGAGATCGACCGCTTCACCGTGCTCGAGCACGACGGCTTTATCTTCGGCTGTGCGGCGCTCTACCCGTTCCCGCGCGAAAAGTCAGGCGAACTCGCCTGCCTGACGGTTCACCCGCAGTACCAGGGCTATGGCGACGGCGAGCGGCTGATGAAGCGCATCGAGGCGAAGGCAAAGGCGGCCGGCATTGAACGTCTCTTCGTTCTGACGACGCGCACCGCGCACTTCTTCATCAAGCGCGGCTTCAAGCCGGCGACAGTCGACGACCTGCCGCCCACGCGGCAGCACATGTACAACTGGCAGCGCCGATCGCAGGTGCTGGTCAAGACGCTCTAGGAGGCTTCACCATGGCGCGCATGATTCACTGCGTGAAACTCGGCCGCGAGGCCGAGGGGCTCGACTTCCCGCCGGTGCCCGGCGAACTGGGCAAGAAGATCTGGGAGAACGTGTCGAAGGAGGCCTGGGCTGGCTGGCTCAAGCACCAGACGATGCTCGTCAACGAAAACCGACTCAATCTGGCCGACGCGCGTGCGCGCAAGTACCTGCAGACCCAGATGGAGAAGCATTTCTTTGGCGAAGGCGCCGATACGGCACAGGGCTACGTCCCACCGACGAACTGAGCGCCCGGGCTCCGCGCAGGTGCGTGCTCAGCGCGTCTGGCCTGCCGGCAGGTGGTGCATCACCGCGATATCGAACGGGGCCCACCATGCGGTCGTGACACCAGCGGTGGCCAGCGCACGCCGCGTCCACTCGTTGCAGGTGTTCCAGAACGTATACGTCGGTACGGCCTCGTAGAAGGCATCGGTGCCGAAGTAGCCAGCCGCGTCGATCCGGCGAACCGCGCCGCTGGCATCGCGCACGAACGCATCCCGGATGAACGCCACCAGGCGCCGATATTGCTCCGCCGACAGTCGTACGCGCCGCGCGCTGTACGCACCGGGCGACTCCACGTACTCAACGTGCATCGCCCCCCGCCCCAGGCCGCTAAGTGCAACGAAGGCCGTACCCGGCCGCAGGTCGACCCAGGTCGGTGTCGTCAGCATGAAGCCGCGGTCCCCCCAGCCGAAGGCGATCCAGCGGCTGGGCGCGACAAGCGCACTCATGTCGCGCGCAGGGAACTCCGCGCTCCAGTCGATGCCGTTCCACCGCGTGGGCACGACCAGATCGGCATGCACGCCGTTCGTTCGGACATAAATCTCCACACCGTCCGCGGTCTCGACGAAGCCGGGGTTGCGCGGGACCAGGCCGAGCACCAAGGCCGCCAGTGCGTAAAGAGCAAGCAGGCCGGCAACGACGCCCAAGGTCAGGGCGATCCCGCGAACCAGTCTGCGCATCACGACGCCGGTCGCGTTGCGCGCAGCGCTTAAACGCGCCGGGACTCGCGGACGCCGGCCGACGTTCCGAGCAGCAGGACATCCGCACCACGGCGCGCAAAGAGCCCGTTGGTGACCACGCCGGCGATGCCATCGATGCGCTGCTCGAGCTTCTGCGGCTCATCGATGCGCAGCCCCAGGACGTCGACGATGACGTTGCCGTTGTCGGTCGTGAACCCTGCGCGCAGCCGCGGCGTCCCGCCCAGGCGCTGGAGTTCCCGCATCACGTACTCGCGCGCCATCGGTATCACCTCGACCGGCAGCGGGAAGCTTCCAAGTCGCTCGACCAGCTTGCTGCCGTCCGCGATGCAGACGAAGGTGCGCGCAACAGCCGCGACAATCTTCTCCCGTGTGAGCGCCCCGCCGCCGCCCTTGATCATCGAGAAGCCAGGGTCGATTTCATCGGCACCGTCGACGTAGACGGAGATCTCGCTGACCTCGTTGAGGTCGACAACGCGGATGCCGCACGCCTCGAGACGCCGGGTCGAACGCTCCGAACTCGACACCGCAGCCGGTACTTTCGCACCCGCCGCCACCAGCGCGTCGATGAAAAAGTCGACGGTCGAGCCCGTTCCGACACCCAGAACCTCGCCGGGCATCACGAAACCCACGGCGGCCGAGGCGACTGCCCGCTTCAATTCGTCCTGAGTCATGGCGTTCTGGTGGCGTAATCGATGTTCAAGCGTAGCAGCGTGCGCAGAGTGTCAGCACCATCCCGGAACGGATCACAGCCTCCCGATGTGATGCAGACGACGCGACCGGGCCAGGCTGAAGGGCCACCGTGGGGCCGGACGGAGGCCGGCGTACGCGCGCCTCGCGCGTCAATGGCGAGCTTGCCCTCATCGACCAGAAATCTCCTTGACCGCAACGGACCGAGTTGGGTCTGATGTCTACCTGAATCCGGTGCGCTCGTACGTGGAGTTGCCGATGCGGAGTGCGCCTCCGGCGACGATGGTCGCGACGATTGTCTGGCCCGGCATCTGGATCGTGACGTGGTCACCGTCGTTGGTGAAATTGCCCACATGCTGCGGCTCGCGGATCCGGGCGGCCTCGAAGTCGAACCGGTCTATGTTGTGAGCCGTGACGAAGCCCCACCCGGAGTTGCGGTAGACCTGCCCGTCCGGCGAGAGCAGGAAGAACTCGTAGGCGGGCTGTAGTTCCGTGCTCGTGTTGCCGCCGCCAGTAAAGTCGAAGATCAAACGGAACTTTTGCGTTGACAGGACATAGAACCCTGCGATGGACATCGGCTCCTCCTTCCTGGTGTTCGACAAACGTTCATCAACTTCGCATCGTCACTCCGATGCCTCTGAAGCGTCGTTCCAATCGTCGACAGATCGACCGTAAATGCCAACAGGATCCCCGACCGGACTGATCAAGGCCCTGCAAGTGCAGGCGCCCTCGCGCAGGCGGTCCGCTGCAAAGTTCCTGCCGGCATGCCGATCGCGCGACTCAGCGGACGGCAGGTCGCCGGCGGCTTTGTCCGTACTGGCCGTGAAGATTTCGTGCTAGGTCTGTGGCTTTGCGCTGTCTATCCAGTCATGGCGACCAGACGGTGCGCTAAGGAAACCCACACGTCGCTCTGAGCAAGTGCAATCCGCCCCGGAACCGCCGCAATTACCAGCGCCGCTCCCCAGCCGAATGCCGGATGCAGTCGGCGATGGCGCACGGTGTCGATCGCCACGACAACGAGCACGCACGCAATCGTCACCGAGAAGAACGCCGGCAGGCCCGCCTGCTTGAGCGCATCGATCGGCAACCGTGCCACGGCCGGCGTCAGCATGCCCACCGTGGAGAGCAGCATCAGCCTTTTGTGCGCAGCGCTCCGACGTCGCAGGGCGAGCGCGCTCCCAACGAGTATCGAGAATACGAGCAGATCGACCAGCGGGATGGCCAGAAACATCAGCGGCGTCACCTTCGGCGTGGGCGAAAAGCCGCGCCGTGCGGCTTCGAGAGCGGCGGTCGCTCCAATGACTACCAGAAGGACCGCGATCCCGGCGCCGACGACACCGAGCCGACGATGCAGATCGGTCCGCCCAAATTCAACGAGCGCCGTCTGCACGACGAGGAGCGCGATCCAGGCCGACATGACGAGGCCATGCGCGAAGAGCAGATTCGACAGCGGCGGTCCGCCGAACATGCCCTTCAGATAGAACGTCGGCGCAAAGCCGGCAAAGACAACTACGAGGACAAGAAGCAAGCCGACGACGAAAAGCGGCAGGTCGGATCGCGGCCTGCGCGTCAATGACGATGCGATGGCGGGTGCGGCGAACACAGCGGGCCTTCCCGGTTCGATGCGGCGGTCACGATCTTTGCACCCGCATGGTCGCCCGTCCAGTCGTTTCTTGGTCGCGGCGCAGTCAGGCCCGCTCTCGGCGAACGCCGCCACCGGACTGTCGGGTCTGCTCCTGACTGCCCGCACCTGAGTCCGTCCCGGCGGACGCAGACGTTCCAGGAAGAATTCGCAGCGATCCTCAGCATCGATGCAAGGAACCTTGAGCGGCCCAGAACCGCACCTGTGTCACCCGGTGTGGTGAGCACTGCGATCTGGATGGCATTCTCAGAAAACGGGTCGCGCCCGGAATCCCGCACTTCGATCTCCTCCCTAGGCCGGAAGACGAGCGCCTCAGGATGAATCGGGGAATCGCGCAGCAGTGGCGGAGTGTCATCCCATCTGGCTGGTGCCTGCCTCCGTACGGCCACGTGCGACTGCTTTACTCAGCGCATTGTGACGGGCACCGCCGCGCCGGAAATGCCTAGACGGCGGCTGAACGGTCCGGCTGCGAGCGCACGATCCAGAACGGACGTGGACGATGCTCGCAGTAACTGCGCATCTTGATGTCGGCAAAACGCGCGACGCGCGGGCGGACCGCGAGGTTCGTGGTCACGAGCTGCGGCGAATTGTCTTCGCTTTCGACGATGTAGCCGTGCCCGTAGGGCTTGAGCACCACATTGCCGCTGATGCGCACGTGGCGTGACCCCACGGCGACGATGCCGCGCTGGTAGGAGTCGCGCACGAGGCAGCCGCTGACGGAACTCTCCGGCGCATCGCCGTTGTTGTGCCAATGCAGGGGATAGCGACCGGGCCGGTTGAACTGGCCCATGCGGCGAAACTCGACACCGCTGAAGCGGCCGATGGCGCGCCGCCCGACGTGTCCCGCCTCGAGTGAACTGGCGATCAGGCAGTAGCCGCCCTGGCTCGCGCGCTCGGATTCCTCGCAGCCCTGCACGACGATGTTGCGCTCGAGCAGGACCGCCTTGGCAATCGAGCCCGGCAGCGCATGCTGCATTGGCGCATGCTGTCCATGATGACGGTGCGAAACCGCGCGATCGAGTGACAGCGTCATGCAGTCGCCCCCGACTTCCGCGATGCAGCGTTCTTCGACCAGTGCGTGATCCTGACCGGATGCAACGGCGATCCGTTCGCCGGCCCGCCAGTCGACAGGCTGCGCGAGTCGCAACAGGTTGTGGCCGGGGGCGATGGAGGCGCCGAGCGGTACCCAGGATGCGCGCTGCGCGCCGTGCAGATCGATCGTGCCGCCGTCGAGCGCCGCCAGGAACTTGCTGCCCAGCCGCGGGTGTGGTGCGCTGGTTTCGCGCGCGCAAAGGGTGATCGTCAGTCGCTGCCGAAACGCCTGGTCGAGGGTGCCGGCAGCGAGACGACCGGCGCCACGCACGAGTATCCAGCCCGCCCGCACCCGCGTGTCGCG
>DAOMFI010000189.1:0-5118 GCA_035429725.1 Burkholderiaceae bacterium | reverse complement strand
TTCGGCACGAATCTCAAGGTGAAGATGCAGTCGGAGCAGCAGTTCCGGTCGGACCCGGCCTACCTGCAGCGCTTCTACGTGCGCAACGGCAAAGGCGATCTCGTGCCGATCAACTCGCTGGCCCGCACGGACTTCCGAGTCGCGCCGATCGCGCTGAGCCGCTACAACGGCTATCCGGCGGTGCAGCTGAATGGCGCTGCCGCACCGGGTTTCAGCTCGGGACAGGCACTCGAGGCGATGGAACGGCTCTCGGCGGAGATCCTGCCGACGGGTGTCAGCTTCGAGTGGTCCGGACAGTCGTTGCAGGAGCGCATCGCCGGCGGGCAGGCGGGATTCATCTTCCTGCTGTCGTTCATCTTCGTCTTCCTGTTCCTCGCGGCGCTCTACGAGAGCTGGACGCTGCCGATCTCGGTCTTCCTGGTCGTGCCGATCGCGATCTTCGGCGCGCTGATTGCGCTGCTCCTCCGCGGCACGCCGAACGACGTCTTCTTCCAGGTGTCGCTGATCACGCTGGTGGGATTGGCGGGCAAGAACGGCATCCTGATCGTCGAGTTCGCGAAGCAGCGCTACGAGCAGGGGCTGGGCGTCGTGGAGGCCGCGATCGAGGCCGCCCGTGCGCGCCTGCGGCCGATCGTCATGACCTCGCTCGCCTTCATCCTCGGCGTGCTGCCGTTGGTGAAGGCGACCGGTGCAGGCGCCGCGACCCAGCACTCTGTGGGTACGGGCATCCTGGGCGGCATGCTGGCCGCCACGCTGATCGGCGTGTTCTTCACGCCGCTGTTCTACTGGGCGGCGATGACCTACCTGTCGCGCGCCCCGCGAGTGTCCACGCGGCCCGAACCTGCACCCGCCGCCCCCGGTCCGGCGCCGGCAGCGAGCGCTCATGCGGAGCGGCGCGAATGAACCGACGAGCCCTGTGGCATCGGGCGGCGTCGGTCGCTCTCACATCAGTCGCTCTCATTGTGGCCGGGGCGCTGGCCGGCTGTGCAACGAACCCGACCGACCTGCGCAAGGCTGCGGACGCGCCTTCGCAGTGGCGTACATCCGCCGTCACCGAGCGTGCGCTCAGCGACCGCCCATGGGGTGAACTGTTTCGCTCCGAGGATCTCGATGTTCTGATCCGCGAAGCGCTCGCAAACAACTCCGATCTGCTGATCGCTGTTCAGCAGGTCGGGATTGCGCGCGCCCAGTACGGGGTCACGCGGTCGTACCTGTTCCCGTCGGTCGGCGCGCAGTTCGACTATGCGAAAGGGAGGCAGTCTCAGGGCACGACGGCGCTGCCGAACGCGAGCTTCGAGGCGAGTTCGCTGGGCGCTGTCATCCCGGCATGGGAGATCGATCTCTTCGGACGGCTGCAGGCGGCCACGGAGTCGCAGCGACGCCTGATGCTCGCGTCCGAGGACACGCAGTGGGCGGTGTACATCGCGCTGATCGGTTCGGTGTCGCGGGGCTACCTGCGCCTGCTCGACCTCGACAACCAGCTGCTGGTGGCCAAGCAGCAGGTCGAATCGCGGCGCGAGTCGCTGCGCGTGGTGAGCGCGCGCCACCGGGCCGGCGTGTCGGCGGGCAGTGACCTGCGCCAGGCGGAGTCCAATTTCGCGCAGGCCGAGGCGGCGGTGGCCGAGCTCGAGAAGGGGCGCACGCAGGCCGAGAATGCGCTCGCGGTGCTGATCGGACGCAATCCGGGGCCCATCCGGCGCAAGCCGTTGGCGGACCTGAGCCCCGCGCCGCAGCTGCCAGCAGGGCTGCCATCGCAGCTGCTCGAGCGCCGCCCCGATGTTCTGGCCGCGGAACAGACCGTGCGCGCCAGCGAAGCCAATCTCGACGCCGCGAAGCGCGCATACTTTCCGACGATTTCGCTGACGGCATTTCTGGGCGTTGCCAGCCCGGCGCTGAGCGCGCTGTTCGACGACGGGCGCAACGCCTGGAGCGTGGCGCCATCGGTGAGTGCGCCCATTTTCACCTGGGGCCGGCTCTCGGCGAACGTCGATGCCGCGCGCGCGCAGCAGACGATCGCGGTGGAGCAGTACCGGCAGACGGTGCGGACCGCCTTCAAGGAGGTGGACGACGCACTTGTCGCCTATCAGCGCAATCTCGAACAGCGCGCTGCCCTTGAGCGCGCCGTCAAGGCCAACCGTGAACGTGCGCGCCTGGCCGAACTGCGCTACCGCAACGGCGTGACGATCTACCTCGAGGTGCTGATCGCACAGCAGGACGTGTTTGAATCCGAACTGCGCCTGTCGTCGACGGTGCGCGACGTCTACGAGTCGGTCGTGAACCTGTACGTGGCGCTGGGCGGTGGCTGGCAACCCCCGGCATCGGCCGCGGCAGAGCAGGGTTCGACCGCGCGCTGATGGCGGGGACCAGGGACGGGCCGGGACCAGGGAAGCGGTGGTGGGTCGTGAAGGATTCGAACCTTCGACCTACGGATTAAGAGTCCGCTGCTCTACCAACTGAGCTAACGACCCGGTTCCCTGGATCTGCGATGCGACTGGTGGGTCGTGCAGGATTCGAACCTGCGACCAACGGATTAAAAGTCCGCTGCTCTACCGACTGAGCTAACGACCCGAGTGGCTTTCTTCCGAGCCCTTCGTGCAATGCAGTCCCGGGCAGCGCTCGAACAACCTGACGGTAGCCCGCGACGCATCGAGAGCCTGAAATTATGCCGGCGGCGCGCGCGAGGGTCAAACCGGCAAAGCGCCGCGCTGCCAGGATGTGGTTCAGACGGCCGACAGATCGACTGTCGGCTGGGTGGTGTCGAGCGCCTCGAACTCGATGCTGATCAACGTTCCCGGCCGCTGCGGATCGCTGCTCGCCAGGCTGCTGCCGACGCGTATCAGGGCGAAGTGCTGTTCGGCAATCTCGCGCACGATCGACAATCCGAGGCCGCTGCCGTCCACATTGGTGCCGAGTATGCGGTAGAAGCGGTCGAACACGCGCTGTCGCTCGCCCTCCGGAATGCCGGGACCGTTGTCTTCCACTTCCAGATACACCGACCCTTCGGACTTGCGGATCCGCACCGTGACGCTGCCGTCGCGCGGCGTGTAGCGCAACGCATTGTCGAGCAGGTTCTTCAGCATCTCGCTGATCAGCATCGGTGCCGCGATGATGCGCGCGGGCTGCTCGGTCCCTTCGAATCCCAGGTCGATCTGCCGTGCGATCGCCTCGGGCACCGCCTCGCGGACGAGGTCGCGCGCCAGCGGCACGAGGTCCACGACTTCGAAACGACTGGGATCGCTGCCCTGGTACTCCGCCCGCGCCAGGGCCAGCAACTGGTTGATCAGGTGCGTTGCACGTTCGGTCGAAATGGCGATGTGCCGCAGCGTGCGTCGCAGTTCCTGCGGGTCGGTTTCGCGCACGGCGAGCTCCGCCTGCGTGCGCAGGCCCGCCAGCGGAGTCTTCATCTGGTGCGCGGCGTCTGCCAGGAAGCGCTGCTGCATCTCGATGTTCTGGGAAAGCCGCGCCAGCAGTTCGTTGAAGGAACTGACGAGCGGGGCGATTTCTTCAGGCGCTCCGCGCGCATCGATCGGTGAGAGATCATCGGGCTGCCGCGCCCGGATGTGCTGCTGGAGGTCGGCCAGCGGCGCCAGGCCGCGACTCAGCCCGAACCACACCAGCACTACCGCGATCGGCAGCACGACGAACTGCGGGACGATCACGCCTCGAATGATCTCGTTGGCCAGCTGCGATCGCTTTTCGAGCGTTTCGGCCACCTGCACCAGGGCATAGTCGGTGCTCTGGCCGCGGTTGAATTCGACCCAGGTGTAGGCGATGCGGATCTCGGTGCCGCGCAGCATGTCCGAGCGGAACTGGACCGTGCGCGGCACGGGGCGGACATCTTCCGCCGGCAAGGGCAGGTCGTTGTCGCCCGTGACGAACTCCCCGCGCAGCCCCAGGACCATGTAATAGACACTGTCCGTCGCATCGGCCCGCAGCAGCTCGCGGGCGCTGATCGGCAACTGCAGGGTCACGGTGCCGCGCGTTTGCTGCACATGGTTGGCGAGCGCGACGACGGCGTCGGCCAGTCCGCGGTCAAATGGCGCGTTGGCGATCGACTGCGCGACGATGTAGGTCACGGTGACGCTCATCGGCCACAGCAGAAGCAGTGGCGCGAGCATCCAGTCGAGGATTTCTCCGAACAGCGAACGCTGCTCGAACTGTCCCCGAAGCGGATTGCGGGGAGGGCGCGGCGCGCTGGCGGGAACCGGCGCCGCGCGGTCGACGGCTGCCGCTTCGCTGCGCGGCCAGCGCACGCGCAATCGACGCCGGGGTGTGCCCTCGTCAGGCATGGCGATGCCGCGTCGGGCGGGGGTCAGGCGTTGCCAACGGCAGCTTCGGCGGAATCGGCGAAACGCTCAAGGTAGTAGCCAAGGCCGCGTACCGTCACGATGCGCACGGCGTTGGTTTCGATTTTCTTGCGCAGGCGGTGGACGTAGACCTCGATCGCGTTGTTGCTGACTTCCTCGCCCCAGCTGCACAGGTGATCGACGAGCTGCTCCTTGCTGACCAGGCGGCCGGGACGTTGCAGCAGCACCTCCAGCAGGCTGAGTTCGCGCGCCGACAGGTCGAGCATCTGCTCGTTGAGATAGGCGGCGTGTCCGACCGGATCCAGCATCAGCGGCCCGTGCCTGAGCACGGTCTGCGCGCTGCCGGCCGCCCGCCGGGTCAATGCCCGGACACGCGCTTCCAGCTCGGTCAGTGCGAAGGGCTTCGCCATGTAGTCGTCGGCGCCCAGATCGAGGCCCTTGACGCGCTGCTCGACGCTGTCGGCAGCCGTCAGGATCAGCACCGGGACCGGCGAGTGTCGCGCGCGCAGGCGCTTCAGGACTTCGAGGCCCGACATCCGCGGCAGCCCGACATCCAGGATCAGCAGGTCGAAATTCTGCGCGGTGAGGGCGGTGTCGGCGTCGTCGCCGCTCGCCACGACGTCGACCGCGTAGCCGCCGGCCCGCAATGAGCGGGACAGGCCGTCGGCCAGCACGGCGTCGTCTTCGGCAATCAGTATGCGCATGGGGCGGGCAGTATGCTTGCCCCCGTACCTGGAGGCTAAGTGTTGAGGCTAGGAGGCGCTCGCCGCAGTCTAGGGCGGGCGCGCGCCGCCCGGCAAGGCGCCATGCG
>DAOMFI010000188.1:0-5258 GCA_035429725.1 Burkholderiaceae bacterium | reverse complement strand
TGCTGCAGGTGATGGATCACGGCACGCTGACCGACAACAACGGTCGCAAGGCGGATTTCCGCAACGTGATCATCGTGATGACCACCAATGCCGGCGCCGAGACGCTGCAGAAGACCGCCATCGGCTTCTCGAACACGCGCGAAGCCGGCGACGAGATGGCCGACATCAAGCGCATGTTCACGCCCGAGTTCCGCAACCGGCTCGATGCGATCATTTCTTTCAAGGCGCTCAACGAGGAAGTCGTCCTGCGTGTCGTCGACAAGTTCCTCATGCAGCTCGAGGACCAGCTGCACGAGAAGAAGGTCGACATCGTCTTCACCGATGCGTTGCGCGCGCATCTGGCCAAGAAGGGCTTCGATCCGGTGATGGGCGCGCGGCCCATGGCGCGGCTCATCCAGGACACGATCCGTCGGGCGCTCGCCGACGAGCTGCTGTTCGGCAAGCTGGTCAGTGGCGGCCGCGTGGAGGTCGACGTCGACAGCCAGGGCAATGTGAAACTGGATTTCCCGCCGTCGGACAGCGGGGACGCGCCGCGCCGGGAGCAGGGCGAGCCCGTGCTGTCCGAGTAAACAGGTCGGGTACATGCCGCCAATGCATGTCGGTATGCCGATCCGCCGCCCTGCCGCCGGTTGACGGCGTCGGCCCAGGTGCCGGATAGTCGGCCCTCAGAGTCCTCAAGGCTCTGGGGGCTTTTTCTTTTGAGGAGACAGCAGTGAAAATGACACGATGGGTCACAACCCTCGTCTGGCCGCTGGTGACCACCGCGGCCTTTGCACAGGGAGGAGGTCCTGCGATTCCGGCGAATGCCGCCTACCTCGCGGCCAACTGCGCCAATTGCCACGGCACGACGGGTAACGCCAAGGGAGCGATGCCGAGCCTGGCCGGTCAGCCCAAGGCCTATGTCGTCGAGCAGATGAGAGCTTTCCGCGATGGCAAGCGCGCGGCGACGATCATGCATCAGCTCGCCAAGGGCTATACCGACCCGCAGATCGAGGCGATTGCGGAACATTTCTCGCGGCAGACGGCCGCACGTTGAGGGGAAGCGGATGAACTCCAAGCAATTCTCCCGGCGCGACCTGCTCAAGATACTGTCCACAACTGCCGCCGCCGGCTCGCTCGCCGCCTGCGCCACGATGGGCGAAAAGAAATCCATCGGCAAGGTCGTGGTGGTCGGCGCCGGCTACGGCGGCGCTACGGCGGCCAAATATCTTCGTCTGTGGTCCGAGGGCACGATCGAAGTAACCCTCGTCGACCCCAACGAAGCCTTCATCTCCTGCCCGATTTCGAACCTGGTACTGGCGGGCTCGAAGACGATGGCCGACATCACGGTGAGCTACGCCGGCCTCGACAAGCACGGCGTCAAGCGCGTGCGCGACACGGTGGCGGCGATCGATGCCGACAAGAAGCAGGTCCGGCTTGCGTCGGGCGGCACATTGCCCTACGACCGCCTGGTGGTCTCGCCCGGCATCGAGTTCATGTACGACAAGCTGCAGGGCTGGTCGACGGCCGCCGAAGGCACGGTGCTGCACGCGTGGAAGGCCGGGCCACAGACCGTGGCGCTGCGCCGCCAGCTCACTGAACTGAAGGATGGCGGCGTCGTCGTGATGGCAATTCCGCTGGCGCCGTATCGCTGCCCGCCGGGGCCGTACGAGCGCGCCTGCCAGATCGCCTGGTATCTGAAGCAGGCCAAGCCGAAGAGCAAGCTCATCGTTCTGGACGCCAATCCCGATTATGTGTCGAAGAAGCCGCTCTTCTCGCGCGTGTTCGCCGAGGACTACAAGGGCATCGTCGACTACCGCGTCGCCTCCCCGGTCACCGAAATCGACGTCAAGAGCGGCACGCTGGTCACGGAAATTGGCGACAAGGTGCGGGGCGACGTGGTCAACTTCATCCCGCCACAGCGTGCGGCCAACATTGCACGCGACGCCGGGCTCATCACAGCGAACAACCGCTGGTGCGAGGTCGACTGGACGACGCTCGAGTCGGTCAAGGTCAAGGGCGTGCACGTGCTGGGTGATTCCACGCTGTCCGCTCCGGCGATGCCGAAGTCCGGTCACATGGCGAACCAGCATGGGAAAGCAGCGGCCGCGGCGATCGTCGAACTGCTCAACGGGCGTCCCGTCACGCCGCCGATGATGGCCAACACCTGCTACAGCTTCATCGACGACAAGAACGCCGTGCATGTGGCCAGCGTGCACCGCTGGGTACCGGAGAAGAAGACCATGGAGGCCGTGGCAGGCGCGGGCGGCATTTCATCGCAGGACCGGGCGTCGTGGGCGCTGGAGGGCGCCTACGCCAACGGCTGGGCGCAGACGATCTGGGCGGATATGCTGGCTTGAGCGCCGCTCGCGTACGCGACCGCTTTGCGGTCGCACGTGCGCTCGCGGCGGATTGAACAGACAGGCGGGCTTCGGGCGGCCGGGCGCCCGCCTGCAATTCAAGTGCGAGTAGGGCGGCGCTGTGCGCCGCCCTTTCATTTGAACGCGATCGTGCTCGCCATTTCGGGATGCCGGCCGACCTTGTCGGCGTAGAACTCGCGCAGCAGTTCGAGGTCGCGGTCCTGATCGCCGCTCATGTGAACGAAGCGCGTGACGCCGATCTCGCGGCGGCGATAGTCGATGTAGGCCAGGCCGACCGGCAGGTCGAGCTTCAGCGCGAGGTGATAGAAGCCCGAGCGCAGGCGATCCGTCTTCTTGCGGGTCCCTTCGGGCGAAATGCCCAGCCAGAACCAGGGTTCCGACTGCATCAGGGCGGCGAGCTGTTCGACGGCGCCGCTGGCGTGATGGCGATCGACCGGACGTCCGCCCCACTGCCGCATCAACCGTCCCAGCGTCGCGCCGGCGAATCCCCTGAACAGCGACTCCTTGCCGACCCAGCGGATCGGCAGGTCGATCGTCCACTTTGCCAGCAGTCCGATGACGAAGTCCCAGTTCGAGGTGTGGGGGTAGACGATTGCGATGCCCCTGGGACCCGGGAACCCGTCGAAGCGCACCCGCCATCCAAACATGGCGAGCAACGCGCGGGCGCCACGCGACAACCACGAGGCTGGCTGCGCCGGGGGCTGAGTGTTGCCAGGGCCAGCGTGGGTCAATGCTTGCCGGTGCTGCCGAAGCCGCCGGCCCCCCGCTCCGAGGTGCTGAAATCTTCGACGACGTTGAACTGCGCCTGCATGACCGGCACGATAACGAGCTGCGCGAGGCGCTCGAGCGGATTCAGCGTGAATGGCATCGAGCCTCGATTCCAGGTCGACACCATCAGCTCGCCCTGGTAGTCCGAGTCGATCAGACCGACCAGGTTGCCCAGCACGATGCCGTGCTTGTGGCCGAGCCCGGAGCGCGGGAGGATCAGCGCGGCGTAGCCGGGGTCGGCGATATGTATGGCGATCCCGGTTCGCACCAGATGGGTCGTTCCTGGCTCCAGTTGCAGCGGCGCATCCAGGCAGGCGCGCAGGTCGAGCCCGGCCGCCCCGGCGGTTGCATACTCCGGCAGCCGGTCGCGCAGCCGCGCATCGAGGATCTTGACGTCGATCTTCATGGATTGTGCGGACGGTGTCCGAAGACCTTCGAAACAGCCGCCTGCCCCGCGTCTCGCACATCCGCCCGGCGCCCGGTGCCGCGGCGCAGTTTGCGAATGGACCACACCATCAATCCGACCCCGAGCAACAGTGGCACGACCCCGGAGCGCGACGCAAACCAGTAGAAAATCAATGCAACGCCGAAGACCAGGCCGATGAGCGTGCCGACCTGCTGCGCCTTCGCGCGCTCGGACGCGAGGCGCGCCAGCAGTTTGTCCGCCTCCAGGCGGCTCAGCGGCAAGACACCTCCTGCTTCAGCGTCGCCGTGCGTGGCGTTACCGAAGTCGTCACTGCCTTTTCCGCTAGTCACGGGCCGCGCATCAAGGACGGACTTCGACGCGCCTCTTTGTCTGCCCGGCACCGGATCGGCGGGCGGCTCGACCATCACCTGCTTCGACTGCACCAGGATGCGCGCCGCCGACTCGCGCTGCAGCTGCTCGATGTAGGCGACGAAGTCGCCGTTCGGGGGTTCCGTCGCCGATGGCATCAGAGGCGCGCCGCGATCTCTGCGATGAGCCGCCGCGCCTGTGTGTGCTTGTCGGCCACCGCCAGGGTCGTGACGCCGCTGGCCTCGACCAGATGCAGTTCACTGGCATCCGCGCCCAGCGCGTCCTGGGCGCGGTTCGCGACGATCATCGGAACCTTCTTGGACACCAGCTTGGCCCGCGCGTTGTCGAGAAGGCATTCACTTTCGGCGGCGAATCCGACGCAGTAAGGCGCCCGCGCCAGCCTCGCCACGCTGGCAAGAATGTCAGGGTTGAGTCCGAACTGCAGTTGCGGCGTGCCTCCCGTGGCCTGCTTCTTCAGCTTGCTGGCGCTCGCGTTCGCGACGTGCCAGTCCGCCACGGCAGCAACCGCGATGAAAATGTCTGCCGGCAGCGCCGCATGCACGGCATCGTGCATCTCGCGCGCGGTGCGAACGTCAATACGCTGCACGTGACGTGGTGTGGGAAGGGCGGTCGGTCCAGCCACCAGGGTGACTTCGGCGCCTGCCTGAGCCGCCGCCCGCGCCAGCGCGAATCCGGTCTTGCCCGAAGAGAGATTGGTGATTCCGCGCACCGGATCAATCGGCTCGAATGTCGGGCCGGCCGTCAGCAGCACGCGCTTACCCGCCAGCAGCTTGGGCTGAAAGTGGGCAATGATCTCGTCGAGCAGCTCTGCCGGCTCCAGCATCCTGCCGCTGCCAACTTCGCCGCAGGCCTGGTCGCCGAACCCGGGGCCGAGCACGGTGATGCCGTCGGCCGTCAGCTGCGCGACATTGCGCCGGGTTGCCGGGTTCTCCCACATCTCGACATTCATCGCCGGCGCCACCAGCAGCGGGGTCGTGCGGCTGCGCGCCAGTACCATCGTCGACAGCAGGTCATCCGCCAGGCCCAGCGCGGCCTTGGCGAGAAAGTGGGCCGTGGCCGGGGCGATGACGATCGCGTCGACGCCTCGCGTGAGGTCGATATGCGGCATTGCATTTGCGACCGGCACGCCCGCGCGTCCCCATTGATCCGTCTGCACCGGCTGACCCGTCAGCGCCTGCATCGTTGTCGCGGTGACAAATTCCTGCGCGGCCGCTGTCATCACGACCTGTACTTTCGCGCCTTCATCCTGGAGGCGGCGCACGAGTTCGCAGACCTTGTAGGCCGCGATACCGCCCGTCATGCCGACCACCAGCCGCTTGCCAGTCAGTTCCATG
>DAOMFI010000187.1:0-5315 GCA_035429725.1 Burkholderiaceae bacterium | reverse complement strand
CGGCGCGAACGTGACGATTCCGAGCCGCTGAGGGCTGCAGTCGTGGCACTCATGAGCATCTCCCGCCGTGGTGGCGCGCGCCGGGCGCGCCGGATGGCAACCATTGTTCTCGCGCATCGCCCGCTGGCATTGACACGCGTCAACCGTCGTAAGCCACATGACGCAATGCGTGATCACGATGCGATTGATCGCGGTCAACGTGGCCACGTCCGCCGCTGCCACGATGCGCGTCAATCGATCGCCGCAATTCGCGACGGCGACATCCGGGGGGCCGAGGGAGACATGCTGCAAGTGCGCATCCATGGCCGCGGCGGCCAAGGCGTCGTTTCAGGCGCCGAGGTGCTGGCGGTCGCGGCCTTCCTCGAGGGGCGCCACGCGCAGGCCTTTCCAAGCTTTGGCTCGGAGCGCATGGGTGCGCCCGTCATGGCCTTCTGCCGCATCGACGACCGGCCGATCCGTCTGCGGGAGCCCGTGATGGAGCCGGACGCGCTGATCGTGCAGGACTCGACCCTTCTGCACCAGGTGGATCTGTTCAACGGCCTGCGTCAGGACGGAGTCGTACTGATCAACTCGACCCGTCCGGCCGGTCAGCTCGGCCTCGAAGGGCTGCTGGAGCGGAAGGCGGGCGTCCGGCTCTACGCGCTGCCGGCGACCGACATCGCAGTCCGCCACGTGGGGCGGCCGGTACCGAACGTCCCGCTGCTGGCGGCCTTTGCGGCGCTTACCCGGCTTATCGGCATCGACTCGGTCATCGCGGCGATCCGCGAGAAATTCCCCCAGCGGATCGCCGACATGAACGTCGCTGCGGCACGCGAAGCCTACGCGCGGGTGGATGGCGAGGCCGTTCATGCTTAAGCAGATCGAGGGCTCACGCGCCGTCGCCGAGGCGGTAGCGCTCGCGCGGCCGCAGGTGATCTGCGCGTATCCGATCACGCCCCAGACGCACATTGTCGAAGGCCTCGGCGAGATGGTGAAGTCGGGCGAACTGGGCGGATGCGAGTTCATCAACGTCGAATCCGAGTTCGCCGCGCTTTCGGTCGCCATCGGCGCTTCGGCAACCGGCGCCCGCACGTACACCGCGACCAGCAGCCAGGGGCTGCTCTTCATGGCCGAGGCGGTCTACAACGCGGCGGGGCTCGGCTTGCCGATCGTGATGACGATCGGCAATCGCGCGATCGGGGCGCCGATCAACATCTGGAATGATCATTCGGACAGCATGTCCATGCGCGATTCGGGCTGGATCCAGCTGCACGCCGAGACCAACCAGGAAGCGCTGGACCTGCACATCCAGGCCTTCAGCCTGGCGGAGACGCTTTCGTGTCCGGTGATGGTCTGCATGGACGGCTTCATCCTGACCCACGCCGTCGAGCGCGTCGACGTGCCGACCCAGGTGGAGGTCGACGCCTACCTTGCGCCTTTCGAGCCGCGGCAGGTGCTGGATCCGGCCGAGCCGGTCAGCATGGGCGCGATGGTCGGGCCTGAAGCGTTCATGGAAGTCCGCTACCTCGCGCACCATAAGCAGCTGCGAGCGCTGGAGCTGATCCCGCAACTCGCCGAACAGTTCCAGCAGCGCTTCGGGCGCGCGTCCGGCGGCCTGCTGCGCACCTACCGGGCCGACGATGCCGAGACGATCGTCATCGCACTGGGATCGGTCAACGGTACGGTGCAGGAAGTCGTCGACGCGATGCGGGACGAGGGCATCCGTATCGGTTCGGTCGCCGTCACGGCGTTCCGACCCTTCCCGCTCGATGCGCTGCGCGATGCGATCGGACACGCCAAGCGCGTCGTCGTCATCGAAAAGAGCCTCGCGCTCGGCCTCGGCGGCATCCTCTCGGACGGCGTGCGGAAGTCACTATCGGGCATCCAGCTGAAGGGTTACACGGTCATCGCGGGGCTCGGAGGCCGCAGCATTACGCAGGCCTCGCTGCGGGCTCTTTTCGAATCGGCGATTCGCGAGGAGCTCGAGGCCGTGACCTTCCTCGACCTGAACAAGGAGGTCGTGGAGCGGGAACTCGTGCGCGAACGACTGCAGCGGCGCAGCGGACCGACCGCCGAGTCCGTGTTGCGGCAACTCGGCACCGTGGCATCGAGGATCGGTTGACCATGGACCCGCGCCAGCCCGTCAAGTTCTACCAGACCGGCACCTTCACGGTCGGCAATCGTCTGCTCGATGAAGACGAGCGCAGCGTCCAGGCCAACATGCGGAGGACGAACTCGCTCAATTCGGGTCACCGCGCCTGCCAGGGCTGCGGCGAGGCGCTTGGAGCGCGCTACGCGCTCGACGCCGCCATGCGGGCGACCGACAACCAGTTGGTGGCGGTCAATGCGACGGGCTGCCTGGAAGTGTTCTCGACGCCGTACCCGGAGACCTCCTGGCAGATCCCCTGGCTGCACTCGCTGTTCGGCAACGCGGCGGCGGTGGCGTCCGGTGTTGCCGCCGCCTTGCGGATCCAGGGCAAGGAGCATGTGCGCGTCATCGCCCAGGGGGGCGACGGCGGCACGACCGACATCGGCTTCGGCTGCCTGTCGGGCATGTTCGAGCGCAACGACGACGTGCTCTACATCTGCTACGACAACGAGGCCTACATGAACACCGGCGTGCAGCGCTCGAGCGCCACGCCGGGGGCCGCGCGCACGGCCACCACACCAGCGGTCGGGCGCGAACCGGGCAATGTCTTCGGCACCGGCAAGAATGTGCCGCTGATCGCAATGGCGCACCACATTCCCTACGTCGCGACCGCCAGCGTGGCCAACCTGCGCGATCTCGAGGACAAAGTGACGCGCGCGATGTCAATCCGCGGCGCACGCTATGTCCACATCCATGTGCCGTGTCCGCTCGGATGGGGCTCGGCACCGGCCGACACGATCAAGGTGGCGCGGGCGGCGGTGGAGGCGGGGCTCTTCCCGCTGTTCGAGGCCGAACACGGCGAGGTCACCGGGCGCACGCCGATCCGGCGTCGCGTGCCGGTCGAGGACTATCTCAAGCCGCAGAAGCGCTTTGCGCATCTGTTCTCGCCGAAGCGCGACGAGGCGCGCCTCGCGCAGATCCAGGCCATCGCCGACCGCAATATCTCGACGTTCGGCCTGCTGGACATGGAGGCGGCGCGTGGATAAGCCGTTCGCCATCACGCTCGATCCGGGCTCCTCGCTCGCCAACCACACCGGGTCATGGCGCACGATGCGTCCCGTGTACGTGGACCGGCTTCCGCCGTGCAATAACGCCTGCCCGGCCGGCGAGAACATCCAGCAGTGGCTGTTCCATGCCGAAGGCGGCGACTACGAGGCGGCCTGGCGCCAGCTGGTGCAGGACAACCCGATGCCGGCCGTCATGGGCCGCGTCTGCTACCACCCGTGTGAAACGGCCTGCAACCGCGCGCAACTCGACGAAGCCGTCGGCATCAATTCGGTCGAACGCTTCCTGGGCGACGAGGCGCTGAAGCGCAAGTGGAAGTTCGAGCCGCCGGCGAAGGAGTCGGGCAAGCGCGTCCTGGTGGTCGGCGCCGGGCCTTCGGGATTGTCGGCGGCGTATCACCTGCGGCGACTGGGCCATGCGGTGACGATCGTCGAGGCGGGGCCGCTGGCCGGCGGCATGATGCGCTTCGGCATTCCGGCGTACCGCCTGCCGCGCGACGTCCTCGACGCCGAGATTCGGCGCATTCTCGACCTCGGTGTCGAACTGAAGCTGAACCAGAAGGTCAGCAACATCCTCGAGTCGATGCAGGCCGGACGGTTCGATGCCGCCTTCCTTGCCGTTGGCGCCCACATTGCCAAGCGCGCCTACATCCCGGCCGGCGAAGCCTCGCGTCTGCTCGATGCGGTGTCGGTCCTGCGCAGCATGGAAGGCGAGGACAAGCCCATGCTGGGCCGCCGCGTCGTCGTCTATGGCGGCGGCAACACTGCCCTCGATGTGGCGCGGACCGCCAAGCGCATGGGCGCCGAGCCCATCATCGTTTACCGCCGCACGCGCGAGAAGATGCCGGCGCACGACTTCGAAGTCGAGGAGGCGCTGGCCGAAGGCGTATTGATCAAGTGGCTGTCGACGATCCGCAACATGGACGACGGCGGAACCTTGACGGTCGAGAAGATGAAGCTCGACGACAAGGGCTTCCCGCAGCCCACCGGCGAGGTCGAGACGCTCGAGGCGGACTCGCTGGTGCTGGCGCTGGGCCAGGACGTCGACCTGTCATTGCTCAATGATGTGCCTGGCCTCGAGATCAAGGACGGCACCGTGCAGGTGGCGGCCAACATGATGACCGGCCATCCCGGGATCTTCGCGGGGGGCGACATGGTCCCGTCGGAGCGCACCGTCACGGTGGCCGTCGGGCATGGCAAGAAGGCCGCGCGCAACATCGATGCGTGGCTGCGTGGCGCCGCCGCCTCGGCGGCCACAAAGCACGGACCCGCTTCGTTCGATCGACTCAACACCTGGTACTACGCCGACGCGCCGAAGACGGTGCGGCCGCTGCTCGATATCGCCCGGCGAACGTCGACCTTCGAAGAAGTGCAGAAAGGCCTGACGGAGTTCAACGCGCAGTTCGAGGCCCGGCGCTGCCTCTCGTGCGGCAACTGCTTCGAGTGCGACAACTGCTACGGCGTCTGCCCCGACAACGCCGTGATCAAGCTCGGCCCGGGGCTGCGCTTCAAGTTCAACTACGACTACTGCAAGGGCTGCGGCATGTGTGCCGCCGAATGCCCGTGCGGCGCCATCGACATGGTCCCGGAGACCCTGTGATGGGAGCCGCCTGACGAGAGGACAGGGGAGAAAGAGATCATGCTGCAAAGACGAGCTCAGAGAGTGCTGCCGCCGCCGCTGCCGGAGTGGTTCCCGCGCGGCACCGCGCTGCTGCGCGATCCGACCCTGAACAAGGGCACGGCCTTTTCGGAAGCCGAACGCGACATGCTGGGACTGCGCGGGCTGCTGCCGCCGCACATTTCGACGCAGGAAGAACAGGTTACGCGCGTGCTGGAAAACTTTCGGCGGCTGCAGACGAACCTCGCCAAGTACATCATGCTTGAGTCGCTGCAGGACCGGAACGAGGCGCTGTTCTACCGCGTCGTGCTCGAGAATCCGGACGAGATGATGCCGATCATCTACACGCCGACCGTGGGTCTGGCGTGCCAGCAGTTCGGTCACATCTACCGTCGTCCGCGCGGCCTGTATGTCAGCGCGGCGGACCGCGGGCGCATCCAGCAGGTGCTCAACAACTGGCCTTACAAGGAGGCCGCGATCATCGTCGTCACCGACGGCGAACGCATCCTCGGGCTGGGTGACCTCGGCGCCAACGGCATGGGCATCCCGATCGGCAAGCTGGCGC
>DAOMFI010000186.1:3808-5383 GCA_035429725.1 Burkholderiaceae bacterium | reverse complement strand
CCTCGATCCAGGCCACGGTCGATGTCTTCAGGTCGATTCTGGGTGGCCCGAACAACGGCAATAACCCTGGACCGATTGCGGGTGGCCGTCGCGAAATCAATTGGGACGGCGGCGGCAGTACCCTCACGACAAGCCCGGTCACGCCCTTCAATGTCTTCCAGAACACGCGAGGTGCGCTCGTTACTACGCCTGGCGTTGGTCTGTCGCAGGCCACACCGGATGGATTAGCAACGCTTTTCTCCAATCCCACGTACGCCACGACCTTCAACCCGTTCAGTCCGCAACGCCTGTTCGTCCCCGTCGCCAGTAATGTCATTGACGTCCTGTTCTTCCTGCCGGGCAGCAACGGAGCCGAGGCGGCAAGCGTCAGTGGGTTCGGCGCGGTCTTCAGCGACGTCGATCTGGCGGGACCGACGAGCATCAGCTACTTTGACCCGGAGGGCGACCTTCTGTACAGCAAGTCGGTCGAAACAGGAAGCGTCGCCGATGGCAGTCTCTCGTTCCTCGGGGTGTTCTTCAATGCCGGCGAGCGCATCGCTCGCGTGCGCATCGTGACGGGCAACGCGGCGTTGGGTCCCAACGAAAGCGGCTCGATAGACGTCGTGGCCATGGACGATTTTCTCTACAGTGAACCGGTGGCGTTGTCGGCGTCGGTGCCTGAGCCTTCCACGCTGGCTCTGCTTGCGCTGTGCGCTCTGGCGCTGTTGGGCATGCGGCAGGTCCGCATGAGGACCTGAGCTGGTACCTGGGCGCGCCTACATCTGCCGGAACAGGTGCGCGTAGGCGCGGCTGACGGGCAGCGTTTCAGACCGCCCCTTCAGATGAATGGTCGCGGTCTCGTTGAGGCCGCGCGTGACGTGGCTCACCGAGCCGAGGTTGACAATGACCGAGCGGTGCACCTGCACGAACTGCTCGGGATCGAGCTGGCCCGCGAGCTCCTTCAGCGGCGTGCGCACGAGTGCTTCGCCGGGCCGTGCGCCATCGCCGCGCCAGCCCACCAGCGTGTACTTTTCATCAGCCCGCAGGAAGTCGATCTCCTCCACCGGGATCAGCCGTGTCGCCTGACCGCTGCCGGCGCGCAGCCAGCGCAGACGTGCGTCGCGCGGGGTCTGCGCGAGCCGTGTGGCGAGTTCGCGGATCAGATCGTCGGTCGCGGCCGGCGGCGGTTGCACAGTGCGCAGCCGCTCCCTGAGACGCTCGACGGTCTCGCGCAAGCGGTCGCGTTCCACGGGCTTGACGAGGTAGTCGAGCGCGCCGCGCGCGAACGCCTCGACCGCGTACTGCTCGAACGCGGTCACGAACACGAGGTGCGCCCGGTTTCCGATCGCGCGTGCGGCCTCGACGCCCGAGAGGCCGGGCATCTGCACGTCGAGGAAACAGACGTCGGGTCGATGCTCCTCGAACATCGCGATCGCTTCGCGGCCGTTGCGCGCCTGCGCGACAACGGAAAGCTCGGGCCACAGTTCGGCCAGCAGCCGCGCGAGGGCCTCGCGCAGCATCGGCTCGTCGTCGGCGATCAGGGCAGTCGGGGCCATTGTCATGTCAGCGCGCATCGGCCGGAAACTGTACTTCGGC
>DAOMFI010000186.1:0-3708 GCA_035429725.1 Burkholderiaceae bacterium | reverse complement strand
CGCCCGAGCGTGCTGACGGTCTCGTCGAGCTGCGGCACGGCGGCCTTCAGGTACGCGATCAGGCTCGCGAGCACCTGCGGCGCATGGGGTGAGCCCGCTTCGACCAGTGCCTGGATGTTTGCGAGCGTGTTGAACAGGAAATGCGGCTGGATCTGCGAGCGCAGCAGCTGTGTGCGCGCCTCGATGGCCTGGCGCTCGAGTTCGCGGCGCTCGCGTTCGAACGCGAGCGACAGCGCGTGTGCCCGCGCTTCGCGTTGGCGGATCATCGCTCCCAGCGCGATCCACGCACCGAAGAAGATGCCAGCGAGCGACAGCTGACCGAAGCCGACGAAGCGCTTCGGGTTGGCCATGAACTCGGGCGGCCCGCCGACCGTGATCCAGTAGGCGACGTAGGCCGACAACGGAGTCGCCACCGCCAGGGCGAGCAGCTGGAACACCCAGCGCCCGAGCCAGCGTGGCAGCTGCCGCGGCCACGACTCGGCGATCCCGAAGGCCAGCAGCGCGCCGGTGCCGACGATGACGCTGCGCACGAGCCACGTTGGGAAGCGGGTCTCGGAAGAAATGCTGACCAGCAGCGCAATCGGAACCGCGACCATCAGCATGACCGCAAGGCGGCGCAGGCCGAGCACTCTGCGCACGCCCATCGGCTCGAATTCGGCTGGCGGAAGTTTCACCGGCAGCGCCTGCGTTGGCATCTTCATCGACATTGCATAGTCAGCGCAGCAGAACGCGCAGGTTCGGATAGCCCATCAGCCGAAACACGCAGAAGTTCATCGCTGCCTCGCCGATATCGTCGGCCACGAACACCAGTTGCGCATGGCGCGGCACGCCGGCCTTCGAGATCGCCGTCCACAGCTCGGTCGCGGCCTTGACGCTGCCGTCGTCGTTGACCAGCCGGCTCGCCGGAAGATGGATCACCGTTCCAGGCGGTGGCTCCACCGGCAGCGCGGCGCCGGAGGCAATGTACACGCGGGGCGTCTTTCCAGCCGCTTCCGCCGGCGTCGTCACGACCGTGCGGCTGCCTTCGCCGAGGCGCGTCGGAACTGCGGTCGCAGGCTCTGCGGCCTGCTTCGACCAGGGCAGTCCGCGCAGCGCCCAATCATCGGTGCCGGTCATCAGCACCGACACGCGCGGCACATCGAGCGACTGCAGCGCGAGAAAGGCGAGCGCCGATGCCTTGTCGAGCCCGCGTTCGGACACGATCACCGTCTCGTAATCCGCCCGTATGCCTTCGGCTTCCAGGCGCGGACGCAGTGCGGCCGGCTGCCTCAACGCCTGATCGAATGCTTTCGCCGGCACGTTGCGCGACGCCGGGATGTGGCCGCCGGCAAAGGCCTCGGGGTTGCGCACGTCGACGATGTTGAGCTGCGTCACGCCGAAGGCGCGCAGCATCGGACTGGTCCAGCCCGCGAGCCAGGAGGCGTTGCGTGCCAGGTGCGGCGCCCCGTAGGTCCACAGTGGCAGGTCGCGCGGGTCGCGCACCCACTCGAGCTGCGAGCCGACGTAGAGCTTCACCTGCGGGTAGCCGGCGACCTCGCGCAGCGCGAAGAACGGCACGGCCGCCGCGATGCCGCCGCCGCAATAGGTAACGACCTGCTGCTCGGGGCGCATGCCGAGATTCGCGGCCATTGCGCGAATCTCGTCGGCGGACTTGAAGGTCTTGTCGGCATTGAAGAACTCCTCGCTGGGCCACGACAGCGCCTGCGGCAGGTGGCCGGCGCGGTCGAAGAACCTCATTGCGCCGAAGTACATTTCGGGACTGAGCGCATCCACCACCGCGTAACGCTGCGTGTTGCCGGTGGCGACCAGGACCTCCGGCAGATCGGCCCGCACTTCAGGGCGGATGCGCGGCGTGAAGCTGCCGGCGCGTGGCGGAGGAGTTTTCTCCTGCGTCACCGCGCCGCCGACGGCCCGCCACTTCGCCATGCCGCCGTCGAGCACATGCAGCCGCTCGGGCGGGTGGCCGCGGTACAGCAGTTCGTAGTAGGTGCGCGCCGCGAAGTAGCTTCCGCCCTGGTCGGCAATCACCACCGTGCGGCCCGGCGACACACCCCACGACCGGAGGTGCCGCTGCATCGCCTGTGCATCGTCAGTGTCCATGCCCCAGGCAAAGACATCGACATGCACCGCGCCGGGAATGTGCCCTGCCTCATGCAGCTTGCCGGGCTGCGCATCCAGCACCAGCACATCGCCGGCGGCAAGCGCCTGCTGCAGCCAGGCAGGGTCGACGAGCGGACGCGGGCTGGCCTGTGCGGGTGGCGCGACCTGCAGGCACAGCGCGACGATCACGCTGCCGAAAAGCGTGCGCCAGATCGATTCCATGGTGAGGCTCCCAGCGACTGAAGATGCCGCACCGTAGATTCGCGCGTGCCGACAGGCAACGGCACTGCGACGAGCGACGGTTGGACCGTGGCGAATTGCGGCCGGTGAGGCTGGGCGACGGCCGCGCAGGACCGTCGCCGCCGGCCACGCTCGACGCAACCGCGCCCGGTCCGGGCACGGCGCGTCCCGCCGTCAGCGCACGACCGGTGCCGGGCCGGCGGTCAGAAGCGTGAGCACGACGCTCTGGTTCGCCGCGTGATAGGACGGCTGGATCACGCCGCCGCTCGCGGCTTTCTGCAGCAGTGGGTTGATCATGCCGAGCTGCTGATTGAGGCCGGTATCGACGGCGATGGGCTGGCTGTTGGCAACGGCGAGGAACTGGCCGACGAAGTCGACTCCGCTGAGCGTCTTCACGAGGTTGGCGGCGGCGGTGGCCATGTCACCGGAGATATTCTTGCCCTCCGGGCGATGCACGTTGGCCTTGATGCGCGCCGGGCCGGCCACCAGCTGGTTGTTGCGGACGGAGAAATCGAGCGTCACGTCCAGATCGAACCGGACCACGAAGCCCGGATCCATGTGCCGATTGACCAGGGGGCCAGCCGGAACCCGCAGGTACGTCGAGAGGCTATTGCCGTTCAGCAGGTAACGGACCGTAAAGCCGTTGCCGTCGGTGCCGACCAGCATCGGGCCGCTGGTTGCCAGCGTCACGACGTTGCGACTGGTGCGAAAGCCGCCGCCGATGTCTCGCTCGTTCAGGAACGCCACTGCCTTGGCGGCGTACTGCGGGCGTTTGCTGTCCCACCACTGCTGGATGACCGGTGCGAGATTGACCGAGGCACGCTCAGGCTTGACCGCCGCGGGCTTGGCATTGGTGGGCTGCGCGATCGAGCCGGACACTTCACGCACGCCGACGCGCGCGGCCGCAGAGATCGGCTTACCCGGCGGCGTCATGCGGTTGTGCACAGTGACGATGCCCGACCACGGCTCTGACGCGGTCCGGCCGAAGCCTTGTGCGGCCGCCGGCCCGTGCAGAAGGGACAGAACCAACGTGATGGTGAGTGTCCAGTACGACGTGTTCCAGTGCTTTGAAGCAATCAGTCCAGAGCCGTTCGTGTGCATGGCGAAAGTCCTCCAGTGAGGCCGGAATGCAGGCGTTGGGCCTGTCATTCCGGCGCGAGATGTCCATCAGTTAGCGGTTGCGCAGCGTTACCGCATTCGGCTCTCTGGAGCCGCGCGGATAGCGCACGGCGACTCAAGAGTTGCCGGGCTTGTTGTTGACGACGCGGGAGTCCACCGGCGGCAGCGGCTGCGGGTTGAGCGCCTTCGCCGATGCGCCCGGTTTGTCGATCGGAGGCAGTGGCTGTGGGTTCAGCGCCTTGGCGCGTG
>DAOMFI010000185.1:0-5384 GCA_035429725.1 Burkholderiaceae bacterium | reverse complement strand
TCCGGCGTGGCCGGCATCGCCAGGTCGATTACACCGAGCGGCCGCAGCGCATCGACGATCGCATTGATGACCGTCGGCGTCGCGCCAACCGTGCCGAGTTCGCCGACGCCCTTGGCACCGAGGGGATTGATCTTGCAGGGCTGCGACTCGTCGGTGTGAGTCGCGAACTCCGGCAGGTCATCGGCGCGCGGAATGCCGTAGTCCATGAAGGAGCCGGTCAGCAGCTGTCCGTCGGCGTCGTAGACCACCTGCTCGTGCAGCGCCTGGCCGACCGCCTGCGCGATGCCGCCGTGGACCTGGCCGGCGACGATCAGCGGGTTGATGACCCGGCCGACGTCGTCGTAGGTCGTGTAGCGCACGATCTCGACCTGCCCGGTCTCGGGCTCGACTTCGACCTCGCAGACGTGGCAGCCATTGGGCCACGACGGCCCGCCGACCTTCTGCACCGTCGTCACCGCAATGCGCCGCTCCGGCTGCTGCTGTGCCAGAGTAGCCAGGTCGATGCCGAGGTCGGTGCCGACGACTTTGTAACGCCCCGCCGCATAGGTCAGGTCGGCGGCTGGCGCTTCGAGCGCCTTCGATGCAAGGTCGCGGCCGGCATCGATGGCCTGCTGCGACGCGGTCTGCATCGCCGAGCCGCCGATGTAAAGCGAGCGGCTGCCCATGCTGCCGATGCCCTGCGCGACGTCGGAATCGCCCTGCACGATCTCGATGCGCTCAGGGTCGAGCTGCAGCGTTTCAGCGAGGATCTGCAGGTAGCTGGTCTCGATGCCCTGGCCCATTGCCTGCATCGCGGTGAAGACGCGCACACGGCCGTCGCCTTCGACGTGCAGCCGCACCGTTTCCTCATGCACGACGCCGGTCCATTCCAGGAAAGTCGACACCGCTCGCCCGCGCAAGCGGCCGCGCGCCTCGGACGCACGCCGGCGCGCGGCGAAGCCGGCCCAATCGGCCGCTTTCAGCGCCTTGTCCAGCAGGCCAGGAAAGTCGCCACTGTCGAAGGTCTCGCCCATCGCGTTGCGATACGGCATCTGCCCCGGCTGTACAAGATTGCGGCGGCGCAGTTCGGCCGGGTCGAGCTTCAACTCGGCCGCTGCGCGGTCCATCAGCCGCTCGATGAGGTAGATCGCCTCGGGCCGGCCCGCGCCGCGGTATGCGCCGATGACGTTGGTGTTCGTCAGCACGGCCTTCGACTGCAGGTCGAGCACCGGAACGTGATAAACGCCGGTCGTGACCTTGGGTCCGATCGCCAGGTGAATCGCCGCGCCAGCGCCATGCCCGTAGGCGCCGAGTGCGCCGCTGATGCGGACCCGCATCCCCAGGATGCGCCCGTCGGAATCAAAGGCGAGTTCGGCCTCCGCGCGCTGGTCGCGCCCGTGGCTCGCGGCCTGGAATTCTTCCAGTCGCGTCGCGCGCCAGCGCACCGGCCGCCCGAGCTTGCGCGCAGCATGGGCGCAGACGACGTCCTCCGGATGCACCAGGGCCTTCATGCCGAAACCGCCGCCGACATCGCCCACGACCACGCGCACCTTCTCCGGCGCGAGCTTCAGCATCTTTGCCAGCGTGCCCTGGTAGCTCGCCGGATTCTGCGACGACGCGTGAAAGGTGAGCCGGCCTGACGCAGCGTCGAACTGCGCGACACAGCCGCGAGGCTCCAGCGTGACCGGCGAGAGCCGCTGATTCTCGACCTCAATGCGCGTGATGTGCTTCGCGGCCGCGAAGGCGCGATCGCAGGCGTCGCGGTCGCCGAAGCTGGCCGACCCCGCGACATTGCCCGGCGCATCGGGCCACACGAGGGGCGCATCCGGCGCGAGCGCCGCGGCGAGCGTGGCGGCGGCCGGCAGGGGAGTGCAGTCGACGGTGACGAGATTGGCCGCCCGCTCCGCCGCCGCGCGCGACTCCGCCAGCACGACCGCCACCGGCTGGCCGACGTAGCGGACGGTATCGACCGCGAGCACATGAAATGGAGGCGCCGGCGGCCTGCCATCAGCAGGCTTCAGCATCGGGTTTGCCGGGAACGGCGCCACCGCGTCGGCTTGGAGGTCGGCACCCGTCAGGACCGCGACGACGCCTTCGCTTTCCCGCGCTTCCACACTGTCGATCGCAACGATGCGGGCATGCGCGTACGGCGACCGTACGAACATCGCGTGCAATGCCCCCGGCACGCTGAGGTCATCGACGAAGCGTCCCTGCCCCGTCAGCAGCCGGTCGTCTTCGCGCCGCGTGATTGCCTGTCCGATGCCGAACTTCACCATGGATGCGTCTGCCTTCCGGAGATTTCAGTGCGCGCGCAGCGCGGCCGAGGCGGAAAGTCTAGTGGCAGGCCGGTCCGGTGGGCGCCATGTCGCGCGCGGCGTTGCAGGGTGCCGTGCCGGCTACAGGATGCGGTTGAACCAGAGCAATGACAGCATGGCCGCGGCCGCGGCGAGCAGCGCGCCGAGACCGGCGAACACGGCCGTCACCTCCATCGGCCGCTGCTTTTCGAAGGCCAGCTTCGAGCCCAGTGCCCGGTAGATCTTCTTCAGCTCATTGGCGCTCGGCGCGCGAAAGTACTCGCCCAGCGTCGTCGAGGCGATCTTCTGCAGCGCGTCTTCGTCGAGCCGCGTGCGCATCGACCAGCCGTCGACTTTGACGACCGTCCCCTCGGGCGTTCCCAGCCCCACCGTGTAGATCCTGACACCATGCTTCGCGGCAAGCTCCGCGGCCTTCTGCGGATCGGGCCCGACGTTGCTCTGGCCATCGCTGAGCAGGACGATCGCGGTGGATGTGTTCTCGCCGGGCGCGACGGACTTCGCTTCGTCTGCCTTCGCCTTGTCGAGCGGCGGCGACCGGTCCTTGCGCGGGTTGATGAAGCCGTCGACGTCGATGCGTGCACCGGGCAGCGCGGTGTCGAGCGCAATGACGAGGCCACTGCCGAGCGCCGTGCCGCGCTGCGGTTCGAGCCGCTCGATGGCTGCCAGGATGTCTTCGCGCTTGTTGGTCGGCGATTGCAGGACAGCCGCTGCCGCCGCGATGCCGATGACGCCGATGCGCACATGTTCCGGCTGCTCGTTGACGAAGGCCTGGGCCGCGTCGCGGGCCGCCGCCATGCGCGTTGGCGCGACATCGGTGGCCTTCATGCTGCCCGACATGTCGACGGCCAGGATCACCGTGTCGACACGCGACGGGAGCGTCAACGTGGCCTGCGGCCGCGCCACGGCGAGCAGCAGCGCGGCGAGTCCGGCGAGCCACAGCAGCGGCGGCACGACGCGGCGCCAGCGGCCGCCGTCCGCGGTGTCGACCGGCGCGAGGCTGGCGTAGCGCGCTGTACCGCGCCGACGCCAGGCGAGAATGCCGACATAGAGCGCGGCTGCGAGCGGCAGCGCCAGCAGCAGCCACAGCAGCCGCGGCCACAGGAATGTCAGGGCGTAGGCGTCACCCATCGCCTTCAGCGCCACTGACGCCGGGCCACGATCGCCGGCACGCCCCCGGAGGCGAGCTGGCTGCGCCGCTTGCGCAACTGAGTGAATCGGAGCAGCGCGGAATCGAGCGGCTCGTCGGTCGCGAGTTCAAGGCAATCGACCCCCGCTTCCGCGAGCCCGGCGCGCAATTCGGCCTCGCGGCGCGCGGCGGCCTCGGTGAAGCGGCGGCGGAACGCGCGATCATGCGTGTCGACCGTCAGCTGCTCACCGGTTTCGGCATCCTGCATGACGATGAGCCCGAGGTCGGGCAGCTCGATCTCGAGCGGGTCGTAGAGCCGCACCGCGACAACCTCGTGGCGTCGGGCGAGCTGCGCCAGCCGCCGGCCCCAGCCGGGTGCGCTGATGAAGTCCGAGACGACGAACACGACCGAACGCCGCTTGATGACCGGCTGGGCAAAGGCGAGCAATTGCGAGAGATCGGTCAAACGTCCGGTCTGGCGGCGCGCCGGCGCCGCGACCTCCCCGATGCGATCGAGCACATGCAGCACGTGACGGCGGCCGTTGCGGGCGGGAATGACTTCTTCGACGCCTTCCGCGTGCAGCACCGCGCCGATGCGGTTGCCGTAACGCGTAAACAGCCGCGCCAGCACGGCCACCAGTTCGGTCGCCAGCATGCGCTTGCGCACGTCGCCGGAGCCGAAGTCGACCGAGGCCGAAAGATCGAGCAGGAACCAGGCGGCGACTTCGCGATCCTCCTGGAACTCGCGCACATGCGGCACCGCGAGCCGAGCCGTGACGTTCCAGTCGATGTAGCGCACGTCATCGTGCAACTGGTACTCGCGCAGGTCCGCGAGGTCGAGGCCGAAGCCGCGGAACAGCGTCCGGTAGTCACCCTGCAGCAGGCCATCGAGCCGGCGCAGCACCGTCCACTCGAGCCGGCGCAGCATCCGTTCCGGATCGCTGCGGCGACGTGCGCGCGCGCCGTCGGCGACGGCCTCATTGGCCGCCGCGCCGACGCCGGGCGCAACCGTGCCGGCGACGGCTGGCTGCTTAGGCGCCCGCCGCCACCCGAACATGGCTCTCGAGCGGCGCTTCGGGCGCCTGGATGGTTTTCAGGACACGCATGATCAGCGCATCGGCGGTCTGCCCGTCCGACAGCGCCTCGTAGGACAGCACCAGCCGGTGCCGCAGCACGTCGGGCACGAGGTCGATGACATCCTCGGGCAGTACGTAGCCGCGCCCGCGCAGGAAGGCCAGCGCCCGCGCGCCCTCGATCATGTTGATCGTCGCGCGCGGGCTCGCGCCGAAAGTCAGGTAGCGGTCGAGGTCTTTGAGCCCGTACTGTTCCGGCCGGCGCGTCGCGGCGACGAGCTTGACGGCGTACTGGATCAGGTTCGGGTCGACGTAGATCTTGCGACATTGCTGCTGCAGTTCGGAGAGCTGCTGCGTCGTGCACACCGCCGAGACGGCGGTCGCGACCCCGGTCACACGCTCGACGATGACGAATTCCTCCTCCTCGTTCGGGTAGCCGACCAGCACCTTCATCATGAAGCGGTCGACCTGCGCCTCGGGCAGCGGGTAGGTGCCCTCGGTCTCGATCGGGTTCTGCGTGGCCATCACGACGAAGGGCTCGGGCACGCGGTGCGTCTCGCCGGCGATCGTCACCTGGCGCTCCTGCATCACCTCGAGCAGCGCGCTCTGCACCTTGGCCGGCGCGCGGTTGATCTCGTCGGCCAGCAGCAGGTTGGCGAACACCGGCCCGAGCACCGTGGAGAACTCGCCCGACTTCTGGTTGTACATGCGCGTGCCGACCAGATCGGCCGGCAGCAGGTCCGGCGTGAACTGGATGCGCTTGAAGGTGCCGCGGATCGTCTTCGCCAGCGTGTTCACGGTCAGCGTTTTCGCCAGCCCCGGCACGCCCTCGACCAGCAGGTGGCCCTGCGACAGGATCGCCACCAGCACCCGCTCGAGGAAGTGGTCCTG
>DAOMFI010000184.1:0-5510 GCA_035429725.1 Burkholderiaceae bacterium | reverse complement strand
GCCTCGGCGCAATCCAGGACCTGACCGTCGCGCGGGACGATCATGTTGTCGTGCTGGCTGGCAAAACAGATGAACTCGACCGGTTCGTCGCTTGTCGCCAGTTGACGGACGAACTCGCAGGCGCGCCGCATCTGGCGGGTGTTTTCACCGTGCCCGAGCCGCGCAAACAGCGTGCCGTGGTGAGGCGTACTGATGGTCACGACGCGGGCGACCGCGTGGTGGCCGTGGGCGCGCAGATAGGCACGAGCTGCGAGCCCGCCCATGCTATGACATACCAGCGTGACTCGCTCGGCGCCGGACGCGGCCCGTAAGCGTTCAATCGCCGCATGGATCAGTTCGGGGTAACGGTCCATCGCGCCGAATACGGGCTCCAGGTTTACCGTTGCGCAGTTCCAGCGTCCCGCCAGACCGCTCTCGAAAAGCCACGGTCGCCACGTGGCCCGATTGCACATGTAGCCGTGAATGAAAAGCACTGCGGGCCGGTCCGGCTGCCGCAGGATCTCGGGTTCGTCGAAGCCGGCGCGCCACGGTTGATCGATGTTGAAGACCTTGAACGAACGCCACGTTTCGCCGAGCCACACCTTGATCAGCGCCAACGGGCCGAGGCGCGCGATCGGCCGGCGGTCGACAATGGCACCCGTGATGAACTCAATCGCCAGCGGGAGGCCGTGCACCGCAAGCGGGAACAGCAGGATGAGCGCCACCGCGAGTGGCGGCACCAGCCAGGCCCCGAGCATGGTGACGAGCGTGAGGGCGGCGATCAGCTCAAGGCCGAGACCGATGCGGAGAAGGCGGGCCAGCATCACGCCCCCCGCGCCGCGCGAAGGTCCATGTCGATGTCGATCCACGACCAACGGCGTGACGTGAAAGGATGCCGGCGAAACCCGATGACCCAGGGCTGTGCGAGATCGACATAGATACGGTGCATGTGCAGCAGGTACGGCATGTAGGCCACCATCAGGCGCGTTGCTTCATGCAGCAGGGCGAGACGCTCGGGCCCGTCTGGCATGACACGCTGCTGCTCGAAAAGCCGGTTGTAGGCGGGCAGGTTGAAGCGGGCATCGTTGATCGACTCGGTATTGGGCCCGTAGGCCATGCCGAAGATCGTGTCGCTGTCGGGCTGGCCGACCTGCCAGGCGTAGCCCCAGATCATCAACTGGCCCGCCATCGACTGCTTGACGAGTTCGGGCCACTGGGCGATGCGGAACTTCGTGCGCAGTCCAAGTGCGTTCATGTACTTCGTCCACAGCTCGTTGGCGCTGCGGTCGCGCTGCGTGTTGGTGGCGGCAATTTCCAGTGTCAGCGGCTGGCCATCGGGCGTCTCGCGCCAGCCGTCGCCGTCGCGGTCGACATAGCCGTAGGTGTCGAGCAGTGCGCGGGCGCGCGCGGGGTTGTACTCGGCCATCGGCGTGCGGTAGGCGGGGTCGTAGCCGTAGGTCGCAGGGATGAAGGGCGATTCGGCCTGCACGCCGAAGCCGCTGAATATGCTGCGGATGTACTCGCGGCCGTCGAAGCCCAGAGCAATGGCACGACGCAGGGCCACCTTCTCCGGCGTGTAGCCGCCGACGACAGGGTGATCCATGTTGAAGTAGCTGAGCGTGATGTCCGACATCGGCGTCAGGATCGCCTTGACGCCCTTACGCTCGAGGAAGGGAGCCAACTTTCCGTTCGGCGCTGCGACGCGCACGAGATCAACGGGCACCGGGTCGAGAATGTCGAGTTCCCCCTGCAGGAAGGCGAGCCAGCGCGGCTGCGACTCCTCGATGACCGAGATTTCGACGCGGTCGACCAGCGGCAGACGGCGACCCTGCAGCCTGGTCGTCTCCGGCGCCAGCGCCGGTATGTCCGCCGCCGCCTCGAAGTCGTAGCGTTCCTCCCGAAAGGTCGGGCTGCGTTCGAGCACGATGCGCGACGAGCGTGTCCACGCGGCCAGGCGGAACGGTCCGGTCCCCACAGGGTGCGCCATGATCTCATCGCCGTAGGCCTCGACGACTTCGCGCGCGATCGCACCGAACAGCGATGCGTCGGCAAAGTTGTAGATGAAGCGAGGGTTCGGCTCCGCGAGCCGCAATTGCAGCGTATAGCGGTCGAGCGTCCGCACGCCCTCGACCGGCGAGTCGTAGTCAAAGGGGCGCTTGCCCTTGAGCGAAGCGGCGCGCAGCTCGCTCAGTCCGAGCACCTTGCTGTTCTCCAGCACGAACAGCATCGGGCTCTTCCAGCGCGGGTCGTAGATGCGCTTCCACGAGTAGACGTAGTCAGCCGCAACGAGTTCGCGCGCTTGGCCCTTGAACGCTGGGTCGTCCTGGAAGTAGATGCCGGGGCGCAGTCGGAAGGTGAAGGTTCGGTAATCGGATGAGACTTCGGGCAGTGCAACGAGTGTGTTCGGGCGCAGAACCGCCGGCCGCGCCATGAAGTCGAATTCAAGCGGAGCGTCGAGGATGTGGCCGATGACGGTGCGCGAGTAGAGGTCCTGCACCTGCGCCGGGTCGAAGCCGGTTTCGGCCGCCGCGAAAGCGACGCGCAGTGTTTTCGATGTGCCCGGCGCCGCCGCTGCGGGAGTCGCGCTGGCAAACGGTGTGGCGGCGAGCAGGCTGCCGGCCTGCAGCAGGCGACGACGGCCGGCGGATGAAACGCTCGTCAAGGGGATGATGACCGTGTCAGACGATTCAGCCGACGTCGCGCTTGCGCCGATCGGCGTCGATGTCGATCCACTTGTACCAATCGCGGTAGAACGGGTGGCGCCGATAGCCGATGACCCACGGGTGGATGAACCCGTTACCGATGCGGTGCCCGTGAAACTTGTAGGGCATGTACGCGACCATCAGGCGGTTCATTTCGCGCATGGCGGCCATGCGCTCCGGGCCGTTCGGCAACGTGGACTGGGCGCGATACAACTCGTCGTAGGCCGGCAACTGCAGGCGCGCGTAGTTGGCTGCACCGATGTTTGGACCGAAGCCGAGGTCGTAGAACGTGGAGGCGTCCGGCTCGCCGGCACTCCATCCCAGCGCCCACATCATCAGCTTGCCCGCGCGCGCCGCCTTGGCATTCTCGGGCCACTGGCCGATGTCGAAACGCACGCGCAGGCCGATCCGGGTCAGGCTCTTCTGCCACAGTTCGTTGGATGCGCGCGAAAACCCGTCGCCCTGCGTGGTGAACTGGAGCAGCAGCGGCTTGCCGTCAGGCTGTTCACGCCAGCCGTCGCCGTCGCGATCCAGGTAGCCATAAGTGTCCAGCAGCGTGTTGGCGCGTATTGGGTCGAACACGCCCATGTCACTGACGAAGGTGGGATCGAAGCCCCACACGCCCGGTGGCACCGACGATTGTGCCGGCACCATCTGGCCGCGTCGCAGGTCGCGGATCTCGCGCTTCAGGTCGTAGGACAGGCCGATGGCCCGGCGCAGCGCCACCTTCTCGGGCGTGTAGCCGCCGACCAGCGGATCCTGCATGTTGAAGTAGCTGATGATGATGTCAGGTAGCACGGCCCGGTCGAGCCAGATGCCGCGCTTCGCCAGCGCCGGCGCTACCACTCCATTGGGCGCGGCCGTGTCCAGCAACTCACCCGGAGAACCGAGGTCCAGGTCGCCATTGAGGAAGGCGAGCCACTGCGGCTGAGTCTCGTTGATGATCGAGATCTCCACCCGGTCGATCAGGGGCACTCGCTTGCCAGCCAGTTGCTGCGCGGCCTGAATGCCGCGGATGTCATCGGCTGCCGGCGTGGTCGAGTAAAGCTCCTCTCGATACGTGGGGCTGCGTTCCAGCACGATGCGCGAGGCGCGCCGCCAGTCTGCCAGCCGGAACGGCCCGGTGCCGACGGGACGGCCCTGCAACTCGGTCTCGTTGACGGACTCCACAACCTCGCGCGACACAGCGCCGAAGTAGTTGGCGACGGTGAAGTTGTAGATGAAGCGCGGATCCGGCTCGGCCAGACGCACCTCGAACACGTAGCGATCCAGAGCGCGGATGCCGTCCACCGGCCGGTCGTAGTCGAACCGGCCGGTCTTCTGCGCTTCGGTGCGCAGCGCTTCCATGCCCAGCGGCTTGGTGTTCGAGAGCACTGCGTAGTGCGGGCTCTTGAAGCGCGGATCGAACACGCGCTTGAACTGGTAGACACAGTCGGCGGCCACCATCTCGCGGCGCTGGCCCTTGAAGACCGGGTCGTCCTGAAAGTAGATTCCCGGGCGCAGGCGCACCGTGAAAGTCCGGTCCCCGTCCGACGAGCGCGGCATTTCGGCTGCCGTGCACAGCATCAGCTGCACCGGACGCGCCAGGTAGTCGTACTGCAGCGGTGGCTCGAAGATGTTGCGGATCACCCCGTTCGAGTACAGGTCCGACACCTGCGCCGGGTCGAAGCCAGTCTCGGCGGCCGGGAACGACGTGTATAGCGTCTTCGGCCTGTTCGCCAGTTGCGCCAGCGTGCGTGCGGGCAGCGCCGCGAGCGCCGCTGTCGTCGCGGCCGAGCCGAGCACGAAGCCTCGGCGCGAGCCAACGGAAATACGTTCCTCGGCTGACAGGTCGACTCGTCCGTTCATCCGATGGCCTTCGCCTGCTGCTCGGCATCGATGTCGACGTACTGCCACCACGCGAGCCAGTACGGCGGGCGACGGAAGCCGACCAGCCATGGCCATGCCAGGTCCGTGAGGATCCGATGCACGCCGTATTGATACGGCGCGTACGCCGAAATCAGGCGCTTGCTCTCGAGAAACAGTCGTTCGCGTTCCGGCCCGTCCGGGATCACGCTGAGGCGGTTGTAGTACTCGTCGACCTGCTTGTTGCTGAAGCGCGCGAGATTCTGCCCGCCCTTGTGGATGGAAGCGGTGCGGTCGAGCGCCGGCTGGCCGTCGGGCGCCGCCGCCGACGAACCCACGCCCCAGACCATGAAGTTGCCGGCGCGGACGTTGCGCAGGTTCTCCGGCCACTTGGCCGCCTTGAACTCTGTTCTGATGCCGATCGCGGCATAGTCCTTGCGCTGCAGCTCGTTGAGCTGCCGGGACGCCTGGTCCGGCTGGGTGGAGATGGTGATCAGCAACGGCGATCCGTCCGGCTGCTCGCGCCAGCCGTCGCCGTCACGGTCAACGTAACCGAAGGTGTCGAGCAGCGCGCGCGCTTTTCTGGGGTCGTAGCCTTCGCTCCGGAATTCCGGATCGAAGCCCGTCGTGTTGGGTACCAGCGGGGACTCGGCCGGAATCGCCTGCCCCTTGCGCACCAGCCGGATCTCCTGTTCCGTGTTGGTCGCCAGTGAGAGCGCGCGCCTGAGCGCGACCTTTTCCGGTGTGTAGCCGCCAACGACTGGGCTCTCCATGTTGTAGACGGTCAGCGTCACATCGGAGGCCAGCATGCGGTAGAGCTGAACGCCCTGACGCGCGAGGTTGGGTGCAAGCCGGTTGTTGGGGATGGCGACATTGACGAATTCGTTGGGCAGCCGCTCCATCAGATCCTGCTGCTTCTGCAGGAACGACAGCCAGCGTGGCTGCTGTTCCTCGATCACCGAGACTTCGACGCGATCGATCATC
>DAOMFI010000183.1:3174-5548 GCA_035429725.1 Burkholderiaceae bacterium | reverse complement strand
GGGGAGGGGGGCTCGAGAGATGCATTAGCCCCAGTCTTCAGCGCCCAAGGCGCTGAAGACTGCGGGTAATTTTCGTTCATCACCGTGACGTAATAGAACTCGTCACGCTGCTCGGCCAGCATCCGGCGCATGCCGTGCTCGACGACTACTGCGAGCTCGTACGCGAAGCACGGGTCGTAGGCACGGCAGTTCGGCACGGTGGACGCGATCAGATGGCTGGTGCCGTCCTCGTGCTGCAGTCCTTCGCCGGACAGTGTCGTGCGTCCGGCGGTGGCACCCAGCAGGAAGCCGCGCGTGCGCGAATCCGCTGCGGCCCACAGCAGGTCGCCGACGCGCTGGAACCCGAACATCGAATAGAAGATGTAGAAAGGCAGCATCGGCAGGCCGTTGGTCGAGTAGCTCGTGCCCGCCGCCACCCACGAGGCGATCGCGCCGGCCTCGTTGATGCCTTCCTCGAGGATCTGCCCGTTCTTCGCTTCCTTGTAGTATGAAATCTGCGCACTGTCCTCGGGTTCGTAGAGCTGGCCGAGCGGCGAGTAAATGCCGATGTGGCGGAACAGGTCCGCCATGCCGAATGTGCGTGCCTCGTCGGCGATGATCGGCACGATGCGCGGACCCAGAACGGCGTCCTTCAGCAGCGCACCGAGCATGCGCACGAACGCCATCGTCGTCGACATCTCCTTGCCGTCGGCCTCGAGCGCGAAACGCGCGAACGCCTCGGCGGCCGGCGTCGGCAGTGCCTCGCACGCGGATGTGCGCGCGGGCAGGTAGCCGCCGAGCTTCGCGCGACGCGCGTGCAGGTACTTCATCTCGGGGCTGTCATCGCCCGGCCGGACGTACTCGACGTCTTCGACCTGCGCATCAGTGAGCGGCAGCGCAAAGCGGTCACGGAACTCGCGCAGCGCTTCGGCGTCGAGCTTCTTCTGCTGGTGCGTCGTCATCCGGCCCTGGCCGGCCGTGCCCATGCCGTAGCCTTTCTTCGTCTTGGCGAGGATGACCGTCGGCTGACCGCGGTGGCGCACCGCCGCGTGATAGGCGGCGTGGATCTTCACCGGGTCGTGCCCGCCGCGCCGCAGCCGGTCGATGTCGTCGTCAGACAGGTGCGCGGTCAGCTGCGCGAGCTCCGGGTACTTGTTGAAGAAGTGCTCGCGGTTGAAGCGGCCGTCGGTCGCCGACAACGTCTGGAATTCGCCGTCCACGGTCTCGTGGAAGGCGCGCAGCAGCAGCATGTGCGTATCGCGCGCAAAAAGCGGGTCCCAGTCGCTGCCCCACAGCAGCTTGATGACGTTCCAGCCTGCGCCGGCAAAGAGGCCTTCGAGTTCCTGGATGATCGAGCCGTTGCCGCGCACCGGTCCGTCGAGCCGCTGCAGATTGCAGTTGACGACGAACACCAGGTTATCCAGCCCCTCACGCGCGGCGATCGAGAGCCCCGCCAGCGACTCAGGCTCGTCCATCTCGCCGTCGCCGACGAAGGCCCAGACCTTGCGCGCGTAGGTCTGTGCGAGGCCGCGGTGTTCGAGGTAGCGCAGGAACCGCGCCTGGTAGATCGCGAACAGCGGGCCGAGTCCCATCGAGCCGGTCGGGAACTGCCAGAAGTTCGGCATCAGCCAGGGGTGCGGATACGAAGACAACCCCGGCCCGTGGTGGGGTGGGGTTGCCCTCGCTTGCGCACCTTGGTGCGCCGTGTCGAGCGTCGCGGGCCCTTCCCCGACGCGGGCAGCTTCGTTGCACGATCCCGTCTCGCGACGATAGTGGTCGAGCTGCTCCGCGCTCAGCCGGCCTTCCAGAAAGGCACGGGCGTAGACGCCGGGCGCCGAATGCGGCTGGAAGTAGACGAGATCGCCGCGCGCTGCCGACGCTTCACCGCCGGCACGAAAGAAGTGGTTGAAGCCGACTTCGAACAGATCTGCCGCAGAGGCATAACTGGCAATGTGGCCGCCGAGTTCGGCGCTGGCCTGGTTGGCGCGGACGACCATCGCCAATGCGTTCCAGCGCACCAGCGCGGACAGCCGCTGCTCGAGTTCGAGGTTGCCGGGGAAAGGCGCCTGCTCGGCGAGCGAGATCGTGTTCAGGTAGGGCGTGTTCAGCACCTGCGGCAGCGGCACGCGGCGCCTGCGCGCGTGCTGCAGCAACTGCTTCAGCAGGAAGGTTGCGCGCTCGGGTCCTTCGGCCGCGATCAGCGCGTCGAGCGCTTCGAGCCACTCGCGCGTTTCGTGCGGGTCGCCGTCGTCCTCGGGCAGGCGCCACGCGGCGGACGGATTCAGCTTCGCGAGATCGTCGAGGTTCATCGTTTCTCCGCGGCGTCGGCGGCGAGAGCGGGGATTATCCGCCGGCCGCGGCCGCCCGGATCACGGTACGGGATAATGCCGCGATG
>DAOMFI010000183.1:0-3074 GCA_035429725.1 Burkholderiaceae bacterium | reverse complement strand
AAGGTCGTGTTCGAGCACATTACGACGCGCGAGGCCGCGCAGTACGTGCGGGACGCCAGCGGGCCGATCGCGGCGACCATCACGGCGCACCACCTGCTCTTCAACCGCAACGCGCTCTTCATGACCGCCGACGGCCGCGCCGGCGTGCGGCCGCATTACTACTGCCTGCCGGTGCTTAAGCGCGAGGCGCACCGGCTGTCGCTGGTCGAGGCCGCCACCAGCGGCAACCCGCGCTTCTTCCTCGGCACGGATTCGGCGCCACACCCTAAGGGCGAGAAGGAAACCGCGTGCGGCTGTGCCGGCTGCTATACGGCGCTCAATGCGCTGGAGCTCTACGCCGAGGCGTTCGAAGACGCCGGCCGGCTCGATCGGCTCGAGTCCTTCGCCAGCCACTTTGGCGCCGACTTCTACGGCCTGCCGCGCAACCGCGGCACGGTGACGCTTCAACGCCGCGCGTCGAATGTTCCGACGGAACTGCCGTTTGGCGCAACCACCGTCGTGCCGCTGCGCGCGGGCGAGTCCTTGCGCTGGAGTCTCGCCGACTGATCGACTTCGACGCGTCACGGCCCTGGATGGCGGCGATCGCCGCCGACCTGCCGCTGCTGGCCGCGGCCGATCCGCGCGCGGCGCTGTCCCAGGCGGCCAGGCAGCGCGGTATCACGACCGCGCACGGGAGTCCGATCGAGTTCGTTGCCGGCGATGACGCGCCACCCCACACCGCCTACGAAGCACACATTGCCGCGAGCGGCCGCGTGCCGACGCGCCTCAATGCACACGACCTGCTGAACGCGCTGGTGTGGCTGGCCTTTCCGCACACCAAGGCGCGCCTCAACCTGCTGCAGGCCGCGGCGATCGCGCGCGACGGGGTCGGCGCGTGTCGCGGCGCGCTGCGGGATGCGGCGACGCTCTTCGACGAGAACGGCGCGATACTTGTGACCGAGGACCCGTGGATCGGGCAGAGGCTACGTGAGCGGCGCTGGAGCGAGCTCTTCATCGACGGTCGCGCGCGCTGGGACAGCGTACGGGTGCTGGCGTTCGGGCATGCGCTGATCGAAAAGCTGGCATCGCCCTACAAGGCGATAACCGCACACGTGCTCGTGCTTTCACGTCCTGCATCGATCGACGGCGGCGAACGCGATACCGAAGTGGCGAACGCGCTGGACGAAGACTTCTGCACCGCGGCCCTGCTGCCGTTGCCGGTCCTCGGCATCCCGCGCTGGTGGGCGGCGAACGAGGATCCGGCGTTCTACGACGACGGGTTCGTGTTCCGCGCCGCGCGCGCCGGATCGGCGCGCACGCCGCGCGGGTAAGGGTCGAGTGTCTCGACCGGTCGCCCGGCCCGCTGGGCGATCAGCCGCACCGCCTGCTCGAGTTCGGCCGGTGTCTTGCCGTGCGAGACGCGCCAGGATTCCCAGGCGCGCCCGTCGGCCAGCACGATTCGGTAGGCCGGCTGCCGCACGATGTCGCCATGCCAGACTTTGCGCGACTGCAGCGCTTCTACCGAACGGACGTCGGAATACGCATACGAGCGGCTCTTCAGTGTCCACAGCGGATCCCAGGTGAGCGCACCCGGCATGACGTGCAGATGCCAGTCAGCCAGCAGGAGCGCCGCGACGATGCCGGCCGCCGAGGCCAGCCCGCCCTTGAGCCAAGCAAGCGGCCGCAGGCGGAGTTGATCGTGATGCTCCCGCGCGGCAAGAACCGCGTGCAGACGCTCAGGCGGAAGCGCCCGCGCACGCTGTCGACTCCACATGGCCAGGGCCGCCGGCCAAGCAAGCAGGGCGCCCGGTACGAGCCACAACAGCAGGTGCGGGGCAAGCCGGACGTCGCCCGCCGGCGCGACCGCGGACGCGGCGCTCGCCAGTGCGATGGCGGCGAGCACGGCAACCGCAGCGCCGGCGAGCAATCCATCGCCGAGGCCACGATGCCAATCGCTGCGATACTGCGCATCCCATGCGCCCGCGGGGCCGGCCGCCGCGAACAGCGGCAACCGCCGGAGAATCGATTTGACGAGCCGCCAGGCGCCGGCGGCCAGAGCAGCAACGACCGCCACGGCGGTCAACTGGTAGAAGTCCATGACTCGATGCGAAAAGAAGAAACCCAACGACAGGGCGCGCAAGTTCAACAAGGTGCCGGGCCGGGCGCCATCCGGAGTTACGCCAGATCATGCAGACGGGTGAGCCGATGAACGTCCTCGTGACCGGTGCTGCGGGTTTTCTCGGACAGCGGTTGATCCACGCGCTGCTCGCGCGCAATGAACTGCGCGTGGATGGCAAGGCGCGGCCGATCTCACGGATCACGGCCTTTGACCAGGCTGCGCCGCCGGCTTTCGCAGACACGCGTGTGCGTGTCTGCACCGGTGATCTGGCGAACCCTGCGGCGCTGGAACGCGCCTTCGAGGGCGGTGTCGACAGTGTGTTCCATCTGGCTGCCGTCGTGTCCGGCGCGGCCGAAGCGGACTACGACCTTGGCCTGCACGTGAACGTGGATGGCACGAGCGCGCTGCTCGACGCCTGCCGTACGCAGCCAAAGCCGCCGACCTTCGTGTTCGCGAGTTCGGTGGCGGTGTTCGGCGGCGAGCTTCCCGCATTCGTGACGGACGGCACGACACCGACGCCGCAGGCGAGCTACGGCGTGCAGAAGCTGATCGGCGAACTGCTGGTCGGCGACTGCTCGCGCCGCGGATACATTGACGGGCGGGCGGTGCGGCTGCCGACGATCGTCGTACGCCCCGGCAAGCCCAATGCGGCCGCGTCGAGCTTTGCCAGCGGCATCATCCGCGAGCCGTTGGCGGGCGAGGAAGCGCTCTGTCCCGTCGGGCCCGACACGCGGTTGTGGGTGATGTCGCCGGCGCAGGCGGTGCGCAACCTGATCCATGCCCACGAGACGCCGGCAGCGGCGTGGGGCTGGCAGCGTGCCGTCAGTCTGCCGGGGCTGACCACTTCGGTGCGTGAAATGCTCGAAGCGCTGCGGCACGTGGGCGGCGAGGCGGCCGTGCAACGCGTGCGCTTTGCGCCCGACGAGCGCATTGCGAAGATCGTCTACGGCTGGCCCGCGCGCTTCGACGCGGCACG
>DAOMFI010000182.1:3941-5583 GCA_035429725.1 Burkholderiaceae bacterium | reverse complement strand
TACTGCGCGTACCAGCCGCCGTCGACGTTGTAGGCCACGCCGCGAATCTGGTCGGCCGCCGGGGAGCAGAGGAATACGGCAAGCCCGGCGAGTTGCTCGGGTGTGACGAATTCCATGGACGGCTGCTTTTCACCGAGCAGTGACTGCTTCGCATCGTCCTGGCTGAGCTTGTCGCGCTCAGCCCGGGCGTCGACTTGTTTCTGCACCAGCGGAGTCAGCACCCAGCCGGGGCAGATCGCGTTGACGGTCACGCCGGTCCGCGCGGTCTCGAGCGCGACCGACTTCGTGAAGCCGACGATGCCGTGCTTGGCGGCGACGTAGGCCGACTTCTCGGCCGAGGCAACCAACCCGTGGACCGATGCGATGTTGATGATGCGGCCCCAGCCGGACGCCTTCATCCGGGGCAGCGCGAGCCGCGTCGTATGGAACGCGGAACTGAGGTTGATTGCAATGATCGCGTCCCAGCGCTCGACCGGAAAGCTCTCGACCGGCGACACGTGCTGTATGCCTGCGTTGTTCACGAGGATGTCGATGCGGCTGAAGGCGGATTCGGCGGCGCGCACCATCGCTTCGATCTGGTCGGGTTTGCTCATGTCGGCGCCGTGATACAGCGTCTTCACTCCCGCCGCCTGGATTTCCTTCTCGATCGCCGCAATCGCGGAGGGCTCGCCGAAACCGTTGAGGACGATGTTCGCGCCCTGGCTGGCGAGTGCCTTCGCCATACCGAGCCCGATGCCGCTCGTCGAGCCGGTGACCAGAGCCGTTTTACCTTTCAGCATGGGGTGCCTCCTTCAGTCGCCGCCGAGTATGCCACCGGGCCGACTACAATTTTCCGAGGAGGTGTGCCGTGGGCATCGAAACAACCGGGATTGCGCCGGGAACCGTGCGCGAAGAGCCGCGCCTGCATCGCGTTCAGTGCCTGAGTCCGGCGGGGTTGCATGCGATGGCTTATGCGGAGTGGGGCGATCCGAGCAATCCGGACGTGCTGGTGTGCGTCCATGGGCTGACGCGCCTCGGGCGCGATTTCGATCGCCTGGCGCGCGCCATGACGGACCGCTACCGGGTCATCTGCCCCGATGTCGTCGGGCGCGGCCGCAGCGACCGGCTGCGCAATCCCGCCTTCTACGCCGTACCCCAGTACGTCGCGGACATGGTCACGCTCATTGCGCGTCTCGATGTCGAGCGCGTCGACTGGGTCGGCACCTCGATGGGCGGGCTCATTGGTATCGCACTGGCCGGCCAGCCGGAGTCGCCGATCCGTCAGCTGGTCATCAACGATGTCGGGCCGGCGCTCGGTGCGGCGGCGATCGCGCGCATCGGCTCATATGTCGGCCAGCCGGTCTCGTTCGCCAATCTCGATGAGGCCGTGGATTACGTGTCTGTGACCGCGGCGCCGTTCGGGCTGAAGACGCGGGAAGACTGGCGCGAACTGACCGCGCCGACGCTGCGGCGCGAGGGCGAGCGCTACGTCTTTCACTACGACCCGGCGATCGCGGTGCCGTTCAGATCCGTGACGCCCGAAGCGGCCGCGGCGGGAGAAGCCGCCATGTGGGCACTGTATGACCGCATCACCGCGCGGACCCTGCTGGTCCGCGGCGCCCAGTCCGACCTGCTGACGGCCGAGACAGCGGCCGCAATGGTC
>DAOMFI010000182.1:0-3841 GCA_035429725.1 Burkholderiaceae bacterium | reverse complement strand
ACACGGTCGAAGAAGTCCTTCATGAGTCCCGCCATCGTCGCGAGATTTTCGGGCATCACGAAGAGATAGCCGTCGGCGGCAAGTACGTCGTGCGGCTGCGCCTGCGGTGCACGCAGCAGTCTCGTCTGCAAATTGACTTCGCCGCCCGCGCCTTCAGCGGCCGCGCGCGCAAGCTGCTCGGCCGCGCCGGTCATGGAGTGATAGACGATCAGCAGCGATTTCATGCCGCCGCCCGCGGATCCTGGCGGAAGAAGGCTGCGAGCAGCGCATACCACTGCGGAAAGGCCCGCTCCAGTCGCGCCGGCTCGACGAAGAACGCTTCCGACGAGACGGCGAAGAACTCACCTTCGTCCTGCGCCGCGTAGGCGTCGAGCGGCAGGTGCGCGTAATACGGGTCGGCGGCGCTGGACTCAGGATCGACGTGCCGGGGCAGTTCGCTTTCGATGATTTCGAGTTCCGCGACGAAGCGCGCGTACGCGTCGGCCAGCGTGTCACGCCACAGGCGCGCATCGAGTCCGGGGTGCAGGGTCGGGGAAAAGGGCGGCACGCCATCGGCGTCGCCGTTCAGAAGGTCGATCTTGTGGGCGAATTCGTGGATGACCACTGAATAGGCGTCGCCAGCGCTGGTGCCCGCCGCCCGTGTGTCCTCCCACGACAACAGCAGCGGGCCGCCGTCCCAGGCTTCGCCGGCGATCGGCTCCGTGTACTCATGCACGACACCGTCGTCGTCGGTGAGGCTGCGCGGCACCAGGAACTCGCCCGGATAGACGACGATGCTGGTCCAGCCGCGGTACCAGTCCAGTCCCAGGTTCAAGACGGGAAGGCACGCCTGGACAGCAATGTTGAGCTGGATTTCGGCGGTCAGTTCGAGCCCGCCGGCCCCCGCCATCTGCTTGGCTGCCAGTAACTGTCCCGTGAGCACGCGCAGCCGGGCGCGGTCCGCGGCACTGACCCGGGCCACAAACGGCAATGAAGCCACTGCGGCCTCCCAGAGGTCGTCTGGCAGCGCAACGGTCTCGCTGCCCGCGAGTCGGCTCCAAAGCGTCCTGAGCATCGGACCATTGTGCCGCAACGGGTTCTGCGCGCGGGCGGGATAATCGCGCCATGGTCAGTCCTCCTGTCGTCGAAACGAAGAGCACGGACGCGGGCGCCCCGCTCGATGCCGCCGCGACGCGCGCGCTCGTTGAGCCGCTGTATGCCGGCAAGTCGCTGCGCACGGGCGAGCCGTTCATCGCGCATGCCGACGGCATCGCCGCGATCGTGGCAACGCTGCGCCCGGATGCCGATCTGCTGGCGGCGGCCCACCTGTTTGGCGTGTACGACGTGCTGCGCGACCCCGACGACTGGCTGCGCAGCCGCTTCGGCGCCACCGTGGCGCAACTGGTCGCCGATCTGCGGCAACTGATGCGGCTGTCGGAACTGACGCGCTCCCGTGAAGAGGCGCGGGGTCGCAACAACCCGAACGACCAGGCCGAGGCACTGCGAAGGATGCTGCTCGCAATGGCCAACGACCTGCGTGTCGTGCTGCTGCGCCTTGCGTCGCGCCTGCAGACCTTGCGCTACTACGCCCTGAGCAAGGCCGACGGTGCCGGGCCGATCGCGCGCGAGACGCTGGACCTGTATGCGCCGCTCGCGAACCGACTAGGCATCTGGCAATTGAAGTGGGAGCTCGAGGACCTGTCGTTCCGCTTTCTCGAGCCCGAGACATACAAGGCGGTGGCGCGCCTGCTGGACGAGAAACGCGTCGAACGCGAGTCCTTCATCGAAGCAGCACTCGCGCGTCTGCGCGGGATGCTGGCCGAGGCGGGCATTCGCGCCGAAGTGACCGGCCGGCCCAAACATATCTACAGCATTTACAGCAAGATGCGCAGCAAGGGACTCGCCTTCGAGCAGGTGTACGACGTGCGCGGCATGCGCGTGATCGTCGACGAAATCGCGCAGTGCTACCAGGTGCTGGCGCTGGTGCATTCCGCCTGGACGCCGGTCGAGAGCGAATACGACGACTACATCGCGCGGCCCAAGTCCAACGGCTACCAGTCACTGCATACGGTGGTCGGGGACGACGCGGGGCGGACCCTCGAAATCCAGATCCGTACGCGTCGCATGCACGAGCACGCCGAGCTCGGTGTCGCCGCGCACTGGCGCTACAAGGAAGGTGGCAAGGGGCGGGACGACGACGAGGGCCGGGTCGCGTGGCTGCGACAGCTGCTCGCGTGGCGCGCCGAAGTTGATGCGCCTCCGGCCGGAGCGCCTGTGCCCGAAGAGCGCATCTATGTGCTGACGCCGCAGGCGCGGGTGGTCGAGTTGCCCTCCGGAGGCACGCCGCTCGACTTCGCGTATCACATTCACTCGGAGCTGGGGCACCGCTGCCGCGGGGCGCGCGTCAACGGCGCGATGGTTCCACTCAACACGCCGCTCGTGACCGGGCAGACCGTGGAGATCGTCTCGGCCAAGAGCGGGGGCCCGAGTCGCGACTGGCTCAACCCGGAGCTCGGCTACCTGCGCAGCGCGCGTTCACGCGCCAAGGTCAGGCAGTGGTTCAACGCACTCGAGTTCGAGCAGTCGGTCGCGGCCGGACGCGACGTCGTCGAAAAGGAGCTGCAGCGCCTGGGCAAGACCGCCGTGAAGCTCGACGATCTGGCGAAGCGGCTCGGGTTCGACAACGTCGATGAACTGTGCGCGGCGGCGACCAAGGAAGAGTTCAGCGTGCGATCGATCGAGCAGGCGCTCGCGCCGGCTCCGGTTGTACCCGAACCGGAGCCTCACCTGCTGGCCGGCAAGTCGCGCGACGCGACACATGGGCGCGGCAAGGTGCTGGTGGTCGGCGTCGACTCGCTGCTCACGCAGTTGGCGCGTTGCTGCCGGCCGGCGCCCCCCGACGAGATCGGCGGCTATGTGACCCGTGGACGCGGGGTCTCGATCCATCGCGCCGGATGCTCCAACCTGCAGGCGCTGATCCGGCGCCAGCCGGAGCGGGTCATCGAGGTGGCGTGGGGACACCAGGCTGACGCGGTATACCCGGTCGAACTGCTGGTCATTGCGCAGGACCGGCAGGGCCTGCTGCGGGACATTTCCGAGGTCTTCGTGCGCGAGAAGCTCAACGTGATCGGGGTCAGCACGCAGAGCCAGCGCGGCGAAGCGCGCATGGAGTTCACGGCCGAGGTCGGTAGCGCCAGCGAGATCGCCCGCGTGGCGACGCAGATCCGGGAAGTCGCAGGCGTTATCGCCGTGCGGCGGCGCTGACCGCCGGCGTTCAGAACAGGTCGATATTCTCGCGCTCGGCCGCCTCACCCTGCGCAGCCAGAAGTTCGAAGTGGCGGGCGTAACGCGGGTGCAGGTTGGCGAGCGACAGCCACACGAGGAAGTCGGCGCTGTTGAAGTCGGGATCCCACGCCGGCTCGCCGCAGATGCGCGAACCGATCCGCAGGTAACCCTTGAGCAGAGGCGGCATCTCGCGCGTCGCCGCCGGCTGGATCCGGTCGAACGGAAACGGATGGTGGGGAAACACGCGGTACTCGGGATCCGTCAGGTAACCCTGGACATCGAGGCGAACGCGTGCCGCCGTCTGGCCGCCATCGTTGAGCGGGACGCTCGCGCATCCGATCAGGTGGCTGTAGCCGCCCGCTTTCATGTAGTGCGCCATGCCTGCCCAGAGCAGAAGGATCGTGCTGCCGGAGCGATAGTCCCAGTGCACGCAGGAGCGGCCGACTTCCACCATCGACGGCAGGATGTGGTGCAGCCGCGAGATGTCGAACTCGCTTTCGGAATACAGTCGTCCCAACTCGCGCGCACGATGCGGCGCAAGGATCCGGTAGGTGCCGACGATGCGGAGGCTGTCGAG
>DAOMFI010000181.1:0-5635 GCA_035429725.1 Burkholderiaceae bacterium | reverse complement strand
TTGAAATTGACTGGGAAGTGCGCGACCTGCTAAAGACCGCGGGACGCCAGGCAGCCAGCTATCTCGCCTACGCCGCGGCGACGGAAGCGCTGCTGGAAGCCCGCAAGTTCGATGCCTTCCATCGTCTCTCGACCTTCGTCGTTCATGACCTCAAGAACCTGATCGCGCAACTGCAACTGCTGCTTTCCAACGTCGAGCGCCATCGGGATAATCCGGAGTTCCAGCGCGACATGCTGCGGACGATCGAGCATGTGGTCGGTCGCATGAACCAGCTGATGCTGCAATTGCGTCCCGATGCGACCGGCGGCGACCGGCCGAGGCCGGTGGATGTGGCAGCCGTCGCACGGCGCGTCCAGGCGATGCGGGTTTCGGGCCGCGGTGCGCTGGAGCTGGACGTGCCTGACGGTATCCTCGTCTGGGCCCATGAGGATCGACTCGAGCGCGTGCTGTCGCACCTGGTGCAGAACGCTTTCGATGCCTCGGGGCGGGAGCCGGAAGTGCGCCTGCGCGCCACGCGCGATGAAGGTGGAGTCTTGATCGAGGTCAGCGATCGCGGTTCCGGCATGACCGCGGAGTTCATTCGTGAGCGATTGTTCAAGCCGTTCCAGACGACGAAAGACACCGGCATGGGAATCGGCGCTTTTGAGTGCCAGCAGTACGTACAGCAGCTAGGCGGGGCGATCGAGGTTCACAGCGAGCCCGGTGTCGGGACGAAGGTGCAGGTGAAACTGCGCGCCGTGACCGAGGCTCAGCCGCAGGAGACGGCGGCATGACCGAAGAGCGCCGTACTCTGCTGGTCGTCGAGGATGACCCCGCGCTGCAACTGCAGATGAAGTGGGCCTTCGACGGGTACGAAGTCGCGGTAGCGTCGGACTTCGACGAGGCCATTGCGCAGCTGCGGCGGACCGAGCCCGCCGTGGTCACGCTCGACCTCGGGCTGCCGCCGGATACCGGCAGCGTAAGCGAGGGGTTCCGTGCGCTCGAGAAGATCCTCGAACTGGCGCCCGACACGAAGGTGATCGTCGTGACGGGCCAGAACGACAGCGCCAATGCGCGCCGCGCCGTGGCGCTCGGGGCGCATGACTTTTTTGCCAAGCCGTTCGATGCGGAAGTCGTCAAGCTCATCATCGATCGTGCGTACCGGATGCACGACCTGCAGGTTGAGAACCGCAAGCTGCTCGCGGCCCGGGCCACGGGTGTCGGCGGCATCATCAGCGGCGCGCCGGAAATGCTGGCCGTCTGCCGGATGATCGAGAAGGTTGCCTCGACCGATGCGACGGTGTTGCTGCTGGGTGAATCCGGAACGGGCAAGGAGCTTCTGGCGCGCGGGCTGCACGAGACGTCGGCACGCAGCAAGCAGCGTTTCGTCGCGATCAATTGCGCGGCCATCCCCGACACGCTGCTGGAAAGCGAGCTGTTCGGCTACGAGCGCGGTGCATTTACCGGCGCCAACAAGCAGACGCCGGGCCGCATCGAGACGGCGAACAAGGGCACGCTGTTCCTCGACGAGATCGGCGACCTGCCGGCATCGCTGCAGGCCAAGCTGCTGCGTTTCCTGCAGGAGCGCACGGTCGAGCGGCTCGGCGGGCGTGAGGAAATCCCTGTTGACGTGCGCATTGTCTGCGCAACGCACCAGAACCTGCGCGAACGCATCGTGGCGGGCCTGTTTCGCGAAGATCTGTTCTATCGCCTGGCGGAGATCGTCGTCACCGTGCCACCTCTGCGCGACCGCCCGGGTGATGCAGTACTCCTCGCGCATGCCCTGGTCCGCCGCATCGCGGACGAGCAGAAGCGCGGGCGGCTTGGCATCAGTGACGAGGCGCTCGCGGCGATCGAGCGTCATCGCTGGCCGGGCAACGTACGCGAGCTCGAGAATGTGATCAAGCGCGCGGTGATACTGGCCGACGGTCCGGTCATCCAGGTGCGGGACCTCGGCATGGACACAATGCCGCTGGAAGAGTCACCCCTGAACCTGCGTGAGGCGCGCGACGGCGCCGAGCGCCGCGAGGTCGTGCGTGCGCTGGCTCGCGCCAATGGCAACCTGTCCAAGGCCGCGGACCTGCTCGGCGTCAGCCGGCCGACGCTCTACGACCTGCTCAATCGATTCGGGCTGCGCAAGCATGAATGAAAGGCGATTCTCATGATCCGCCACTGGCAATTCGCTGCAACTTCGTTCGGCCGGGTGGCGCTCGCGACGCTGGTCGCCGGCGCGCTGCTTGCGGGCTGCGGCCGGGAAAGCACGTCGGATCTCATCCGCTCGGCGCGCGATTACCAGGCCAAGGGAGAGCATCAGTCGGCCATCATCCAGCTGAAAAATGCATTGCAGAAGCAGCCCGACAACGCGGAGGCGCGCTTCCTGCTCGGGCAGTCGAGCCTGACCATCGGTGACCCGGCTACAGCGGAGAAGGAATTCCGCAAGGCCGCCGAGTTCGGGTATCCCCCGGCGCTCGTTGTTCCGTCGATTGCGCAGGCGATGCTCGACAACGGCGAGTCTGAGAAAGTGATGTCCGAGTTCGGGCAACGCAAGCTCGATGATCCAAAGGCCGAGGCGGCCTTGCGAGTGGTCGTCGGGCAGGCGCAACTGCGCACGAGCAAGCTGGACGCCGCTGCCGCTTCCTTCGCGGCCGCACTGGCCAGCGATCCGTCGAACATCCAGGCGGGTCTGGGTCAGGCCCGAATCGCGGGCTTTGCCGGAAAGATCGACGAGGCCATCGCTTCGGTCGACCAGATCGTTGCCAAGCATCCCGACTCTTCCGACGCGCTCATGCTGCAGGGTGCATTGAAACTCGCCCGCGGCGATCGCGAGGGAGCCCGAAAGTCGCTGGAGCAGGCCGTAGCCGCTGATCCCGCGAAGGCGCAGGCGCGCCTCGAGCTGATTTCCCTGCTGATCGTTGACCGTCAGCTCGACGCTGCGAATGAGCAGGTGGCGGCGGCGCGCAAGCTGCGGGGCGGGGACCTGCGCCTGTTGTATTTCGAGGCCCTGATCGCATTCGAGAAGAAGGACCTGGTCAAGGCACGCGAGCTGGCGGAGCAGCTGGTCAAGCGCGCCCCGGAACATGTGCCGACACTCGTGCTGGCCGGTGCGGTCGAGTTGCAGGAAGGCAAGGCGACCATGGCCGAGAACTATCTCCAGAAGGCCGTCATGCTGTCGCCGCAGCACGAGGGAGCGCGCAAGTTACTCGTCCGGGCGTACATGGGCTCGAACCAGCCGGCGCGGGCGCTCGAAGCGATCCAGCCGCTTTTGGCCGCAGGAGCGCGCATCGATGCCCCGACGATGATGCTTGCCGGCGAGACTTACCTCGCCAACGGTGACCTCAAGCAAGCCTCCAGCTACTTCTCGGCGGCTACGCAGTCGAAGGCGCAGGAAACTGCCGCCCGCATTCGGCTCGGGCAGATCGCGATGGTCAGCGGTGACCCGGAAGGGGGCATCCGCGAACTCGAGGCCGCGACCGGTGCCGAGGGAGCGCCGATGCAGGCCGATCTGGCCCTGATCGCGGGCTACATGCGTCGGGGTGACAGCGCCAAGGCCCTGGAGACGGCGCAGGCCCTGGCAAAGAAGCGTCCGACCGAACCCGTGGTTCACCAGATCCTTGGGTCGGTCTACGTGGCGCGGAAAGACACAGCCGCCGCGCGCGCGGCCTATGCGCGGGCGCTGGAGCTGAACGCGACCTATCTTCCCGCGGTGGCGGGGCTGGCACGCCTCGACCTGGCCGACAAGAAGCCGGCGGAAGCGCGCGCACGGTTCGAAGCCGTCGTCGCCAAGGAACCGAACAATGAGCTGGCGTTGCTCGGTCTCGCCGAAGTTCTTGCCAATACGAAGGCGCCGCCGAAGGAGATTGCCGCGGTGCTGCAGCGTGCCATCGCTGCCAAACCGCAGTCGGCCACCGCCCGCATTGCGCTTGTCAGGCTGTACCTGCAGGAGAACGATGCGCGCGCGGCACTGTCGGCGGCACAGGAAGCCTCGATTGCGCTGCCCAACGATCTGCGCGTGCTCGATGTTCTCGGGCGCGCCCAGCTGGCTGCGGGGGAAACCAACCAGGCGCTCGAGACCTTCAATCGCCTCGCAGCGGCCCAACCGACGTCGCCGGTGCCTTTGACCCGGCTGGCATCGGTCTACGGCAGCCGCAAGGAGCCTGAGAAGGCCATTGAAGTGCTGCTGCGGGCGCAGAAGCTCGTGCCTGCCGACCCGGCGATCGGCCGCGACCTCGTGCTCGCCTACCTGATGGCGGGCAAGGTCGACGACGCCCTCAAGCAGGCCCGCGCGCTGCAAGCGGCGGCGCCGAAATCGGTCACCGGGTACCTGCTCGAAGGCGATATCTTCGCGACGACCAAACAGTGGGCGCCGGCCGAACGTGCGTATCGCGAAGCGCTGAAAGCTGACCCAGCGTCGGACGTCGGCGCTGTAAAGCTGCACGGGTTGCTGCTCGCGAGCGGCAAGAAGGCTGAAGCCGACGGCGCGGCGCGCAAGTGGATCGCCGAGCATCCCAACGACGCCACCTACCGCATGTACCTGGCCGAGCTTGAGCTGCGCGCTCGCGACTACAAGGCCGCCGCGACGCACTACCAGGCTGTCGTGGGCCTGCAGCCCGAGAATGTCATTGCGTTGAACAATCTCGCCTGGGCCGCCGGGCAGCTGGGCGACCCCAAGGCGCTTGACTATGCGCAGCGTGCGCTCCGGCTCGCGCCGGAAAGTCCGCTGGTGCTCGATACCATCGGTGTGCTGCTGGCCTCCTCGGGCGATACCAACAAGGGCCTGGAGTACCTGAAGCGCGCCGTTGCGCTGGCACCGGACAGAAACGATATCCGCCTGAACTACGCCAAGGCGCTGGTGAAGGCGGGCAAGAAGGACGAGGCGCGCAAGGAACTGACGCAACTCGCGGCAGTGTCGCAGGACTTCAGCGGCAAGGCCGAGATTCCGGCGTTGCTGAAGCAAGTGCAGTAGAACGCATCGAAGCGGAGAGGAGCAGAAGTTGGAAGCAGCAGTCATTGGTGTCGTGGGGCTCGGGTATGTCGGGCTCCCGCTGGCGGTCGAGTTCGGCAAGAAGGTGCGGACGATCGGATTCGATCTCTCGCAGGCCAAGGTGGACGCCTATCGGCGTCACGTCGACCCGACAGGCGAAGTGAGCCAGGACGACCTTCGTGCCGCGACAAGGCTCGAAGTCACCACCGAGCCGAGTCGGCTGAAGGAGGCGGACGTAGTCATCGTCGCGGTGCCGACGCCGATCGACGAAGCGCATCAGCCGGACTTTTCGCCGCTGGTCGGTGCCAGCATTTCAGTCGGACGCAACCTGAAGAGGGGCGCCGTCGTTGTCTACGAGTCGACCGTCTACCCCGGTGCGACGGAAGAAGTCTGCATTCCGCTGCTGGAACGCGAGTCCGGAATGAAATGGAAGCAGGACTTCTTTGTCGGCTATTCGCCCGAGCGGATCAACCCGGGCGACCGTGAACATACGCTGACACGCATCGTCAAGGTCGTGTCCGGCGACACTCCGGCGACCCTCGAACGTGTCGCGAAGACCTACGAACTCGTCGTCACCGCCGGCGTCCACCGGGCGTCAAGCATCGCCGTGGCCGAGGCCGCCAAGGTGATCGAGAACACGCAGCGCGACCTCAACATCGCGCTGATGAACGAGCT
>DAOMFI010000180.1:0-5648 GCA_035429725.1 Burkholderiaceae bacterium | reverse complement strand
GAACAGATCAAACAGGCGATCCTGCGCGCGACCGAATCCGTGGGCCGCTGGACCAAACCCGGGACGGCGGTCGAAGGCGAGTCGCTGTGGGAGTTCCTGCACCACCGCGACGACCAGCTGCTCGACGCCGCGGGCAAGGTGCTTACGCCGCTCGTGATCTTCGACCAGTTCGAGGAGATCTTCACCCTCGCGCAGGGTGATGACGCCGGCCGCCAGCGCGCCGCGCGCTTCGTCGAGGATCTGGCCGATCTCGTCGAGAACCGCCTGCCGAAGGCGCTCGAAGCCAAGCTTGACGACGACGAGTCGATCGTCGAGCGCTTCGATTTCACACGCGGCGACTACCGCATCCTGATCGCGCTGCGCGAGGACTACCTCGCGCACCTCGAGGCCTTCAAGGGCCAGATGCCGTCGATCACGCAGAACCGCATGCGGCTCGCGCGCATGACCGGCACGCAGGCGCTGGACGCCGTGCGCAAGCCGGGCGGTGCGCTGGTCAACGAGGAGGTGGCCGAGGCGATCGTGCGCTTCATCGCCGGCGGCGCGGAACTGCGCAATGCCGAGGTCGAGCCGTCGCTGCTGTCGCTGATCTGCCGCGAACTCAACAACGCCCGCATCGCGCAGGGCCGGCGCGAGATCTCGGTCGACCTGCTGGCCGGCTCGCGCGAAACGATCTTGTCGGAGTTCTACGAACGCGCGCTCGCCGACCAGCCGCCCGGCGTACGCAAGTTCATCGAAGACGAGATGCTCACGGAGTCGGGCTTCCGCGAGAGCCTGGCGGAAGAACGCGTGCGCAAGGCCTTCGCCTCCGCTGGCGCGGCGCCCGACGCGCTCGCCACGCTGGTCAACCGGCGCCTGCTGCGCATCGAGGAGCGGCTCGACCTGCGGCGCGCGGAACTCACGCACGACGTGCTGTGCGGCGTGGTTTCCGCCAGCCGCGACCTGCGCCACGAGCGCGAAGCGCTCGAAGTGGCCGAACAGCAGCTGGCCGCCCAGAAGGCGCGCGAGATCGCCACGCGCAAGGCACTGACCCGTGCGCGGCAGATCGCGGCCGGCTGCGCGGTGCTGGCCGTCGTGGCGCTGGGCGGCGCCGTGTTCGGCTACCTCGGCATGAAGCGCGCGCAGCAGGCCGAAGCCCGGGCCGAGGAAACCCGCGCGATGGCCGAGCAGGCGCGCGGCGAGTCCGAGAAGCTGGTCACCTACCTGCTCGACGACTTCTACCTCGAGCTTGCACCTGTCGGCCGGCTCGATATCGTCGGCGACCTCGCCAAGCGCGGCATTGCGTACTACGACGCGCTGCCGGCTGCGCTGCGCACGCCACAGACCGAGCGCAACCGTGCGCTGGCCCTGGTGCGCTACGGAGCCGTGCTGCGGACGCAGGGCAAGAACGACCAGGGCGGCAAGGTCATCGATGAAGCCGTCGGTGTGCTGGAGAAGCTGCGGGCGGAAGGCGATGTGTCGGAAGCCACGGCGATCGGGCTCGCGCTCGGGTTTGCGGTCCAGGCGCGGCTCGCATCGAGCCTCGACCGCGAAGGCGCGGCGCTGCCGCTCTCCAACCGCGCGATCGAGGTCATCAAGCCGCTCGCCTCCGCACCGGACGCATCGGTGTCAGCGCGGCGAGCCTATGGCGAAGCGCTCAACATGAACGGCTATCTGCTGATGCAGAACAATCAGTATGAGCCGTCGATCGCTGCGCTCGATGAGGCGCGCCGCGTCCAGCGCAGCATCGACAACCTGCAGATGAACGACCTGACGTCTGCCGCCGCCTATGCCGAGGCGACGGCATGGCAGGTGCAGACCTACGCCGTCATGGACCGCGGTACCGACCTGAAGCGCGCGGCCAAAGAGGCCACCGCAGTGGCCGCGCAGGTGCTCGAGAAACGACCGGGGCATATGCAGGCGCTGCGCGCCCAGGCGCTGACGACGTCGCCGCTGGCCAACCATCTGTACAACGAGATGAACCTCGCTGAGGCACTCCGGACGACACGGGAGACTGCGAAGGCGTGGCGCGAGTTCACAAGGCTCGACCCGAGCAACGTCGTCTCGTGGAACAACCTCGGCGTCGCCTACCGGATCCAGAACTTCATCGAGCAGGACATGGGCCGGCCGGCCGATGCGACGGCCAGCCTCCGGCTCGTGCTCGCGAACGAGCGGCTCGCCCCGGCGAGCGTCATGACGTATGACATGGTGCAGTTCCACGCCGGCATTCTCGCGTTGATCGAGGCCGACCGCGGCAATGTCGCGGCCATGAATGAGGCTCTCGCGGTCAATGCCCGGGCTTCGAAGTGGGTCGTCGAAAACGCTCCGGCCGGCTCGTTCCTGCGCGAATCGCGAGTACTGATGCCGGAGCTCTACCGGAAGTTGGCGCATGCGGCGCTCGGCGAGCACCAGAACACGATCGAGGGCTTGCGCGATCTGCTGCCGAAGTTCAAGCAGCTGAAGCCGACGGATGCGAGACAACGCGACCTGGCGGACTTCACCGTCCGCTTCTCTCAGTTTGCGATCGCCGATGCCGCCTATGCGCTCAAAGACTATGTAACCGCCGAACGCGCCATGTCAGCCGTGCTGGAACTGCGCGCGAAGGACCCTCCTCAAACGATCGGAGACCAGCGCAATCTGGCGGCCGAGCGCACTTTCATGGCGCTGGTCCTGGCGCGCCTCGGGCGCACCGAGGAGGCACAGAAGATCGTCGCCTCGACACTCAAGTACGAGCGTGAGCTGGCGGCCCGCAACGTCGATTCAGCAGGGCAGCGCTTCGAGCTCGCCCAGGCGCTCTATGTCGCCGCCGTTGCCGGTGTCGGCAATTCGAGCGCCCAGCTCGCCGAAGCCGCGGCGATCATGCAGAAGCTGCCCGCCGAAATGCTGGCGTTGCGCAGCGTGTCCGTTTGGCAGAAGCGCATCGCGGAAGAGCAGGCGCGGCGCCGCGCATAGCGTGGGCGGACCAGGCGCCGGTCATCGCCACGGCGAGCAGTGCGCAGCGTACGATGCGCGCGTCGCCAGCCGTCGCCGCGGAGAGTCGAACATGAAGGCCTTCGTCAGTCTTGCCCTTGCTTGCGCTGCCGTCACAATCGCCCAGGCGGCCGACATCGAAGCCGGCAAGGTGAAAGTGCAGACCGTGTGCGCAGCCTGCCACGGAGCCAACGGCGTCAGCGTGAGCGACGGCATCCCCAACCTTGCGGCCCAGAAAGCGCGTTACATCGAGGCGCAGCTCGGGGCGTTCAAGGACGGTTCGCGCAAGAACCCCCTCATGAGCGCCATTGCTGCTCAACTGAGCAAGGACGACATCGCCAACGTGGCCGCGTATTTCGCCGCGCAGCCGGGTGCGGTCGCCGCCGCCAGGTCGGACCTGCTGCCGAACCTGGCGCAGACGCGCGTGACCTTCCCGGAGAACTACCGGGATACTTTCGTCCGCTACCACACGGTCAACAATGCGGCGGCAGGCCGGGTGACTGTCTTCTACGCGAACAAGACTGCGCTCGATGCGGCCAAGGCGGGCCGCAGCCTGCCCGACGGCTCGGTGCTGTTTGGCGAGATTTATTCTGTGAAGCTGGGCGCCGATCAGAAACCGGTGATGAGCAGCGACGGCGCCCTGGCTGCCGATCAACTGGTGGCCTATACCGCAATGGCGCGCAATGCCGGCTGGGGCAAGGACATCCCCGACATGCTGCGCAACGGTGACTGGAACTACGCCGTCTTCACGCCGGCGAAGCAGCCGCGGCCGGGTGTCAATCAGGCCGAGTGCCTCGCCTGTCACAAGCCGCAGGACAAGACGAGCTTCATCTTCACGCTGGATCAGCTCACCTCGGCTGCGAAGGCGAAGTAGGACATCGCTGTGACGGGCCGCGCCCGCACACTGCAGCAATCGCGCACAGGCACGTAGCCGGACGGCGAACCGATTCGTACTGAATGCGACGCCTGCTTTCTCAATTTCAGCGACGGCCGCGGCTCGTAGGGGCGCTGGCGCTCGGGCTTGTCGTCGGTGCCTTCGCCCCGAATCAGTGGGTCACCGACGAGCCGTTCCGTCGCTTTCTCGTCGGCTGGAACACCGCCGTATGGATCTACCTGCTGCTGATCGGCTGGCTCATCCTGCGGGCCAACCATGCGCGCACGCGCGCGATATCGGAGCGGGAGGATCCCGGTGCCGTGCTCGTGCTGACAATTCTGTCCCTGATCACGGTGACGAGTCTCGCGGCGATCGGCTTCGAACTCGCCGCCGTGCGCGGCAGCGCGGATCCGGTCGCGCGCTATGTCTTCGCCGGCTTCACGCTCCTCGGTTCATGGACGATGCTCAACGTGCTGTTCGGCTTTCACTACGCCCATCTTTACTTCCGCAACGCGCGGGAACCGCGCCCCCTGCGCTTTCCGGACGAGCCGCCGCCGAGCCCGGATTTCTGGGACTTCCTGTACTTCTCATTCACGATCGCGGTTGCCGCGCAGACCGCTGATGTCGCGATAGTGTCAGGTGAGATGCGCAGGACGGTCCTGGCACATTCCATACTGGCGTTTCTTTTCAACGTCGCCATCCTCGGCGCAACCATCAACGTCGCCGCGAGCTTGATCAGCGGCGGCGCGTGACGAACGCGTGGTCGTAGGCGCTCGGCCGGCGACAGCCGCAGGTTGCGGCCTACGACCACATGCCTCGCATCCGCGCCGCGAGATCGACGGCCGGCACCGCCTTGGCGGTTGGCTCCGCTTCGTTAGCCGCCACCGGCCAGCTCGTCCGCTCGAAGTTCGCGGCGATCTGCTCTGGAATGAAGCGCGTCCGCGACGCGTAGACATGCCGGTCGCCGCTGGCGCCCTGCTGCTGCACGTAGAACCGCTGCGGCACGACGAGCGTCAGGTGGTCCTTGGCGCGCGTCATCGCGACGTAGAGCAGGCGCCGTTCTTCCTCCAGCTCGGCGCTGCTGCCGGTGGAGAGATCAGACGGGATGCAGCCGTCGACGGCATTGAGCAGCGTCACCGCGCGCCACTCCTGCCCCTTGGCGGAGTGGATCGTCGAGAGAATGAGGTAGTCCTCGTCCTTCAGCGGCGCGCCGGCCTCGTCACTGGTGGCACCGGGCGGGTCGAGCGTCAGTTCGGTGAGGAAGCGCTCGCGCGACGGGTAGCCGGCGGCGATGGCTTCGAGCTGGCGCAGGTCGCCGCGGCGCATCTCGGCGTCGTCGTGCCGGCGCTCGAGGTGCGGCTCGTACCAGCCGCAGACGCACTCGAGTTCCGCCGGCCAGCCGGGCGATTTGCTGCGCAGTAAACGGAACGAATCGGCGAACACGGCCCAGTCTTCCGCCGCGGCATGCGGCGGCGTGATCGCGGCGATCGCCTCGCACGGATCGGTGTTGGCCATGGCGTCGAGCACGCGCGCGGCGGTCTTCGGGCCGACGCCCGGCAGCAGCTGCAGCACGCGGAAGCCCGCAACGCGGTCGCGCGGGTTTTCAAGCAGGCGCAGGAAGGCGAGCACGTCCTTCACGTGCGCGGCCTCGAGAAACTTGAGCCCGCCGAACTTCACGTACGGGATATTGCGGCGGACGAGTTCCAGCTCCAGCACCGCACTGTGGCTCGACGCGCGGAACAGCACGGCCTGCTGCTTGAGCGGGATCGCAGCCTCGCGCCGTTCGAGCACCTGCTCGACCACATAGCGCGCCTGCGTGGCTTCGTCG
>DAOMFI010000179.1:0-5660 GCA_035429725.1 Burkholderiaceae bacterium | reverse complement strand
TCGAAGCCGCACTCGTAGGGGGAGAGTTTTTCGGGATCCGGTCTGTGTGGACCCAGCAGCGCGCCGATGACCATCGGAGCCGCCCCGATCGCAAGTCCGACCAGGATGAAAAGCAGGACGGGTAGATAGCTGTCGGGATTCACGCGAGTCGGCCTTTCGGCTCATGCTCCACAAAAACCTGCAGACTGTTGCGCGACAGTCAGCGCCGCGTTGCACTGCCGTTCGATCACGCCACTGGGACGAAACCCGTTCTGGTGCCGACGGTGAGACTCGAACTCACACGGCTTTCGCCGCCACCCCCTCAAGATGGTGTGTCTACCAATTCCACCACGTCGGCCAGGTGCAAAACCGGCGCGATTCTACTTGATTCGATCGCGCGTCGCGGCGACGCGCGGGTCCCGGTCACTGCGGGAACGCGCGCGCGTCACGCAGTCTCATTTCGGAATGTCGGCCGGCTTCGGTGCTGTTGCCGGCGCGGAACTGTCCGCCGGTGCCGCAGTGGTTGCCGGCGCCGGTGCCGGTGCAGGCGACGCCCCCTGTGGCGTTGCTGGCATTGGAATGTCCCTCGGCGCGGTATTGGCAGGGGCCGGCATCGTTCCCATGACCCCGCCTGCGTCCGCCGGTCGCTTGACCGCGGTTCCCACATAGGCGAGCGCGAGCGTCGCGACGAAGAACACCGTGGCGACCGCCGCGGTGCTGCGCGACAGGAAGTTGGCGGAACCGGTGGCCCCGAACAGGCTGCCGGAAGCGCCGCCGCCGAACGCCGCGCCCATGTCGGCGCCCTTGCCATGCTGGAGCAGCACCAGGACGATGATCGCGATTGCAGACAGCACCTGCACGACGATCAGTAAAGTGGTCAACCAGGTCATCTCAGTCCTCGTTCAGAAATTCGGTCGGCTCGGTCTCACCGTGCCGCTTCACAAATGGCGGCGAAATCGTCGACGACCAGCGAAGCGCCGCCAATGAGCCCGCCATCGATATCCGCCTGCGCAAACAGTTCCGCCGCGTTGGCCGGCTTGACGCTGCCGCCGTAGAGGATGCGCAGCGCTGCAGCCGCCTGCGGATCACGCCCGGCGACGCGTGCCCGCAGTTCGGAGTGAACCTCCTGTGCCTGAGCCGGCGTGGCCGTGCGCCCCGTACCGATGGCCCAGACCGGCTCGTAGGCCAGCGCGCCGCGTACAAGCCCGGCGGCTCCGATGCGATCGAGAACAGCGTCGAGTTGTCGCGTGACCACCGCCTGCGTCTGCCCGGCTTCCCGTTCGGCCAGCGTTTCGCCGACGCAGACGATCGGTCGCAACCCTGCTTTCAACGCGGCCTCCGCTTTCGCCGCGACGACAGCGTCACTCTCGCCATGAAGCTGCCGTCGCTCGGAGTGTCCGACAATCACCCAGCGGCAACCGACATCGACCAGCATCGTGGCCGCGACGTCCCCGGTAAACGCCCCGGGCTCGCGCTCGGACACGTCCTGCGCACCAATGTCGATACCCTTCACCGCCGCGGCGCTGAGCGCCGCAAGGTACACCGCAGGCGCGCAGACCACGACATCGCACGCCAGCGTTGCGCGGCGCGGGGCGAATGCCTCCAGCCAGGCCAGGCCGGACGCGCGCGAACCGTTCATCTTCCAGTTCGCAGCGACAAGTGAGGTGCGTTGGGTCGTCATCGGGCAAAGCTCGCCATTGTAAGCGGCGCGGCCATCGAGACAAAGCGAGCGGAGGATTGCTTCATGCGCGCGCCTGCGCCTCGGGACCGACCGCCAGCACGATCTTGCCGATGTGCGTGCTGGATTCCATCAGCGCGTGAGCCTCGGCGGCGCGCGCCAGCGGAAAAACCGCGTGCACCATGGGGCGGATGCGTCCCGCTTCAATCAGCGGCCACACGACGCTGCGCAGACGCGATGCGATCGCGGTCTTGAACTCGACCGATCGCGGACGCAGCGTAGAACCCGTGATCGTCAGGCGACGCCGCAGCACGGCCGCCAGGTCGACCTGCGCCTGTGCGCCGCCAAGCAGCGCAATGATCGCCAGCCGGCCGTCGTCGGCCAGGCACCCGATCTCGCGCGGCACGTAGTCGCCGCCCACCATGTCGAGGATCACATCGACTCCGCGTCCTCCGGTTTCAGACTTGATGACCGCGGCAAAGTCCTCGGTGCGGTAGTTGATGCCCCGTCGCGCTCCGAGCGCCTCGCAGGCGCGTGATTTCTCGTCCGAACCAGCCGTTGCGAAGACGGTGTTGCCGAGCGCCGCCGCCAGCTGTATCGCGGCCACCCCGATGCCACTCGTACCACCCTGCACCAGCAGTGACTCCCCGGGCGCAAGGCCGGCACGGTCGAACACGTTGCTCCACACCGTGAAGTAGGTTTCAGGCAATCCGGCGGCCTCGGCGTAAGTCAGTCCATCCGGGATGGGCAGGCATTGACCGGCCGGCGCCACGCACCATTCGGCGTAACCGCCGCCCGCCACCAGCGCGCACACGCGCGCGCCAACCGACCACCGGCCTGTGTTGTCCGCGACCTCGACGATGCCAGCAACTTCCAGCCCCGGGAGGTCCGAGACACCGGGTGGCGGGGCATAGGCGCCCTTGCGCTGCAGGACATCCGGGCGGTTGACGCCAGCGGCGTGGACGCGAATCAGAACCTCGCCGGAGCCGGCGACGGGTCGCGGCCGCACAACGGGACGCAGCACCTCCGGTCCACCCGGCTGGCCGATCTCGACTGCGTTCATTGTTTCCGTACTCGCCATCCGCTGCCCTCGCCGAAAAGCAAAAGGGGCGCCGAAGCGCCCCTGTCCGCCGCTCGCTGGCTATTGCTGCTGTTGCTGCGGCTGCTGGGCAGCAGGCGCGTTGCCCTCGACCGCCTTCATGGACAGCCGCACGCGGCCCTTTTCATCGGCCTCGATGACCTTGACCTTCACGGCCTGGCCTTCCTTCAGATAGTCGGCGACCGCATTGACGCGCTCGTTGGCGATCTGGGAAATGTGCAGCAGGCCGTCCTTGCCCGGCAGCAGCTGCACGATCGCGCCGAAGTCGAGCAGGCGCAGCACAGTGCCGTCGTAGACCTTGCCGACCTCGACTTCCGCGGTCAGTTCCTGGATGCGGCGCTGGGCTTCCTTGCCCTTTTCCTGGTCGACGCTGGCGATGATGACGGTGCCATCGTCCTCGATGTCGATCTGCGTGCCGGTCTCCTCGGTCAGCGCGCGGATCACCGCGCCACCCTTGCCGATCACGTCGCGGATCTTCTCGGGGTTGATCTTCATCTTGATCAGGCGCGGTGCGAACGCCGAGAGTTCGCCGCGCGATACCGAGATCGCCTCCTGCATCTTCTGCAGGATGTGCATGCGGCCTTCCTTCGCCTGCGCCAGCGCCACCTGCATGATCTCGCGGGTGATGCCCTCGATCTTGATATCCATCTGCAGCGCGGTGATGCCAGTGGCCGAGCCGGCGACCTTGAAGTCCATATCGCCGAGGTGATCCTCGTCGCCGAGGATATCGGTCAGCACCGCGAACTTGTTGCCTTCCTTGATCAGGCCCATCGCCACACCGGCCACGTGCGCCTTCAGCGGGACGCCGGCGTCCATCATCGCCAGGCAGCCGCCGCAGACGGACGCCATCGACGACGACCCATTGGATTCGGTGATCTCGGAAACGACGCGCAGCGAGTACTGGAAGTCGTCATAGCTCGGCAGCACCGCCAGCAGCGCGCGCTTGGCGAGCCGGCCATGGCCGATCTCGCGGCGCTTCGGCGTGCCGACGCGCCCGGTTTCGCCGGTGGCGAAAGGCGGCATGTTGTAGTGGAGCATGAAGCGATCGCGGTACTCGCCCTGCAGCGCGTCGACGAACTGTTCGTCCTGCTTGGTGCCCAGCGTCGCCGTGACCAGCGCCTGGGTTTCACCGCGGGTGAAGAGCGCGCTGCCGTGAGTGCGCGGCAGCACGCCCAGACGGATCTCGATCGGGCGCACGGTACGCGTGTCGCGGCCGTCGATGCGCGGCTCGCCGTCGAGGATCTGGCTGCGAACGATCTTGGCCTGCAGGTCGAAGAGGATCGCATCGACCGCGTTGTCGTCGGGCTTGGGATTGCCCGTCGCCGCGGCTTCTTCCTCGAGCTTCGCCCACACCTGCGTGTAGACGTCGTTGATCTTCTGCGTGCGCGCCTGCTTGTTGCGGGTCAGGTACGCATCGCGCAGTTCGGGCCCCGCGAGCAGCACCAGTTTGGCCATCAGTGCTTCGTTGCGGTCAGCCGGCTTCCAGTCCCAGGCCGGCTTGCCCGCATCGCGGACCAGATCATGGATCGCATTGATCGCGGCCTGCATCTGCTCGTGGCCGTGGACCACGGCGCCCAGCATCACTTCCTCGGAAAGCTGGTCGGCTTCCGACTCGACCATCAGCACGGCACGCTCGGTGCCGGCCACGACGAGGTTCAGCTGCGAGGTCTTGAGCTGGGTGGCGGTCGGGTTGATGACGTACTGGCCGTCGATATAGCCAACGCGTGCCGCCCCGATCGGACCCTTGAACGGGATGCCCGACAGCGACAGCGCCGCCGAGGCGCCGATCATCGCCGGAATGTCAGGGTCGATCTCGGGATCGATCGACAGCACATGGATGATGACCTGGACTTCGTTGTAAAAGCCGTCAGGAAACAGCGGGCGGATCGGCCGGTCGATCAGGCGCGAGGTCAGCGTCTCCTTTTCCGAAGGCCGGCCTTCCCGCTTGAAGAACCCGCCCGGGATGCGCCCCGCGGCGTAGGTCTTCTCGATGTAGTCGACCGTCAGCGGGAAGAAGTCCTGCCCCGGCTTGGCTTCCTTGCGCGCAACGACGGTGGCCAGCACAACCGTGTCGTCCATTGAGCAGACCACGGCCCCACCCGACTGACGCGCAATCTCGCCGGTTTCCAGCGTGACGGTGTGCGCGCCGTACGCAAATTTCTTCGTTACCTTTTCGAACACTTTGCATTCCTTTCGCGTTGAACTTGGTCACAGACAACGACCAGGCACGCCGCGGTATCGACGACTCGGCACGGGGGTTCCGTCCTTACGTCCATATCGCAGCGCGCGTATCAGCCGGGGAAAGGCAAACGGCCCGCGTGGATCACTCCAAGCAGGCCACTTGCACTTGAAACCGGGTCATCGACTATTTGCGCAGTCCGAGGCTGTCGATCAGCCCCTTGTACGCCTCGGGGTTCTTGCCCTTGAGGTAGTCGAGAAGCTTGCGGCGCCGGCTGACCATCTTGAGCAGGCCGCGACGCGAATGGTGATCCTTCACGTGCGTCTTGAAATGGTCGGTCAACTCATTGATGCGAGCCGTCAGAAGTGCAACCTGCACTTCCGGCGAACCCGTATCAGCCTTGGCGCGCTGATACTTGGCGACGATATCCGCCTTGTTGATGTCTGCAACTGACATGATTTCCCTTTCGAATCAGACCTTTGGACACGCGGACACGGAAGGATGGCCGTGCCGTGAAGGGCGAGAGTATAGCTGACCGGCCTCGCTCGTGTACGCGCCGCTCTGCGCGCGTCGCACGTGCACTCGCGCCGGTCACGCGCACATGCGTGCGCGCTCAGGACTGTTTAGTCGTCTGCGCTCCGGGGCGGCCGCGCGCTCCGCCGACCATCAACAGCACGGCACCCACCCAACCTCCCGCCAGGCGGGAGGAGATTGGCACTCCCCCT
>DAOMFI010000178.1:0-5686 GCA_035429725.1 Burkholderiaceae bacterium | reverse complement strand
TGCCCGACGACCGGCCCCAGTTGCAGCCGCCGCTCCCGGCGCCGCGCCATGGTCAGCGGCCCTGAACGCTATTTGCGACCGCCGAGCCCCGCACCGATTGCGCCGAGAATCGCCGTGCCGTCCTTTGGCGTCACCGGGAACTTGATCGGGTCCGGCATTGGGCCTTCGAGCTTGCGGTTGCGCGAGAGCGTGCGGATCTTCTCGACCTCGGCGTTCTGCCGGTCGATGGCCGGCGCCGCACGCAGCACCGACGCAATCCCGGAAAGATTCGTCGCACCGGCAGACTTCAGCAGCCGGCGGTGCGCATCGCCCAGCTGCAGGAGCGAGGCCGCCTTGTCGAATTCCAGGTTGCGTGGATCGTCCGCCGGAAGCTTGCGCCAGATGTCGACCATGACACCCAGCACCTTGGGATCATTCGCCGCGAGCGGTGTCTCCTGCAGCCGGTTGCTGTTCGCGAGCAGGGTCATGACCTGGCGCTCGATGGTGTTCCAGCGCGTCGTCGTCTCGAGCGCGCGCGCACGGGTCGAAGTGTTCTGCGATGCTGACAGCGTCTTGAGGCCCCCGATGTCGAAACTGCCGGGGTCGATCCGCACGCGGAACAGCGGGCTGACGGTCGCCTTGCTGCCAGCCACCGCCAGTTGGCCGCTCTCGGCCTGCGTGGCGAAGCAGGTATCGAGGAAGCGGTTCTCGCCAAACAGTACGCCGCGCTCGAGTGGCGAGCGCGACGCCTCGCGTTCATACTCGTCGCGCAGCGTATCGAGCCAGACTTCAAGGAAGTGCTTGTAATTGGCACGGCCGCGCGCTGCGACGCCGGCCGATGCGCCCGGCGATACGACGGACGCCACAACCAGACTCTCGAGCAGTCGCAGCCCCCACAGCTCGACCACCGGCCGGCGGAAGGGTCCACTGCCGGTCAGCCCTCCAATGATGTCGATGTCCAGCTCTTCGAGCGGTGTGCCGATGGGGAACGCGTCGTTGAGGTAGTTCACCATCCGGGAAAGCTGCACCAGCGTTCCGGTGAAGCGTTCGTCGAGGCTGAACGGCCCGGGCGGGCTGTCGAGCAGGCACACGCGGCGCAGTCGTGCGCTGATGCAGAAATCGGTGCCCCTGGGCACGACGATGACCGCCGTGAACTCCTGGATACCCTCGATGCCGCTGGAACGGCGCGCCAGCAATTGCTGGAACCACAGGTTCGGGTCCGATGGATCGACCGAGAGCTGCTGCAAGGGCTGGGGCGACACCGAGAAGCTCAGGTGCGGCGTGCCGATGTACTTGGCAGACAGCAGCGAAATGATGTTCTCCACCCGCGTGGTGTGGCTGACCAGCTCACGCCGCTCCTCCGAGGCCTCGCGGTTGGTCGTGTCGACCACCTGCGACACGGCGCGGTTGCTGGCAACGTCGGTGGTCGTATTGCGAATCGAGCCGCTGGCTCCGAACGGCCCGATGCTGAATCCCGCGGACGCGCTCGCCGTAAGCGTGTTCGAGTGACTCCGCAGGGACTCGTTCATCTGCGAGCCGCTTTTGCCGATTGCGAGCGCATCGGCCTCGCCCTCGTAGGCATCGACGCCGACCACGCCGGTCTGCACCATGCGCCGGGCGAGCGGGGCCGCCGTGTGGAAGTACGGCCGGATCGTGCCGATCTCATCCGCCGCGTTGCGGACCTTCAGGTCGAGCAGGACGTGGTAGCAGGGAATGCCTTCGCCGAGGAAGCTCGCGGCAACCTTTGACAGTTCAGCCGGAAACTTCGCCGGCGAAATCGACGCGGTGTACTTGACGAAGACGATGCGGTCATCCGGAAACTTGCTCGTCAGCGTGGCGTCATCGGGCTCGAAGAAGAAGAGCGACAGCGCGGTCTCTTCGGGCTCATTCGCGCTCAGCGGCTGCGTCGTCGCAGCCAGCTGCCACGGGATCTCGATCGGTGGGAGGAGTTCAGCTGCTTCGGCCATATTCCGCTCCTTGTGGGGGCCGAGGACCGTGGGACGACCCTCGTGAGTCGGATGCGCGACAGCAAATGCAGATGCGGTGTGGGCAAGCACAACAGCCACCGCGGACCGTAACAAACTCCGGCCCCGACGCGGCGCGGCGGTCACGCACATGGGTGTCCCGCGAAGGCGCAATCGGCCTGCAGCGAGCGATTCGCGCAGAGAGCCGTGCGAAACTTCGCTCATGAAACTTCAGTTCATATCCGACGTGGCCTGCCCCTGGTGCGCGATCGGCCTGAATTCGCTCGAAATCGCGCTCGCCCGCATCGGCGACGACGCCAAGGTGGAACTCAGCTTCGAGCCGTTCGAGCTGAATCCGGACATGCCGCCCGAAGGGGAAGACGCTACAGCGCACCTGGCGCGCAAATACGGCCGGTCGCCAGAAGAGCTGGCCGCCACGCGGGCGATGATCCGCGAGCGCGGCGCCGAGGTGGGATTCACGTTCGGACCGCGCGAGCGCATCTGGAACACGTTCGACGCGCACCGGATGTTGCACTGGGCGGGCACGCAGGGCCGCCAGCGCGAGCTCAAGCATGCGCTGCTGGCCGCGTATCACACGCGCGGCGAGAACCCCGGCGCGACGGAGGTTCTGGTGCGCCTGGCTGGCGAGGTCGGGCTCGACGCGGAGCGCGCGCGCCAGATCCTGGCCAGCGACGAATACCGCGGGGAGGTGCGGCAGCGCGTGCACCACTGGCAGCAGCTCGGTATCAACTCCGTGCCTTCCTTGATCGTCGATGAGCGCTACCTGATCCAGGGCGGCCAGCCGCCGGAGGCGTTCGAGCAGGCATTGCGTCAGATCGCGTCTGAGCGCGGCACGGCCAGCGGCGCGACCACTTCCTAGGCGTCTGCAACTTGTGCAGCTAGCGGGCGGCAACACTGCCCGGATGAGTTTGTGCTCCCGGCGCTACGGCAGAAAGCGCGTATCGCAGTCGGGCTGGTGGACCCATGGCCGGCAGGCACGCGGAGTTGGCGGCTCGACCGTCTGCACGCGCGTGGCCGGAGCCAAGCGCGCGGACGGACGAGCCTGCAGCCCACTCGGAGCGGATGGACGTGCGGGGCGCGCCTCGAGCGCCGCCGTGGCCAGCAGCGCCGCGGTCAGCGCCAGCAGCGCCGGATGAAAGTAATCGGTGTGTCGCATGGCAGCGCCCCGCGGCTCCGGGAAGGTAGTTCAGTAGGCGTTGCGGGCAAGACTTTCGCCGGGCTGCAGCACGCGGCGCGCCGTCAGCTCGCCGATGTTCGTGCCCAGCGCGGTGCCCGCATCGGTCGAGAAGCGGTAGTGGATGCCCGCGTAGATGCGCGACTCCGACACCTCGCGCACGAAGTCGTCGATGCTGGTCCAGCGTCGCGTGGCGCCCTTGGCCGTCGGGCTGGCTGTTGCGAGGACCGGCATCGCACCCGCGCCGATCTCGGCCTTCAGCACCGCTCCGACCGCTCCCGCCAGCGTGGCGTGCGCGCTGGGGTATTCGGGGTGCATCGGCTCGGGGATCAGCGGCGACCAGCTCGCGTCGCGTGCGGTCTCGTCATTGCCGTCAATGTCTCCGTTGCGGATCGCCGTGGCGGGGCGCCAGAAGTTGTAGCTGTACTTGCTGTCGAAAACCCCGACCATGCCGTCGTCCAGCGCCTGCGCCGCCGCCGCGAAGAGCCGCGCGTTGCGCATCACATCGCGTCCCGGCTGAATCGCGACCGAGCGCACCACGCCGAAGTAGATCGGCGGCAGCGAGTACTCCCAGAAGCGGGCGATCTCGGTCTGCTCGGCGCTGCGCTGCGTACTGGACTTCGCGCCGAAGGTCTTCACCTCGTTGTAGTCGCGCGCCCAGGCGGCGCTCGTCAACGCGGGCGGCGCGGTCACACGAAACTGTGCCGGGCTGGTCATGTGCCACGACGTACGCAGCGACCATGTCGGCGCCGCCGGCGCCGCCGTCGGAACGTAGACACCGGCCGTCGTGTGCGGCCGATAGGTCTCGGCGGCAATGGTGTCTCCCGCGCGCTGCGTGAGCGTCGTGGCCGCGGCGCGCTCGCCGATGACAACGCCGGCGGCTTTGGCCGGCCCTTCGGGAATCGAAGTCAGCGCCGCCTGGTAGGTGGCCTCGATCGCTGCCTGCTGCGCCGGCAGCAGCTTGACCAACGTGGCACGGTGAGCCGAAGCGACCGCCGCCTCCACCGAGGCGCCACCGCGGCTGGCCCGCACTGCCTCGTAGGCGGCGGTCTGCACCAGTGCCATCACGCGGATGGCGGGCGGCGTGCCGAGCTTCGACTCGATGATGAACTCGCCGGTCTTTGTGTTCCAGTCGGTGATGACGTCGGCGCTCGCGTTGAGGGCGGTGCCGGCAAGGAGCGCCGCGATCAGCGTGCGGCGCGCAATGGCGTGAAGTTCCTGTGACATGGCTGTTCCTCTGTGTTTGGATGTCGTTGAAAGAAATGCCTGCGCTAGCGCGCCGTGAAGAAGCGGTAGTCGGCTGTGTACGGAACACGCGCCGGAGTGCCGGCGGACGGTGCCGCGCAGGGCGCTGCGGGTGCGACGCCGCCTTGCGTGTTCACGCGCTGGATGCTGGTGACCTTGCTGAATGCACCTGCAGGGCCAGACGACTTCGTGCTGAGCAGCAGCCACGGAATCGCTCCCGATGCCGGGGCATCAGCGCGCGCCGTGACCGTGCCGACGACGCGGCTGCCATCGGCGGACTGCCAGTAAGGCCCCGCGCCGTGATGGCCGATCGCCTTGCCCTGCGCATCGAGCAGGACAGCATCGGGCGCGACGAATACCCATTCGTAGCCGCCATCCTTGCGGGCACGGCACTCGTAGATCTGCACGCCGCGCGCGCTGACGGTCGCGTTGAGCGCCTCAGTCGCCGCCGGACGGAGCGTGTCCGGCACCGCGAGCTCGGTACTGGCGCAGGCCGCGGTCAGCAGTGCGGCCCCAGTGAGCAATGCAGGGCGCCTCATTGCCGTCCCCATGCCTTGGTGATGACGACTTCGAGATACGCGCCCGGCACAACGAGCGAGCCGTTGCCCGCGACGTTGAATTCATTCAGCAGCGCGTGCAGGTCGCGTTCCAGCGCCTGCTGCCCCGCGGCATCGAGGGCCGCGAAAGCCTTGTGCGTAGGACCGTAGTAATCGCGAAAGACCTGCACCCAGTGTGCGGCGGAGCGGTAGCGAAAGTTGAAGACCCGGCGCTCGCAGTGGATCTGCGCCGCGGATGAACCGAAAAGCTCCGCGAGATGCCCATCGCTGCCCCACAGGGCGGGCGACCTCAGGCCGGCAGGCGGCGGCACATGGGCACCGATCACCTTGAAGAGCCGCCCGATGAAACCGTCCGGCGTCCAGTTCGCCATGCCGAGGCGGCCACCCGGGCGCAGCACGCGCATCATTTCGCGCGCGGTACGGGCCTGGTCGGGCGCGAACATCGCGCCGAAGGTGGACAGCACCGCGTCGAAGCTGCCGTCCGGAAACGGCAGTTCCTCGACGTCGGCCTCCTGGAAGCGCACGGCAAGACCTTCGGCCCGCGCACGCTCGCGGCCCCGTTCGAGCAGCGCCGGCACGTAGTCGGTCGACGTCACGCGCGCAAAGCGCCGCGCAGCGGCCAGGGTCGCGTTGCCGTTGCCGGCGGCGACGTCGAGCACGCGCTCGTCGGCGCGGATGTCGGCCGCCTCGGCGAGCGACTCGCCGACGATCTGCAGCGTGGTTCCGACGACGGCGAAGTCGCCGCT
>DAOMFI010000177.1:0-5686 GCA_035429725.1 Burkholderiaceae bacterium | reverse complement strand
AACATCAAGATCCTGCTGAGCCTGCCGGTGGCGGAAAGCCGCATCACGCTCGAGCAGCGCAACGCGCTGCTGGCGGAGATGACCGACGACGTCGCCCATCTCGTGCTGGAAGACAACTACTACCAGACTCAGGCGCTTTCCGTCGGCGTCCACACCGCGCGCAAGCTGCTCGAACAGCAGCACCGTTTCATCCGCTTCCTCGAAAAGGAAGGGCGGCTGAACCGGGCGCTCGAGTTCCTGCCGGATGACGAGACCATTGCCGAGCGGCGCGCCGCGGGGCTCGCGCTGACCGGGCCGGAGCGCGCAGTGCTGCTGGCATATTCGAAGATGTGGCTGTTCGACGAGCTTCTGGCCTCGGACCTTCCCGAAGACCCCTGGGTCGCGGCAGCACTGGTGCGCTACTTCCCGCAACGCCTGCATCGCGAGTTCGCCGGTGACATCGCTCGCCATCCGCTGCGGCGCGAGATCATCTCCACGGTGGTGCTCAACGAAATGGTCAACCGCGTCGGGCCGAGCTTCCCGCACCAGATGACATCGAGCACCGGCTCCGCGCCGGCCCAGGTTGTGCGTGCCTACCTGCTGACCCGCGAAGTGTTCGCGCTGGGTCCGACGTGGCGGGCCATCGAAGCGCTCGACAACGTCGTCGCCGACCAGACGCAGGCCGAACTGCTGATGGAACTCGGCAGGCGCACGGTCCGCGCTACGACGTGGTTCCTGCGGTCACGCCGCCTCGGCGAACCGATGGCTCAGACCATTGAGCGCTTCGGGACGGCCTGTGACGCGCTGCTGCGCTACCTGCGGGCGGCGCCGGAGTCGGCGTCGTGGCGTGCGCCCATTCAGGAGATGCAGGCGCGCTTCATGCAGCAGCGCGTGCCCGAAGCCCTCGCTTTCGACGTCGCCGCGGCGGCGACGACCTTCGCGGCGCTGGACCTGGCCGAGGTGGCGGACTCCGCGCGGCAGCCGCTCGACACGGTGGCCTCGACCTACTTCGCGATCGGCGATTCACTGGGACTCGCGCGGCTGCGTGCGCAGGTTGCAGCGCTGCCCTCCGACGGCTACTGGCAGGCGCTGGCCAAGGCCGCCTCCAGCGATGACCTTGCCAGTTTGCAGCGGCAGTTGACGGCGGATGCACTGCAGGCCGGAGGGCTGGAGCCGTGGCAGCGCGAACAGGCCCACGCCCTCGATCGCGCGCGTCGCATGCTGGGCGAACTCGCCGAAACCAAGGGCGCCGATCTCGCGATGCTGTCCGTCGCGCTGCGCGAGCTGCGCAACCTCGCCTGAGTGCGCTCGCGTGCGGTCAGGCGAGGGATCGAAGTCTGTCGGCAGGATGCCGGGCGAGGTCGGGTCGCTGCCGCGCGCCGAGGCTGATCGCACGAATCCTGCTGTCGTGATGGCCGGCGTGCCGGTCTTCGCGCTGGCGCGGGCGGACGAAGCATTCGCGGCGGCCGGCAGCGGTTGGATGCAGGTCGGGCCGAGTTGTATCTCGTCGCGGGCGCGCCTCGCGTTGCGGCTCGATTGAGCCGGGAATTCATGATCACCGAAGAAAAGCTGACGGTTTTCATGCGGTTTGGCGGCGACATCGACGGCTGGGTCCGTGTCGGCACGCCGGCCGACAGAGCGCTGATGACTGACGCAGACTGGGCCACCATCGCCGACCTCCTGCAGCGTCTCGCGGTCGTCGAGTCGGGTCATGCCGCTGAAAGCTATCGGGCGGAGACGAAGCGTCTGGTCGCCGCAGCGACCATGAATGAGTTTGTCGCGCAACGCCTGATGGTGTGTGTCCGCATGCTGAAGTTGAATCAGAGCCCTGAGGGCGTGCCGCCGCGTTGAGTTGCCCGACCACTGCACCGGATCCTGAAATTGAATGAAGACGGGTGACCCTCGAAGACTGGACCGCGTCGTGGCAGAAGCCCGACGCCTGGCGGATGAGCGCGCACAGGGCTACCGTGAACAGGCCCTGAAGCTCTACCCGTGGATCTGTGGCCGCTGTGCACGGGAGTTCACGCACAAAAACGTGCGCGAGCTGACCGTCCACCACCGCGATCACAATCACGATAACAATCCGCCCGACGGCAGCAACTGGGAACTCCTGTGCCTGTATTGCCACGACAACGAGCACCAGCGGCAGCTCGAGGCGAAGGGCGAGGTGCGCGGCAGCGCGCGTGTCGGCTCCGCGTCGACCCATGCGCCGTTCGCGGGCCTCAGGGATTTGCTGGCAAAGAAGCCGACGACCGAATGAACTGAGTGGGTTCGGAATGCGGCGGGTTGACAGGTCAGTGCGAACACCGCAGCCGGCGCGCAACACCCCGACGAAGCCCGCTTCGGCGCGCATGATTCAGACGATCAAGGAGAGCGCCATGATGCTTGCCGGAACCTGCCACTGCGGCGCCGTCCGGATCGAACTGCCGACCCGGCCCGCGAAAGCCACCGTCTGCAACTGCTCGTTGTGCCGGCGCCTGGGCGCCCTGTGGGCGTATTACGACGTCGGAGCGGTGCGCATCATGGGGCACCCGGAACACACGGACGAATACATCTGGGGCGACAGGACGCTCAGGACGGTCCGCTGCCGGCACTGCGGCTGCATCACTCACTGGGAGCCGCTCGACGCCCGGCCCGGCAGCCACATGGCCGTCAATGTGAGGAACTTCGATCCCGAAGCGCTGGGCGACCTGCGCATTCGCCGTTTCGACGGGGCCGTGTCGTGGAAGTATCTCGACTGATGTCCAGAGGACCGGTCCGCATCAGCCGCGGCCGGCAAGGAGGTCGACGTGAGGATCGCTGCAAGTGTGAATAACCGCGACCGTGATCACCGGGTCACAGTCACAACGGAAGGCGTGTCGCAAATCCTGCCGATCAGCGCGAAAGATGTTGGCCGGGGCTCGCGGGTCAATGGCGGCGAGTTCCTGATGCTGGCGCTTGCGACGTGCTGCTGCAACGACATCTATCGCGAGGCCGAGCGCCTGGGCATTGCCGTCGATGCGGTCGACGTCGAAGCCGAAGCCGATTTCGACGGCGTCGGGCTGGCGGCCCGGAACATCCGCTATCGCGTGCGCGTGGAATCGCCGGCGACCCGGGCGGTTGTTGAAGAGTTGCTGCGGCAAACCGACGCAGTGGCGGAGGTACATAACACCCTCCGTTCGGGCGCCGCGGTTTCGCTGACCGCCTGGGACACGGAACATCGGGAATAGCGTGAGGAAAGCGGCGACGCGTCTTTCGCCGCCAAGCGTGCCTCGCGAAGTCTCGGCGAGCGCATTCCCGCTTGAAGTTCTAAGCTCACGGCGTGCCCTTCATTGCCTACGCCCTCGCGGAAGACGAAATCGAGCTGCAGCCGATTCGAGCGCAGGGCGCGGGTGGTCAGAACGTCAACAAGGTTTCCAATGCGGTTCACCTGCGCTTTGACGTCCGCGCCTCGTCGCTGCCGGACGAACTGAAGCAGCGGCTGCTGGCACGGCGCGATCAGCGCATCAGCGACGAGGGCGTCATCGTCATCAAGGCACAGTCCTATCGCAGCCTGGAGAAGAATCGGGCGGAGGCGATCGCACGACTGCGGGCCTTCATCGATGCGGCGGCCGAAATTCCGCGCACGCGTCGGCCCACGCGGCCCTCGGCCACGTCCCGTCGCAAGCGGGTCGAGACGAAAGTGCAACGCGGGCAGGTCAAGGCGCTGCGTCGGCGGGTGATCGATTGAACTGAGCCGGACCACGACGATCGCGGTTCGGAGTCTGATCTGCGCCAGACGCGCATACGAGCAGAGGAGTAACCCATGGTCACATCCAGGAAGCCGCAGATCGAAACTGCGCTCATCACCGGTGCCTCGTCCGGCATCGGACAGGCGCTGGCAAAGCGATTCGCGCGATCTGGTCACCCGGTCGTGCTGGTGGCGCGCAACCGGGCAGCACTCGAATCGCTGGCGGCCACGCTGGCGGCCGAATACGGTGTCAAGACCTGGGTACTGACTGCGGATCTCGCCCGGCCCGGGGCGGCCCAGTCGCTGGCGGCGGAGTTGAAACGCAAACGGGTACGCGTCGACGTGCTGGTGAACAACGCGGGCGTGCTGCAGCAGGGGCGCTTCACCGCGATACGCTCCGAGCGTCATCAGGCCTTAATCGACCTCAATGTTTCAGGGTTGACGGCGATGCTCGCGCACTTCCTGCCGGCGATGTGCGCGCGTAAACGGGGGCGTGTCCTCAACGTGGCTTCCATTGCCGCCTTCCAGCCGGTGCCGACGCTGGCGACGTACGCGGCGACCAAGGCCTTTGTGCTGTCGCTGACCGAATCGCTTGCGGAGGAGTTGAGCGGCTCCGGGGTCACGGTCACTGCACTATGCCCAGGCATCACCGCTACCAACATGCTGAGCAGTGCGACGCGGGAGAATGCACGGCTCGCGAAGCTGCCCGGACTGCTGATCGGTGACGCGGATGAGGTGGCCGACGAGGCGTACCGGGCGTGCATGGAGGGCGCGGTCGTCGCGGTGCCGGGGCGGGTCAACCAGGCCGTGACGCTCGCCTCCCGCGCGACGCCGAAGTGGCTGCTCCGACGCATCGCGGGCACGCTGATGAGAAGGGGGACTTAGGGCTACCGATGGGCGCGCCGTCCGCGCGCCGGCGGCTGGCCTGCGGCGAGCACGGGTCCAGCCCATGAGGAACCGGACTGCCGGCGTGATCACTGTGCTCCGCGGAGTACGATCCAAGGCCGGCCGCACGAAACCCGTGCGGCGAATGAACCGGAAGAGGCTTCATTGGGACCGTCCTTTTCGATCATTGCCACGGCCAGCACGTTGCCGGAGGCCATCGTTTCGAACCACGACATCGGGCAGCTCCTGCTGGACGGTGTCGAGATCGACGACGAGGAGTCGGCCGAGATCGTTGCGCGCATCCGCGAACGCGCCGAGCTGATCGAGAAGAAGACGGGACTTCGGTCGCGGCACTTCTTTGCACCGGACGAGTCTCCGGTAACGGTCGGGACCGAGCTTCTCGAGCGCTTGATGGCCGGGCAGTCGTGGTCCGAGCTGGACGCGATCATCGTGTCATCTTCGAGCGCGCACGGGTTTCCCGGACTGTCGCAACAGATCGTCGCGGCGGCACGGGTCCGGCATTCCGAACTCGGCGCGCCGTTCGTACTCGATGTCGGCAGCAATGCCTGCACGGGATTCATGTACGCCCTTGCGATCGGCAGCAGCGTCATGCAGGCGCTCGGCTACCGTCGCGTGGCCTGTGTGGCGCTGGAATTCTCGTCGCGCTGCATTGCCTACGATCCGCTGTCGTTCGGCACGAGTACGCTCTTCGGCGACGCGGCGGCGGGACTGCTGCTGGCGCGCGACGTGCGCGGCCTCGCGACGTTGCGCGCCGTGCGCGCCAGTTCGATGATCGACTCGCAGACCATCGCGATGGTCAAGGGCATGGGCATGCAGGCAGCGCACCCGGCGCTCGAGGTGCCCAAGTCCGCGCGGTGGTTCATGGCCGGACCACCGGTGGCCATCGGCGCAACGCGCATTCTTGTCGAGGAGATCGAGCGCGTGCAGCGCGAGGGCACGCGGATCGACTGGCTGATCCCGCACCAGGCCAACCTCACCCGCATACTGATCCCGGCCTGCGTCAAGACCGGAATCGATCCGAGCCGCTTGTGCGCATCGTTCGCCGATACGGGCAATACCTCGAGCGCCAGCATTCCGCTGCTGCTCGATCAG
>DAOMFI010000176.1:0-5700 GCA_035429725.1 Burkholderiaceae bacterium | reverse complement strand
ACCGACTCGAGCAGGAAGGTGTTGGGCTCGTTGGCGAGCTTCAGGTAGAGCGAAAGGGGCGTTTCAAGATCGGCGAAGCTTTCCGCGATCACCGGGATGCGGTTGTAGCCCTGTGCCGCCAGAGCCTTGAATTCAAGTTCGGTCACACGTCACCTGCGAGTCACGCGCAGCGGGCGCTGCGCCTAGGAACACCAACGGGAGGCCGCGCACAGCGCGGCAGTCAGTCAGTTAGCGGCGCCAGGACCAGACCCCCTGGGCGTGCCAGAACCGGCACCAGGCCTTGCGCCATGCCCCGAGGGAAACGGAATCGCGAGAGTCGCGGTGATTCATCGATTTCGTGGATCAGGTTGCCGGCGCGGCGATGAGTCGTGCAGCATCCGGCAGCGATTCCACTATAGCATCGGCCGGCAGCGCACCGACTGCCACGCCCTCGTTGTAGCCGCCTTCGACGAGGATCGCCCGGCATCCGGCCGCGCGGGCCGAAAGCAGGTCGTTTTCGGAGTCGCCGATCATCACCGCTTCCGCAGGCGACACCGCGAGCTTCTCGCACGCAGCCAGCACCGGGGCCGCATGCGGCTTCTTCTCGACCGTGTCGTCGCCGCTGATGATGACCTCGAAATTCTCGACGAGACCCACGCGCTCCAGCAGATCGAGCGTGAACTCGCGCGGCTTGTTCGTGACGCAGGCCAGACGCAAACCACGCGCCTGCATGTCGGCGAGCGCACCGGGCACTCCGGGAAACACGAGCGCCGCATGCCCGTTGAAGCGCCGATAGTGGCGGTAGAAGGATTCCTTCGCGCGCACGAACTGATCCGGCGCGGCGCGCCCGTCGAGAGTGCCGGTCAGCACGCGATGCACCAGCACGTCGGCCCCCTTGCCGATGTAACTTGCGACGGTCGCGGTCAGAATGGCCGGCTGACCCAGCTCGGCCCGCATGGCATTGACGGCCGCAGCGAGATCGGGAACCGTGTCGAGCAGCGTGCCGTCGAGGTCAATCAATACGGCGCGCGCCGGCCACGGCGCCGTCATGGCGCGCCTTCCGCCGCGGCGAGTTCCTGCCTCAATCGCGTCATGATGCCGCGATAGCCACCATCGGCATCGCGGGCGCCGAACACGGCACTGCCGGCAACGAACGTATCGGCGCCGGCCTCTGCTACCGCTCGGATGTTGTCGGCCTTCACGCCACCGTCGACTTCGACCAGGATCGCGCGGCCGGTCTCGCGGCGATGGGCCTCCACGCGCTCGCGCACGGCGCGCAGCTTGGCGAATGTCTCGGGAATGAACTTCTGGCCGCCAAAGCCGGGATTGACGGACATCAGCAGGACGACATCGAGCTTGTCCATCACATGATCCATCCACGCCAATGGCGTGGCCGGATTGAACACGAGACCGGCCCGGCAGCCCGCGTCGCGGATCAGCGCCAGCGTGCGGTCGACATGTTCGGACGCCTCGGGATGAAACGTGATGATGTTGGCTCCGGCCTTGGCAAAGTCCGGAATGATGCGGTCCACCGGCCTGACCATCAGGTGCACGTCGATCGGCACCTCGATGTGCGGCCGGATCGCTTCGCACACGAGCGGGCCGATGGTCAGGTTCGGCACGTAGTGGTTGTCCATGACATCGAAGTGGATCCAGTCGGCGCCGGCGGCCACGACGGCCCGGACCTCCTCGCCCAGCCGCGCGAAGTCGGCCGAGAGAATGCTCGGAGCAATGCGGAAAGAAGCAGCCATCGGGGAGATCCTGTCATCGACGCCCGGAAACTAACCGGGGCACAGCTATTCTAAGGGCCGTAAAGCTCTGTTCTTGCCAGCTACATGACCAGCGCAATGGCGCCGGGGGACCATGGCCAAGTACGAATTTTCCGTCGACGTGCGCCCGCAGTACCTCGTCGAGCATTCCAACCCCGACGAGCAGCGGTATGTGTTCGCGTACACGGTGACGATCCGCAATACCGGTGAACACACCGCGCAGCTGATCTCGCGCCACTGGATCATCACCGATGGCAACAATGCGGTCGAGGAGGTGCGTGGCGCGGGCGTTGTCGGAGAGCAGCCGGTACTGCAGCCGGGCGAAGCGTTCGAGTACACGAGTGGCTGCCCCTTGCCCACCCCGGTCGGGTCCATGCGAGGAAGCTACCAGTGCGTTGCCGACGACGGCACGGCCTTTGAAGCGCCGATCCCCGAGTTCGTGCTGTCGACGCCGCGTACGCTGCACTGACGGTTGGCGGCGACGCCTCGCTCACGCCGCACCGGTCAATTCTCTGCCGCATGCGGCAGAGCATCCCGGGCCGCGGGGCGTCCCGGCTACCGGTCCCGCGGCCGCTTGCGACCGGGCTTGTGGAACATCGTCCACCAGACGATGAACACGAGCGCCCCGAGTGCGAGCGCCGCTTCAAGCAGAATGAGCCACATGACGTCCCTTCCTGTCGCTGCACATTGTAGGGGCCGCCTCGGTGCGGCCCTGCTGGTGTCCCTCGTGCTCGCTGGCTGTGCCGTGCGCCCTCCAGCGCCGCCGTCGCCGCGACCACCGGTCCCGCCCGCACCCGCACCAGCACCCGCTCCGGCGGCCGAGGTTCGCGCCGTGTACGAACCGGTTGCCTTCGAGCGCCTGCCCGCGACACGCACGGAGGACTGGGTCGCGGCCTGGACTGCGTTCCAGCAGAGCTGCCGCGCGCTCGGTCAGCGCGAGGCCTGGCGTGACGTATGCGCGCAGGCTGCGACCGTCGATGGTCGCAATGGCGCGAGCGTGCAGAAATTCTTCGCCACCCGCTTCGACGCCTATCGGGTGCGCGTGCAGCGCATCGAAGCGGAACGCGAAGTCGAAACGCGGGATGTCGGGCTGATGACGGGCTACTACGAACCGCTGCTGCGCGGCAGCCGCAGCCGCAGCGAGAAGTTCGGCACGCCGATTTACCGTGTGCCGGCCGACCTGCTCACCATCGATCTCGGCAGCGTGTATCCGGAACTCTCGACGCTGCGCCTGCGCGGCAAGCTGCAGGGACGGCGCGTCGTTCCCTACCCTTCGCGCGCCGACATCACGAACGGCGAACTGCTGGCCGGCAACGAGCTGGTCTGGGTCGATGATCCCATTGACGCTTTCTTCCTGCAGGTTCAGGGCTCCGGGCGCGTGCAGTTCGCCGATGGCAGCATGATCCGGGTGGCCTATGGCGATCAGAATGGCCACCCCTATCGCTCGATCGGACGCTGGCTGGTCGAACAGGGCGAACTGACACTGGACCAGGCCTCGATGGAGAGCATCAAGGCCTGGGTGGCGCTCAACCCGTCACGCGCCAAGGAATTGCTGGACCAGAACCCCAGCTTCGTATTCTTCCGCGAACTGCCGCTCGGCGATCCGGCGACCGGCCCCGTCGGGGCGCTCGGCGTTCCGCTGACACCGGGCTACTCGGTCGCCGCCGATGCGCGCCACATCCCGCTCGGCGCGCCGGTTGTCATCGCCACGACCGACCCTGCAACCGGCGCTGCGTTGACGCGGCCGATGCTCGCGCAGGACACCGGAGGCGCGATCCGTGGGCCGCTGCGCTTCGATTTCTTCTGGGGATTCGGCAGCGCGGCCGGCAGCATCGCCGGCCGCCAGAAGCACGAGGTCAGCGCCTGGCTGCTCGTGCCCAGAGGCAACACGCCCGAGTCGCTGCTGCGGCGCTGAGGCCGCCGGCGCTACTTCTTCGCAGTGCCGAGGCGTTGCTCGATGGCTTCCATCGGCATTGCGCCGCCGCTGCGACCGCCGTCCGCGAAGATGATGGTCGGCGTGCCGTTGATGCCGTAGTCGCGCCCGAGCGCGAGGTTCTGCTCGAGCGGCGTCTTGCAGTCAGCCGCGGCCGCCGAAGGCGCCTTGCCCTGAACCATGTAGTCGTCCCACGCGGCGGCCCGATCCTTGGCGCACCAGATCGCCTTCGACTTCTCCTGCGACTCCTGCGAAAGGATCGGGTACAGGAAGGTGTAGATCGTCACGTTGTTCAGCTGCTGCATGTTCTGCCACAGCTTCTTGCAGTACGGGCAGTTCGGGTCTTCGAACGTCACCAGCACACGCGAACCGTTGCCGCGCACGGTCTTGATCGCGCGGTCGAAAGGCAGCGACTTGAAGTCCACCCGCAGCGCCGTGTCGAGCCGCTTCTGGGTCAGGTCCTCGCGCGTCTTGGTGTCGAACATGCGGCCGGTGATGACGAAGTTCACCGCCGGGTCGACGTAGTAGATCTCGCCGCGAACAAGCACCTCGAACAATCCGCCGGGGCCACGGAACACCTGGTCGGCCTTCATGCCGGACCGCTCCGCGAAGCGCGCCGCCACCTGGGCTTCCGGGCTGCCTGCCGCCGGTGCGCCCTTCGGCGCGTCTCCTTTCGGCGCCTGGGCCAGGGCCACGCTGCACAGCAGGGCCAGGGCCGGCAAGGCGGCACGCTGCAACCAACGATTCATTGCGATCTCCAGAAAATTGGCGGCGAAGTGTAGCGGCCGCACAGGTCGAAGCCCGTCAGACCGTCAACCGCCGGTCGAGTTCAACCGAGCGCCTGGCGTACCAGCAGGTTCTTCAGCGGCCCAACCCGATCCACCGCTGTCAGCCCCGCATTGCGGATGAAGCGCGCAAGCGCGTCATCCATGCCGAACAGGCGCGCCAGTCCATCCGTGGTGGCGCGCATCAGGGCGATCGGCTCGGCACGATTGCGCTCGTATCGTCGCAGCAGAACCGTGTCTCCGATGTCGCGAAAAGCCTCGCGCCCGCGGATCACTTCGAGCAATGCGCCGACATCCTGCAGGCCCAGGTTGAGTCCCTGCCCGGCGAGCGGATGCACGACATGCGCGGCGTCGCCGACCAGCGCGACGCGGGGCGCAACCAAACGGCTGACGACGACAAGCCGCAGCGGGAATCCCTGTGCCGGTCCCGCGGGCGACAGCGCTCCGAGCGCCGCCGCGGAGCGATCCGTCACCCGGCTGGCCAGCGCCGCGGGTTCGAGCGCGGCAAGCTCCTGTGCCAGCGAAGTCGGCGCCGACCACACCAGCGACACATGATTGCCAGGCAATGGCAGCAGCGCAACCACGCCCTCGTCGGTGAACCACTGCCAGGCCGTGTTCAGATGCGCGCGTTCGCAGGCCAGATTGGTGACGACAGCGGTCTGCCGGTAGTCCGTCACGCTGGCGCTGAGACCCGCCGCCGCACGCACGGCCGACTGCGCTCCGTCCGCGCCGATGAGCAGCCGAGCCTCGAGTCGCGCACCGTCGCCCAGTCGCACGCGGGCGGAATCGCCCTCGATCGCGTAAGAGTCGAATGCGGCGTCGACGCGCGTGATCGCAGGCTGGAAGTCGCAGGCCGCGTCGAGCACGCGCAGCAGCTCCGACTCTTCGACGATCGTCGCCAGTCGCTCGACGGTCGCACCGTAGGCGTCGAAGGTCAGCTCATTGCCACGATCGCCGAAGACCCGCATGCGCTCGACCGGCGTGCAGCGTGCATCGTCAACCCGCTTCCAGACCGAAAGCTGCTCCAGCAAATCAACCGTCGCCGGCGCCACGGCATAGATCCGACTGTCGAACGGAGCGCTGTCCGAGTGAACCTGCATGCGGGCCCGCGGTCCGACGAGCGACACCTTCTGGCCCTGCTGGGCCAGGCCGAGCGCAGTGGCCAGGCCGGCCACGCCAGCGCCAACGACCGCAACATCAACGTCCGTTTGCTCGCTCATTCCGCTTCGCTGCG
>DAOMFI010000175.1:0-5785 GCA_035429725.1 Burkholderiaceae bacterium | reverse complement strand
TCCGGGCCGCGGCAACCGCGATCAGCTCTTCATCGGCTCAAGCGAGCCCTTGCCCTTGGGTGTCGTCATCGTGGTGCAAGTGCCCTTGGGGACGTACTTCCAGGCGTTGCCCTGGTAGTCGACCTTCGAAGTGCCGGCGCAGGTGGTGCCCGGCCCGGCGGCGCAGTCGTTCTGCCCGGCCTTGGCGACGCCGTAGCAGCGCTCCTTTTCGCCCTTGATGGAGGCGCCCTTGTCCTGCGCCATGGCGGCGCCGGCGGTGATCGCGGCAAACGCGAAGGCGGTGACGGCGAGTGTCTGCTTCATGCGGTGTTCTCCTGATGTCTCTGGGTTGAGCCGGTGCGACCCCCGCGCCGGCCTGCATGCTTATTCGCTTGACCACGCCTGCGCGTTACAGTCACCGGCAGAAATATTTCTCGATGCCGGTGTAACCGAACGATGTCGGTCCCCGAACCCATGGACAGGCCCCACGCAAGTCGCGTGAGCGACGGCCGCGAGGCGCAGTTGCGGGAACGGCTGGTTGCGGGGCAGCGCGGAGACGCGGCGGCCTATGCCGGATTTCTGCGTGAGGCGGCATCGGTACTGCGGCCGTTTTTTCGGCGGCGCCTCGCCAATTTTCCGGACGATGTCGAGGATCTGGTGCAGGAGACGTTGCTGGCAATGCACAACAAGCGCGATACCTATGACCCGGGCCAGCCCGTGACGCCCTGGATGTTTGCGATCGCCCGTTACAAGCTCGTCGATCTGCTGCGCGGGCGGGCTGGCCGCGAGGCACTGCACGACCCGATCGATGAAGACCTCGACGAACTCGCTTCCGAGGCGCACGCTGCCGCCCATGAGGCGCGGCGCGACCTCGCCGTGCTGCTCGCGGAGCTGCCCGACAGACAGCGACTGCCGATCCAGTACGTCAAGATCGAAGGCGTGTCGGTGGCAGAAGCCGCGCGGCGCACGGGCCTGTCGGTGTCAGCAGTGAAGATCGGCGTGCACCGCGGGCTCAAGCTTCTCGCGGCCAGGCTGCGGGAATCACGATGAAGACCGACGAGCTCATCGCAGTACTAGCGGCGAACGTCGAGTCGGTCGATGCGCGTCGATTCAGCCGTGTGCTCGCGTGGGTCCTGGCGGGCGGCGTCGCTGTCGCGGCCGGCCTGATGCTTCATAAGATGGGTCTCAATCCGGACTTGCCGGCCTATCTCGGTCGCGGCATGTTCTGGGTCAAGCTGGGCTTCGGCGTGGCGGTCGCCGCACTGGCGGCCCGTGGAGTCGTCAGGATGGCGCGACCCGGTCAGTCCCTCGGCCCGGTGGCACGTGCCTGGTTGCTGCCGATCGCTGCGCTGTGGTTGCTGGGAGTGGTGGCCCTGCTGCTGGCGCCTGCTACTGACCGCGCCGCGCTTGTGTTCGGCGCCACCTGGCGCGTGTGCTCGTTCAACATCGCGCTGCTGTCCCTGCCGATGCTGCTGGCGGGGCTCGTCGCGCTGCGCACGATGGCCCCGACGCGGCCAGCGCGCGCCGGGGCCGCGGCCGGCCTGCTGGCCGGTGGTGCGGCGGCCGCGGTCTATGCGCTGCACTGCCCGGAACTCGCCGCTCCATTCCTCGCAGTCTGGTACGTGGCCGGTGTGTTGATCCCGGCCGCCGCCGGCGCGTTGTTGGGCCGCACCATGTTGCGCTGGTAACGGCCCGACAGGCCGTCCAGGGTCGCGCAGCGAAGTACGGTATCGAGCGCGAACCCCCTTTGGAGCCGACCGCTGGTCCGCGTCTCACTGTGCGGCGTAACAATCGCTAGGCAGCTGTGCTCCACTGGAGGGAAGATGCGCGCTTCCTCCTGTTCCGCAAAGGTGAAGCCCATGCGCACCGCCATTTGCACTGCTGCCTGGACACTGCTCGTCCTGTGCGTGTCGCCGGCCATCGCCCAGGACACGAAGCTTGTCGAGCGCGGCGCCTACCTGGTAAACAGCATCGTCGCGTGCGGCAATTGTCACGTGCAGCGCGACCAGCAGGGACGACCCCTGCCCGCGCTGGGCCTCTCGGGCGGTGAGCTGTTCGACGAGGAGCCGTTCCGGGCTTACGCCCGCAACATCACGCCCGATGTCGAAACCGGTATTGGCAAGTGGACGGAGGCGCAGCTGGTTCGCGCGATCCGGGAAGGCATTCGCCCAGACGGCAGCCTCATCGGCCCGCCGATGCCGTTCGAGTTCTACCGTGGCATGTCGGACGATGACGTACGCGCCATCGCCGCCTACCTGCGCGCCCAACCTCCGGTAAAGCATGTGGTGCCGAAGTCGGAGTACCGCATCAAGCTGCCGCCTGCCTATGGGCCGCCGATCCAGTCCCCCATCCTCGCGCCGCCGCGTAGCAACCTGGTCCAGTACGGCGCCTACCTCGCCGGTCCACTCGGCCACTGCATGGATTGCCACACACCCTGGACCGAGACGGGAGTCGACCGGACGCGGCTGGGTTCCGGCGGCAACCCATTCAAGGGGCCATGGGGCGTTTCAGTCTCGCGCAACCTCACGCCGACCGGACTGAAGGACTGGAGCGATTCTGAGATCGCGCGCGCGATCCGCGAGGGCAAGAGTCGCGACGGATCTGCGCTCAAGCCACCGATGGCGTTCAACTGGTACCGGAACATCAGCGACGAGGATATGAAGGCGCTGATCGCCTATCTGCGATCGCTGAAGCCGCTGCCACTCGGCGGCCAGCCTGCCGCTGCGAAGAAGTAAAGCATCGCCGCGGTGCCTGGCGCGGCGAACCCGTTGACGGCCCAACCTGGCGCGCGCTGCACGCGCCTGGCGGGAGAGCCTTACTTCAGGGTACTGAGGTAGGCGACGACGTCTTCCACTTCCTGTGCGCTCAGCGTCGGCTTGCCATCGCCCGCAGAGAGGATGGATGCGCTCTTGTGGAAGCTCGGCATCGTCACCTTCGGATTCACGCGCGCGAAGTCGACGACGGTCAGGCGCAGTTGTGCCGGGGTCAGCACGGCGCCGACGCCGTCCAGCGCAGGGCCCTTCGTGCCGCCGTTCAGTTTGTCCTTCTTGATCGTGTGGCACTCGAGGCAGTTGGCCGCGCCCTTGGCCGCGATCAGCGCCTTGCCACGGGCCGCCACGCCGGGCGTGTTGGTTAGCGGCTTCGGTATGCCGTCGCCCTCGACCTTGTAGGCCGCCTCCTGGGCAAGCGCGGTCGTTGCCGCGAGCGCGAAAGCGATGCAAAGCAGTCGTTTCATCGTCTGTCGGGGTGGTGCCCCGCTCCGTGTCAGCGCCATGAGTTCGATTATTCGACGCTGGCGCCGGTGCGCAAGCACCGGGTGCGGCTCTCTGCTGTCCTAGGTCAACGCCCGGCCTGCAAAGCTGAAGCCGCGCGTGCTGGACCGCACGGGTAGGGTTCAGCGTTCCTCGGGGGGCTTGGTCGCGCGGAAGGCACGCCACAGCAGCAGGTCGTAAGCGATCTTGATCGTCGCGCCCGCCGCCAGCGGCAGCCAGAGGGCCCCAGCGTGCATCGCAGCGCCGGCAAACGCGGGCGCGATCATCCGGCCGGCTGCGCGCGCGAGCTGTGTCAGGCCCGACGCCCATGCGCGTTCGTGCGGCGGCACAATCGCCATCAGGTAGGACTGCCGCGTCGGCACGTCCATCTCCGACAGGCCTTCGCGCAGAATGAAGAGCGCGGCCGCGACCGTGAAGGTCGGCGCGATCGGCAGCGTCAGCAGCAGCAGGCTCGATGGAATGTGCGTGAACACCATCGTGTTGACCAGCCCGATCCGTTGCGCCAGCCACGCGGCCGCGAAGTGCGACAGCACCGTCATCACGCGCGCCGCGGCGAACAGCAGCGCGAGGGCGCCGGCACCGACGCCGAAGCGCGCGTAGAGGTAGTAGGCGATCAGCGCCGAGCCGATGAAGCCGCCGCCCACCGAATCCATTGCCGACAGCCCGGCAAAGCGCCAGACGCTGCGGCGCGCAGTGGGCGGCAGGCCGTGGGCAGACAGACCCGCTGTCGTCGTGCTTGCCGGCTCGGTCGCGCGCGACAGCCGCGCATACAGCAGCGCAACGCCGACCAGCAGCGCGGCGTAGACGAAGATCGTCGCATCGTAGGCGCGCAGCTCGGACATTTCGAGGCGCGACTGCAGCACGGCCGGCAGGGCCGCCAGCAGCGCGCCGGCGGCGCCGCCGGCGTCGGCCAGCGCGTTGTACCAGGCATAGACGCGCGTGCGTTCGGCGTCGGTCGTCGTGGACGGCAGGATCGAGACTTCGAGCGCCTGGGCGGCCCCGCGGTCGGAGCCCTGCGTACTCAGCATGCCGACGAAGGCGGCAACTGCGACCGCCCAGAGGGAATCGACCCAGGCGAGCGCGGCGCCGCCGGCTGCCGCGAGCAGCGCCAGCCCCACAAGGCTGCGGCGGCGGCCGACGCGATCGGCGAGAAAGGTGCCGTAGGCGGTTCCGGCGAACACGCCGGCCATGCCGGCGCTGAGCACAACACCGATGTCGTCTGCCGGAAAGCCGCGCTTGGCGAGGTAAACCGCCGCCAGCACGCTGATGGCGCCAGCGGCCAGACCGCGCAGCAAGGCGGCGCCGTAGATCAGGCGCCGGTCGCGGCTATGGGAGAGCGCGGGGCTGGGCGCGTGCATCGCGCCTGGGGGGTGTCGCCGCGGGTTTCACCACACGACGCGTCTGGCAGCGACGCGTCGCACGGGAATGAACTAGGGCTTCGCGATCAGGACGCTGTCAGGAACCCGCGTCCAGGAGTTGTCCGGATTGAAGGTCTTCATCGCGCGCGCTGCGGCGTCGGTGCCGGCGCCGAGATTCTTCTGGTAGACGTTGCCATCGTGGCTGACGATGAAGGTCATGACGCCCGTGTCGTTCCATTTGGCCGGCCAGGCGACGGCGGCAAAGCCCTGCGTCATGCGTCCCTTCACCACGAAGTCGCGCGCGCCGCCGCGCGCTGCCGGCCCCTGCGACTTGAGGATGCGAAACCGGTAGCCGTGATAGATGCCGTCCTTCGTCTCGTTGCCGTAGAGCGGCCCAAGCGGGCTCGCCGGATCGTTGGGCCAGAACAGCCCGTCACGGTTGCCGGGCGTGCTCGCGAAGCGCTGCGCGTACTCCAGAACGCCGTCGCCATTGCGGTCAACCAACGCGTAGTCCTTCTGTGCATCGAAGTAAGCGAGCAGTGCCTGCATCGCCGCAAGCTCGTTGCGGCCGATGCGGCGGATGCGCATTTCCTCGGCACCCGCTTTGACGTCGAAGCTCCAGCCCTTCGCGGACTTCACGATCGGGACCGGCAGCGTCCATCCTTCAGTGCCGACCGACAGGTGCGCCATCTCCGGGCCGTCCGCGATGATCTTGCGGCCCTTCGAGGACGCATAGAGAAAGGCGGTGCGGTCGTCGGCGTCGACCGACTCCGGCGGAATGAAGCGCTGGTAGTCCGCGCCCAGGATCTCCCGCTTGGCGTCGCTGTCGTTGGTGGCGACAGCTTCGATAAGGGCGTTGCCCGCGGCTTCGGCGCTGGGAAACGACTTCTGTGCCGCGGCAATGCCCGGCAGCAGTGCGGCGACCGCCAGTGATGCGGCGGCAAGGCGGAATTTCAGGTTCATCGGCTCACCCATGAGGTCGTCGGTCCGCTGCTGCAGAAACGAGTTGTGCGTCTTCATCGTCACTTCCTTCTAGCGACGACCGCCGCCGCGGCCACCGCCGCCGCCACGCGGAGCGCCACCACCTGACGGACGCGCGGACGGCGCAGGCCGCGACGCAGGCTGGGGCCGCGAAGCCGCACCGGCACTGGCGCGACCGCGATCGGCTGATTGGCG